>JAODBJ010000235.1 GCA_025463905.1 Actinomycetes bacterium
TCGTGCGTGCGACCGCTTGATCCTCGACTTTCGTATGCGCGCTCCCGACACCGAGCGACGTCGCTTCGAGCATGATGCACATCGCCGCCTGACCGAGGTCGTAGTGAGTCGAGTCGCGGTCGTAGTCGTCACCGGGGATCGGCGCCACCAGTGCGATCGTCGCGGCCGACGATGCAACATGTTGCGCGTGCTGCCACACCTTCGCGAGCTCGCCGAGTTCGGCGCGATCGGTGACGACGACGAAGTCCCATCGTTGCTTGTTCGACGACGACGGCGACCGGCGACCCGCCTCGAGGATCAGGTCGAGATCACGCTCCGGAATCGGGCGGCCGTCGTACTGGCGAACGTCACGTCGTGATCGGATCGCGTCCCAGGTTTCCATGCCCGGCGCGCTACCCATCCGCAGCCGCGCCGTACCGGAACGCCCGCGAATAACCAGCGCAGTTGTGAATTCCTTCACCTAGGAGCGCCCGTCCTTTCATTGCCCTGGGACTCCATGGACACTGCGGAACCAGTCGTCTTCCAGGGAGAGCTCGTGAACGGCCGCCATGCTCGACGCGGATTGGTCGCGCTGATTTCCGTCAGCTTTCTCGCCACGTTGCCGTCAGCGAGTTTGTCGGCAGCAGCCGCGCACGCCGCGCCATCGACATCGACTCGCGGTTCGATCGACGCGACGCCGCTCGCCGCACGGCAGCCCGTCGCACACGGCCTCGTTGTGACCTTTCCGGTTCGTGTCTCCGCGGCCGCCGTGCGCCGAGACGAAGTAGGTCACCTCTCCGACGTCGCCGGCGTCGCGATGCGATACGTGCGGCCGACCTCGGGTGGTTCTTTCGTGATCGACCTTCCGGCCGGTGCCGACGCGACCGCGGTCGCGCACACCCTCGAAGCGTCGGGCGCCGTTGCATCGGCCGAACCCGACTACATCGCGGTGCCGTTTGCCGTGCCGAACGACCCGGGCTTCAGCCTGCAGTGGCACTTCCAGTCGTCGGCGGCGTACGGCATCGGGCTTCCCACCGCGTGGGACATCACCACGGGCTCGTCCAATGTTGTCGTTGCCGTGCTCGACACCGGATACCGACCGCACGCCGACTTCGGGACGCGCATCATCACCGATGGCGATTACGACATGATCACCGACCCGGCTTCGTCGAACGACGGGGACGGGCGCGACGCCGACGCAACCGATGCCGGCGACTACTGCTCCAGCGACCCGAACAGCACCAGCTCGTGGCACGGCACCCATGTCGCGGGCACGATCGGTGCCGCGACCAACAACAACGTCGGCGTCGCGGGTATCGACTGGCGCGCGAAGTTGCTGCCGGTGCGCGTCCTCGGATGCGGCGGAGGAACGTTCAGCGACATTGCCGACGGCATCCGCTACGCGGCCGGCATCTCGGTCAACGGCGCGGTGAATCCGCACCCTGCCGACGTCATCAACATGAGCCTCGGTGGATACACCGGCGGCGGATGCGGCCTCACGATGCAAAGCGCGATCGACGACGCGACCGCGGCCGGCGCAATCATCGTCGTCGCGGCAGGCAACGACGGATACATGGCCAGCAAATACTCACCGGCGTCGTGTAACAACGTCATCACGGTCGGTGCGACCACTCGCACAGGCGACGCCGCGTACTACAGCAACTTCGGTCCCGAGCTCACCGTCAGTGCTCCGGGCGGAGAGATGTATCGCTACAGCGACACCACATTGCCCCCGACCGGCGTGTTGTCGACGCTCAACGACGGTACGACGACGCCCGGCACCGACGCCTACGCGTGGTACGCGGGCACGTCGATGGCCGCGCCGCACGTTGCCGGTGTGGTGTCGCTTCTCTTGTCACTCAAGCCCGACTTGACGCTCGCCGGGGCCAAGTCGATCCTCGCCGCCACCGCGCACCACTTTGCCCCCGGGAACGACTGCGCGTGGCTGGGTTGCGGCGCCGGGATCGTCGACGCGGGCGCCGCGCTGACACGCATGCGGAGCGACCTGCTCACCGTCACCGCGCCGAATACCGCACAGAAATGGATCGTGGGATCAAAGCACGCGATCACATGGGCGGCGACGACACCCTCGAGCAACGTGAAGATCGAGTTGCTGCGTACCGGCCTGGCGACGGTGACGCTCAGGAACCCGGTGTCGTCGAGTGCGCACACCTGGACCTGGACGATCCCGTCGACCACTGCGCTTTCGACGAAGGCAAGGATCCGCGTGACGCGCACGCTGCCGTCGGGCACCGTGATCACCGACATGTCGAACGCCTACTTCACCATCGCGAAGTCGTAGGCGCCCGCGCTGCGAAGCAACGTCGGAACGAGCCGGGGCGGCAACGCAGGGGCGGATGCGCTGCTACCCCCTCGGCTCAGCCATAAATGTACGAGCGACGACGCAGTGAAAAGCGCCCATATCGTGGGCACTTGCGTCCGTTGTGCGCGCTCGAGCGCTAGTTGAACGACAGTTCCGGCTCGTCGAGGGACGCCCGGATGCGGCTCAGCAGTTCGTTGCGTTGGACAGGTTTGGCGACGAACTCGGTCGCCTTACCGAGGTCCTCGATGCCGTCGAGCGCGTGGTTCGAGTAGCCACACTGAAGCGTTGCGGTACACGCCTCCGATGCGCCGCCTGCATCACACCAATCCCGATTGTCCAGACGGTGCGCAGATCCAGCGGCACCATCGTCAAGCCGGGACCGGTACCAAGCCGCTCTGCCGACAGTGTTCCCAGTTGGGATGATCGACGGTGCGGTCGCGCGCTTGAGCGGCTTGTCAGCTCGCGAAGATGCGCTCGAGTGCGATGCGATAGATCAAGCCGTCCCAATCGGGAGGCGTGAAGATCCCGACCGCAGTCGTGGCAGCGAGCCGCGCGACGAGTTGCGGGTCATCAAGCGAACGCCCGGCCATGATCGCCGTTCCTTTTCCCATCGTCGCATGCTGTGTGTCGCACACCGAGAAGGCAATCCGGGACGACCGTTCCAGGCATCGTCCGAGCAGAGAACGAGGTGCGACCGTGAAGTGCACTTCCCCGTCGAGGCACGCGGCAATGACGACAGCCGCGTGCGGTTCTCCGGCTGCCGTGACTGCAGCGATCGTGATGTTGCGTTGTTGGTTGACGAACGAGGCGACTGCGTGTGCGTCCCACGAGTCGCCTGCGAACAACGACCGCGTAAAGGCGCTGGCCCGTTCGAGCGATTGATCGAGCGCCTGCTGCAGCTCATCCATGTGCTGTCCTAACGTCTTCGAGAGAGGTTCACGTCACATCAGACAGAGTTCAGTTGCAGTACCTGCGCTCAGCACGCACGCTCGCCCGGTGACGGGCGGTGGGGACATTCAGAAGAGGAAGGACCCTCCTGTTGGCCGTGTGCTGCGCCGCCGATGGCGCATAACTGGTATCGCCGTGAGAATCGTGCTCGCGCTCGGCGTCGCGGCCGCGGCTCTTTATTCGTGCTTCGTGATCCTCTACATCTCCGCTGTGGTGAACATTCCCGACGATCGGGGAGGCTTTGGGCCACACACCGACAGGGCCAAGTGGAGATGGCCGGCGGTCGCAGCCGTGCTTATTGTCGCGATCGTGGTGGAGGCCGCGTTGATCTGCGGTCCGATGATTATGCGGAGCAGGCACCGAGCGCGCAAGGCTTGATCGGCATCGTGACACGCTACGACCCCATCGCATATCGGTGGCTCAGTTCTGCGGGTGAGGTTGTGGTGAAGCGCGCCATCGCCGTGCGATCGCGACCAGACCCGCGCTTGCGAGGATCGTCACAACGAATGCGATCGCAACTCGACGTCGCGCTTCGCCCGCGCAGACGGTCTTGGTGAGCGATCCTGTGCCTAGCGGCACGCCAACCACACCTGCGGGTCCG
>JAODBJ010000258.1 GCA_025463905.1 Actinomycetes bacterium
CGCCGAGATGTCCGCGCTCGCGACCGCAACCGGCGCGATCAACCTCGGGCAGGGGTTCCCCGACACGGACGGCCCCGACGCGGTACTCGACGCCGCGGTCGACGCCCTCCGCGGCGGGCGGAACCAGTACGCCCCCGGCGCGGGTGTCCCCGAGCTGCGGCACGCCGTGGCCGAGCACCAGCGGCGGGTGTACGGGTTCGACCTCGATCCCGACACCGAGGTGCTCATCACCGCCGGGGCCACCGAGGCGCTCACGGCGGCGATCATGGCGCTGTGCGAACCCGGTGACGAGGTCCTGTGCTTCGAGCCGTACTACGACTCCTACGCGGCGGCGATCGCGCTCGCCGGCGCCGTCCGCCGACCGGTGACGCTGCGGGCACCGGTGGAGCCCGGCGGGCGGTACACGTTCGATCCCGACGAGCTCCGTGCCGCCGTGGGACCGCGGACCACGCTCCTGCTGCTGAACTCGCCGCACAACCCGACCGGGATGGTGCTGACCCGGGACGAGCTGGCGACCATCGCGGCGGTGTGCCGCGAACACGACCTCGTCGCCGTCACCGACGAGGTGTACGAGCACCTGGTGTTCGACGGCACGCACATACCGCTCGCCTCGTTGCCCGGCATGCGCGACCGCACCCTCACGATTTCTTCCGGTGGCAAGACGTTTTCGTTCACCGGCTGGAAGATCGGGTGGGCGTGCGGGCCGGCCGACCTGGTCACCGCCGTCCGCACCGCGAAACAGTTCCTCACCTACGTGAATGGCGCGCCCTTCCAGTACGCGATCGCGCACGCGCTCGACCTTCCCGACGCGTACTACGACGGCATCGCGTCCGACATGCGCCTGAAGCGCGACCGCCTTTGCGCGGGCCTCGCCGTCGCAGGCTTCGAGGTGTACGAGCCGAGCGGGACGTACTTCGTCACCACGAGCATTGAACCGTTCGGCGAGCACGACGGCCTGCGGTTCTGTCGTTCCTTGCCGGCGCGCTGTGGTGTGGTCGCGGTACCGAACGTGGTGTTCTATGAACACGAAGACCTTGGCCGCGCCCTTGTGCGGTTCACGTTCTGCAAGCGTCTCGACGTCCTCGAGGAAGCCGTGACGCGGTTGAAGGCTTTGCGCGCCTGATGAAGGTCGCCGCCGTGCAACACGACATCGTGTGGGAAGACCCGAACGCGAACTTCGAACACCTCGCGGCATTGATCGCCAACGCGGCGAACGTCGGTGCCCGCCTGATTGTTCTCACCGAGATGTACTCCACGGGATTCTCGATGGATGCCGCGAAGATCGCCGAACCGCCCGGCGGGGCGAGCACGCAGTTTCTTGTGCAACAGGCGCGCATGCATGACGTGTGGGTATGCGCGTCGGTCCCGGAGTTGGCGCCGGGTGCCGATCGTCCGTTCAACCAGCTCGTTCTCGCTGCACCGGACGGCGCGTTGATTCGCTACGCGAAGATCCACCCGTTCAGCTACGGCCGCGAGCACGAGCATTACGCGCCCGGCGCGGAGCCCATCACGGTCACCGTCGAAGGTGTCCGCGTCACGCCGCTCGTGTGCTACGACCTGCGCTTCTCGTACCTGTTCTGGGACGCGGCCGCGCACACCGATTGCTATGTCGTCGTTGCGAACTGGCCCGCGAGCCGCCGGACGCACTGGCGGGTGTTGCTGCAAGCACGCGCGATCGAGAACCAGGCCTATGTGTGCGCCGCGAACCGCGTCGGAAGTGGCGGTGGGCTCGACTACGTGGGCGACAGTTGCATCATCGACCCGATGGGCGAGGTGCTCGTGGCGGGTACCGGTACCGAGACCGTGCTCGTCGCCGACGTCGACCCGGAGGTCGTCAGCGCCACCCGGACGCGCTTTCCGTTCTTAGCCGACCGCTTGCGCTAAACGCGTCCGGAACGCCGGAAAGTCGGGGGTATCGACGTCGCGGCGGTCGGTAGCCTGCGAGGCCGCCCCCCGTCGAGGAAGACTTTTCGTGCCCGAAACATCCGACCGCAGTTTGTTGCGCCGCGGCGTCACCACACTGCGGCGGTTCATCCGGGCGCACCCGGTGCCGTTCGCGACATCGGTCGCGGGTTCGGTCGTGTTCGCGCTCACGTCGGTACTCGGCACGGTCGTGCTCGGTCGGGTCACCGACCATGTGATCATTCCAGCCTTTAAGGGGCACGTGGCGCGCGGCACGATCTGGACCGGCGCGATCGCGATCATCGCCGTCGCGTTCGTGCGCAGCGTCGGTGTGATCACCCGCCGCTACTTCGCGGGCATGACTGCGGCCGCGAACATGGCGACACTGCGCCACGACATCGCCAACCGCTATCTCGACGTGCCGCTGTCGTTCCACCGCGAACACGCCACTGGCACGCTCCTCGCACACGCCGACAACGACGTCATGGTCGCGGCCGAAGTGATCAACCCGTTGCCGTTCTCGACCGGCCTCGTCGTGCTGATCTTCTTCTCGGTGATCGCGCTGCTGCTCGTCGACCCACTCCTGACGCTCGTCGCACTGGTGCTCTTTCCGGCGATGGCAGTGCTGAACCGCTTCTACACGCGCCGGGTGGAACGGCCGGCGCAAGAGGTACAGGAACGCGTCGGCGACGTGTCGGCGATCACCCATGAGAGTTTCGAAGGCGCGCTGGTGGTGAAAACGCTCGGCCGCGAAAAGGCCGAGGTCGAACGGATCGCGAAGTCGGCCGACCTGCTGCGGGTGGCCCGCGTGCGAGTCGGTGCGCTGCGCGCGTTCTTCGAACCGACGCTCGATTCGCTCCCGAACCTCGGGATCATTGCGATTCTCGGGTTCGGGTCGTGGCGCGTGTCGCAAGGCGCGGTCACGCCGGGCGAGCTCGTGCAGGCGATGTCGCTGTTCACGCTGCTCGCGTTCCCCATGCGGGTCGTCGGGTTCCTCCTCGAAGAGATGCCCCGTTCGGTGGTCGCGCTCGACCGCATCGACGGCGTGCTCGCGGCGGCGCCCGAATCGCTGCCGGCGCACCCGAAGGCGCTGGTCGCCGGACCGCTCGATGTCGTCGCCGAGCACCTCGAGTACGGCCATCGTGAAGGCACGCCGGTACTGGCCGACTGCAGCCTGCACATCAATGCCGGCGAAGTGGTCGCGTTGGTCGGCCCCACGGGGTGCGGCAAGACGACCCTGTGCGAACTGCTCGCGGGGCTCGACCGGCCCGACCGGGGCGTCGTGCGCATCGGTGGCACCGACCTGATGACCGCGACGCGCGAAGACCTGCGTTCGACGGTCGCGCTCGTGTTCCAGGAGTCGTTCCTCTTCGCCGACAGCCTCGCGAACAACATCGAGCTCGGCACCGACACCGGCGAGACCGCGGTGCGGTGGGCGGCGGGCATCGCCCAGGTATCGACGTTCGTCGACACGCTGCCGGCGAGGTACGACACGGTGATCGGGGAGCGGGGCGTGACGTTGTCGGGCGGGCAACGCCAACGCATCGCGCTCGCGCGTGCGCTCATTCGGCGGCCGCGGTTCTTGCTCCTCGACGACGCCACCTCAGCGGTCGACGCCACCGTGGAATCGCGCATCCTCCGCGGCCTGCGCGACGAGCTCGACATGACCACGCTGATCGTCGCGCACCGCGTCTCCACGATCGCGCTCGCCGATCGAGTGTTGTTCATGCAGGACGGCCGCATCGTCGCATCTGGTCCGCACGCCGAACTGCTGATCACGAACAGCGACTATGAGGCAATGGTGCGCGCCTACGAACAAGAGGTGGCGTAATGGCGCGCACCCGCGACGAATCACTCCACGACGCCGCGCACGACGCCGTTGCGGACGCCGCCCCGGCGCAAGCACGCGACGAGTTCACCGAACGCGTTTTCGAAGCGTTTGCCGACGACGACGAAGTGCTCGACACGGCCGGCGCGATGAGCGTGCTGCGGCGCGGTCTCGCCGCGAGCCCCGAGCTGCGCGCCGCGATCAAAGCGTCGATCGTGTTCGCCATCGTCGCCGCGGCAGGGAAGCTCGCGATCCCGGTGTTGATCCAGGTCATCCTCGATCGGGGTGTACTGAACTCGAAGGGCTACCGCCCGGTGTTCGTGCCGGTTACGTGTGCGATTGCCGTCCTCATCACGATCGGTGTGCTCGCGATCAGCCGGTTCACGTACTACCGCCTCGTGCGGGCCGCGGAACAGGCCTTGTGCAACCTTCGGGTCCGGGTCTTCGAGCACATCCACCGCTTGAGCATGGCCGAGCACACCACCACGCGGCGCGGTGTGTTCGTGTCGCGCGTCACGAGCGATATCGAGACCCTCGCCCGGTTCGTGCAGTGGGGCGCGATGTCGTGGCTGGTGAACGGCACGCTCATCATCGGCACGATCGTGGTGATGCTCGTGTATTCCTGGCAGCTCACGATCGTCACCATCGTGTGTTACGCGCCGGTCGTGCCGCTTTTCCGCGCCTTCCAGCTGCGCCAGCTGAAGGCGTACGACGAGGAACGTTCCCGCATCGGCGACATGCTCTCCGAATTCTCGGAGACGGTGACCGGCGCGGCCGTGATCCGCGCGTACGGCCTGCAAGAACGCGCTCGCTCGCGACTACGTCATCGGATCGACGGCGCGTACCGAGCGCGTGTGCGCGCGGCGAAGTACTTCGCCGCGATGTTCCCACTGGGAGACTTCTTCGGCGCGATCGCGTTGGGCGCGATCGTGGTGGTCACCGCGTACTACGGGCGCTCGTGGGGGCTCGACGTCGGCAAAGTCGTCGCGTTCATGTTCCTCGTCAACCTCTTGCTCAGCCCGATCGGCGAATTGAGCGAGATCCTCGACCAGACCCAGACCGCGATCTCTGGTTGGCGCAAGATCCTGGCCATGCTCGACGTGCCGGTCGACGTCACCGAACCGCGCGACGGTGTGCGACCGCCCCCGGGTGCGTTGTCGGTAGAAGCCGAGCACGTGGAGTTCGCGTACCGGGGTGGCGAGTTGGTGTTGCGCGACGTGAACGTGAAGATCCCGGCCGGCGCGCACGTCGCGATTGTGGGCGAAACGGGTTCGGGCAAGACGACGTTCGCGAAGTTGTTGTGCCGGCTTGCCGACCCGACCCGGGGTGTGGTTCGAATCGGCGGTATCGACCTCCGCGACATTGATGCCGAAGCTCGCCGCGATGGCACGCGCATGGTGCCGCAGGACGGTTTCCTGTTCGACACCACGATTGCCGACAACGTTCGCATGGCGTCGCCCGGCGTGACCGACGACGAGATCGAGCGGGCGTTCGCGCGCCTCGGCCTCGAGTGGTGGTTGCTGCGCCTCCCCGACGGCTTGGCCACCCTGGTCGGCGAACGGGGCGACTCGCTGTCGGTGGGTGAACGCCAACTGGTCGCGCTCGCCCGCGCCGAGATCGGCCACCCGGGACTGCTCGTTCTCGACGAGGCGACCAGTGCGGTCGACGCCGAAACCGAACGGGCGTTGGCCGACGCCCTGGCACGGGTCTCGCGTGGCCGCACCACGATCAGCATCGCCCACCGCCTGTCGACGGCCGAGCAGGCCGATCTCGTCTTGGTGTTCGATGCCGGCCGTATCGTCGAGCAGGGCACGCACGCCGAGCTGGTCGAGCACGGTGGCGTCTACGCCGGCCTGTACCGCAGCTGGACCGCCAACACCCGCGCCTGAGCACGAGCCGGGCGGGTAGGGAACAATCCAGACGCGCATTCGGTTCGTTGCCGAACGGCGGTAGCAGGGGAGCAGCGATGACGACGGCAGTCTGTAGGCATCTCGACACGATTACGGACGCGCCACCGATAGCGGACGGTTGCGTCGAATGCCTTGCCATCGGTGCCTGGTGGGTGCACTTGCGCCGCTGCACCACATGCGGCCACATCGGATGTTGTGACTCGTCACCGAACAAGCACGCGACGAAGCACGCGCTCGCCACCTCGCACCCGGTCATCCAGTCGTTCGAACCCGGCGAAGATTGGTACTACTGCTACCCCGACGACCTGCTCTTCGAGATACCCGGGCAGGGTCCGAGCCCTTCGCACTCGTGAGCGGCCCGCCCGAGGCCGCGGCATCACCCGGCTTGCGCCTCGGCAGCGCGCAAGGCCGGTATGTGCTCGCTGCTGCGGTGCTCGGGTCCGGTATCGCGTTCCTCGACAGCACGGTGGTGAACGTCGCGTTGCCGACGATCGGCAACGACTTGCACGCCGATCTGCATGCACTGCAATGGGTCCTCGATGCCTACCTCATCACCCTGACGGCGTTCCTGCTCCTCGGCGGATCGCTCGGCGACACATACGGCCGCAAGCGCATCTTCGTGTACGGCCTTGTCGGATTCACCGTCGCATCCGTGCTGTGCGGCATTGCTCCCAATGTCTCCGCGTTGATCGTCGCGCGCGCATTGCAGGGCACCGCCGGCGCGCTCCTCGTGCCCGGGAGCCTTGCGCTCATCTCGTCGTCGTTCGCGGTTGAAGACCGCGGCGCGGCCGTGGGCGCGTGGTCAGGCCTCACGGGCGTGACGAGTGCAATTGGTCCGTTCGTCGGTGGCTGGCTCATCGACGCGGTGTCTTGGCGGCTCATCTTCTTGATCAACGTCCCGCTTGCGATCGTCGCAGTCCTTATCGCGACCCGCCATGTCGCCGAGACGCGCGCGCCGGTCGCGCGTCATATCGACGTGACCGGCGCGGTACTCATCTCGCTTGCGCTCGCAGGCATCTCGTTCGCGCTCATCGAACAGGGCAGCAGCTCGTCCGCGCTGGTTGCAACGACCGCCGTCGTCGGGGTGGTGTCGCTCGTGTTGTTCTTCGTCGTGGAGGTGCGCAAGCCCGAACCGATGCTCCCGCTCGGCTTGTTCCGCAACGCGCAGTTCTCCGGGGCGAACGCAACAACGCTCGCGGTTTACGGTGCGCTGGGGGGTGCGTTCTTCCTCATCGTGCTGCAACTGCAACGGGTTCTCGGCTATTCGGCCGTCGAGGCCGGCGCGTCACTCGTGCCGATCACGGTGTTGATGTTGCTGCTGA
Organism: Actinomycetes bacterium; assembly: GCA_025463905.1. Taxonomy (GTDB): domain Bacteria; phylum Actinomycetota; class Acidimicrobiia; order IMCC26256; family PALSA-610; genus JAODBJ01. Next base: position 6,963 of record JAODBJ010000258.1, read on the forward strand.
GTGCAAAGGCCGGCCGGTTGAGTCAGCGGATCGGCCCGCGCGTGCCGATGACGATCGGGCCCCTGATCGTGGCTGCGGGCCTGGTGATGTTCGGTCGTGTCGGCGCGGGCGACCACTACTTCACCACGGTGCTGCCGGCCGCCATTGTGTTCGGTCTCGGGCTCTCTACGACGGTGGCGCCGCTCACGGCGGCCGTGCTCGGCGCGGTCGACGACGCCCGTGTCGGCATTGCGTCAGGGGTGAACAACGCCGTCGCTCGCCTCGCCGGCCTGCTCGCGGTGGCGGTGCTACCCACGCTTGTCGGCCTCGACAAGGCGCGCGGCGATTCGGCGTTCAGTCATGCGTTCACCAAAGCGATGAACGTGTCGGCGGTGCTGGCTGTTGTCGGTGGCATCGTTGCGTTCATGACGATCCGTACCGGCCGTGTCATCGAGCCGACCACCGCGGCCGACATCTCGCAGCCGTGCCACGACCCGTCGCGGGTGGTGTCCGCGGCTACGTCTCGTTGACGAGGACGGCGGTGGGCGTCGCGAACCCCGTGGCCAGCGCCCGCCACGACTCGCCCGCGTCCTCCGAGAGGTAGACGACGCCGTCCGGTGCGGCGCACGCAACAACCTCACCGGCCGCCGCGATCCAGTGTGAGTCGATGTTGTCGGCGAAGCGCGCCGGCAGACCATCGTCGCAACGCTGGAACGCGGCTTCGTCGTCGCGCTTGCGATAGACGGCGGCTTCCTTCGTGAACGGGCCGGTGGACGCGCTCACCACGACGCCTCCGGGCACCGGCGCGACCGCACGTAAGTACGTGCCGTGCAGCCCTGCGGTCGCGAAGTCCCATGTCGCGCCACCGTCGGTGCTCAGCGCGAGGCCTGATGCGCCGGTGGCCGCGTACAACCGACCGTCGGAGGCGAGTGCCACTTGGTGCACGTCGACGTCAGGATCGATCGTCTGGACCCAATGCTCGCCGCCGTCGCTGGTACGCAGCACGCCGCCGACGTGCACGTTCGCGAACACGGTGTTGTGGCCGTCGGTCGCGAACGATCGCAGGTCGCCGGGCGCGCCCCACGGTTGCGTCCATTCGTCGCGTCCGTCGACCATCTCGAACGACTCGACGCGCCCCAACTCACCCTTGAGCAGGTGCAACATGTGCGCGCCGACGGTGCCGACGAACACGTCGGTCGTGGTTGCGACCACGCACTGCGCGTTCTCGCCGGTATGGGAGACCTTTTCCGTTCTCGAGGTCTCGATCCGCGCGAGTTCGTGGCCTTCGAGGATGGCCCAGGCCTCGCCGGCGATGCCGGCCGCCAGCGCATCGACGTGTCCGGGGACGACCGTGGTGGTGTTGCCGGCGCGGTCGACTGCGCACAGACCGTCGGTGGTGGCGACGAGGACGCGCATGACGCGACGGTACCCACCCGCGGCAGCCCTCGGAAGCGTCTTAGATGATCGCGACGATCGGCGCGTTGTGTGGGGTGTTGACGAGGTTGCCGTAGAAGCCGGCGTTGCCGAGCGCGAACACGCCGCCGTCGCCCGATGCGGTCCAGAGGCCCTCCGCGGTCGACGTCACGAGCATCGACACCATCGGCGAGTCGACGGTGGGGAACGGGTTCGGTGTGGGGAACAGGAACGCGCGCGTGGCGTTCAGCTCGGTGCGGCCGCCATTCGCGAACATCACCCAATAGTCGCTCCCGGCGATTGGCGCGCCGAGCGCGATGGGAGTCGTGCCGGTTTGGGTGGCACCACCTCGGAAGTGTGCGTCACCGAACGCGAACACGCCGCCGTCGGTGCCGAGGAGGAGGTAACCGTTGCCGGTGCGCGTTGGTGCGAGGTCGACGATGGATCCCGAAATGTGGAGTGCGGCCACCGACCCAAGGAACCGCGCGTCACCGTACGCGAACACGCCGCCGTCGGCGGTGACTAACCAGTAGCCCTTGTCGGTCGGTGTGGGCTTCATGCCTACAACCGGCGAGCGCAGCGGCAACGATGCGGCCGACCCGAAGAAATGGGCGTCGCCGAACGCGAACACACCGCCGTCGGCCGCGACGAGCCAGTAGCCCGAACGGCTCGAAGTGGATGCACCAGACACAACGGGAGACGCCAACGCGAGGTTGCCGGCCGAACCAAAGAAGCGGGCACTCCCAAATGTGAATATGCCGCCGTCGGATGTCACGAGGCGGTAGCCGCTGCCGAGCGCCACCGTCGAGGTCAGCGCGCGAACGGCGCTTCCGTCGCGTCGCGACGACACGTATACGGCGGTGAACGAGCCGTCCCCGACGACGACGTGGATCGGCGGGACGGCAGGTGTCATCGTCCCAGCGTGCGTGATCGCCAACTGCCGCGGCCCGTTCGTGAGCCGCACCGCGATCCCGTGGCGATTGGCGACGTTCGACGCGATCCGCTTGCCGTCGAGGTACACGTCGACGGGTCCGGTGTTGGCCGCATGACGCACGGCGAGCACGCCTGCGTGGCGCGGGAGCACACCGGTCTGGCTCGCGAATTGCGCGATCCCGGTCGCGCCGCCGGTCTTGACGACGGCGACGACGTCGGTGTGTTGCAGGGTGCCGACGCTGAAGACGCCGGTGACCACCGCACCGCTCGGCGGGGCTTGCGCGGGTGGCTTCGGCGTCGCGGCGAACAACTGGAGCCGGCTCGTCGAACGACAGTGCTCCGACGACAACGCGGAGACGGAGTACGACCCGACGACGCCACCGGGCGCGAGGTTGCGGAAAGCCAACGATCCGCCGATGTAACCGTCGACGCTGGTGGTGCGCAGCGCGTTCACGATCGTCGCGTCCCCGGCCGCGCAGAAGGTGCTGACCGCCGCGCCGCTCGGAGCGATAGGGACGAGCGCGAACGTCGAAGCCGCCACTGCGACGAGCCAACGGCTGGTTTTCATCGGTACCGTCCTATGTCTGTTCCGCTGTAGCAGTTGCTGCGCGCCGCAACGCAAGGGCGAACACCGGGGCGAGCGCCAGTTGTATGAGGCCCGAGTACACGTAGGAGGCCCGTAACCCGACGACGTCGGCGATCACTCCGGCGAGCACGGCACCCGTCACCCCGCCCAATCCCACCAGGACGCGAAACACGCTCATCACCCGACCGAGCAGGTGGTCGGGAGTGAGCGCCTGGCGCATCCCGATCGACACCGTCATACCTGCGCTCACACTGGCACCCCACACGACCATGGCGATCATGCCGAGCACCGGTCCGTGGGCCGCGGCGAGCAGCGCGTACGCCGCGCCGTTGAGCGCGACCGCGACGCTGAGCACGGACACATGGTCCCAGCGCCGGGTGAATCGCTCAACCCCAAGGCTGCCGGCGAGACCGCCGATCGCCAGGGTCATCAGGAGGTAGCCGTACCCGGCGCGCGGAAGGTCCAGGCCCTTGGGAGACAGGACGAACAACACGAGCACTGAGAGGTTGCCCAAACTGAAGAACGCGAGCAGCCCGGTGCCGGCCGCGAGCACGCGCAGCGAGCGCGACGTTCGGACGAAGTGCAGGCCCTCTGCGATCTCGCGCCGGAACGAACCCACGGCCCGCTCACGAGCCGCGCGGAGTTTGCCGGTGATCGTCGACAGCAGGATCGCCGACGCGGCGAACGTGAACGCGTCGAACAGGAACGGCGCCGACGCGGCGACGGCGAACAGCGCGACACCGGTCGGTGGGCCGGCCAGTTCGTCCATCGTGTCGGTCGCGGCGGCCAATCGGCCGTTCGCGGCGTCGAGCCGTTCCGCCGGGACGATCGCCGGCACCACCGACCTTGCCGCGCCGTCGAAGGTGACGTCGCCCGCGCCGAGGAGGAACGCGGCGACGTACACCGCCACCAGCGGAACGTTGCCGCCGATCACGAGTACGCAGAAGCCGAGCAGGATCGCGAGCCGGGCGAGGTCCATTGCAACCATCACGCGGCGGCGGTCGAGTCGGTCGATCACCGCGCCCGCGTGCAACGCCACGAGCAGTCCGGGCAACGCGGTCGACGCGGTGACCGCGCTGATCGCCGCGGGCCAGTTCGTGATGGTCTGCGCGAGCAACGGCATCGCTGCGAAAAGGATCCCGTTGCCGAGGTTGGAGATCGCGGTCGCGGCCCACAACCGTTGGTACTGGCCGCCGAGCGGCGCCAATGGAGTTTGGCTCTCTTCCGTCCGGCGCACGGTGGTCACCGTAGGTGGGAAAGCCTCTGCGGGGCGTGATCACGCGCCTAGGGTCGATGGGATGCCGGACCGTCAACTGGTTTCTTCGGGGTCGCCGTGGGAGCTGGTAGTCGGGTACAGCCGCGCCGTGCGTACCGGCGACCGGGTGTTCGTCGCCGGCACCGCGCCGCAGTGGCCCGACGGCCACGTCGATCCCGATCCCGAAGGCCAAGCGCGCCGCTGTTTCGAGATCATCGGCGCGGCGCTGCGCGAGGTCGGTGCACGATTCGCCGATGTCACTCGCACGCGGGTGTTCCTGGTTGACGCAGCCGATTTCGACGCGGTCGGGCGCGTCCACGGCGAGATCTTCAGTCAGGTGCGCCCCGCGAACACCACGTTGATCGTGGCCGCGTTGCTCAATCCGGAATGGAAGGTCGAGATCGAGGTCGACGCCGTGTTGGGCGTGAACGCCTGAGCGTCAGCGCACGAGCTTCAGTGGTGCGTCGAGCACCTCGTCGACGAAGCCGTACTCGAGTGCTTCTTCGGCGGTGAACCACTTGTCGCGGTCGGCGTCGGCGACGACGCGCTCCACCGGTTGACCAGTGTGGAACGCGGTGCGTTCAGCCATCAGGCGGCGCATGTGCGCGAAGTGCTCGGCCTGGATCGCGATGTCGGTGGCGACACCCTGTACCGCGCCATGAGGTTGGTGCATCAACACGCTGCTGTGACGGTGCGCGTATCGCTTGCCCGGCGTGCCCGCGCAGAGAATGAATTGGCCCATCGACGCCGCGAGCCCGACGCACACGGTCGCGACCGCGCACCCGAGCGTCTGCATCGTGTCGTAGATGGCGAACCCACTGTCGACCGAACCGCCCGGTGAATTGATGTAGAGCGTGACGGGCGCGTCGCCGTCGGCCTCGAGCACGAGTAGCTGCGAGCAGATCGCGTTGGCGACGTTGTCGTCGATCGGGCCGGTCAGCATGATCCGGCGACCGGTGAGCATCCGCCGCGACAACTCCTCCCCGAAGGTCGCAACCGGCGGGGGCCCGGGCGGAGTCGGAGGGGACGGCTCAATGGGTGTGTGAGGCGTGACGGGCTCGGAAGGTTCGGCGGTTTCGGCAGAATTGAGGTGCAACTGCATGGTTGCACGTTACCTACGACGGCACAGCGTGTGCAACCATAGGGTTGCACGTACGCGGCTGGACTTGGAGGCGGAACCCGTGAACGAAGTGCAACGCTCGATTCGGTTCCCGCTGCCGGCCGACGAGGTGTGGGACGTCATCTGCGATCCGTCGCTGCTCGGCGAGTGGTTCGACGGCGACGCGCACGTTGACCTCCGCCCGTGTGGCCAG
>JAODBJ010000267.1 GCA_025463905.1 Actinomycetes bacterium
TCGCCATCCAATCCGATCGGCGGCTGGTACGGCCTGAAGAAGAGTCTTCGGGGACGCTTCGGCATGTACGTCCCACCGCTGCTGGAGCACCTGGGGCGCGCCGAGGTTGAACACAACGCGCGTGGCAATCGCATGCGCGCACTCTGAGCTTCAGCCCGACACGTTGATGTCGACGCGCATGCCCAGGCGGTAGTGGCCCGGAAGATTGCACACGGCGACGTAGTGGCCGGCTGGAAGCGTGGCGATGAGATCTCGTTCCTTGCCCGGCGTGATGTCGCTCCCGCTGTCGAGGACGTCGTTCAGCAGCGGGGAACCCTCATCGATATTGCCGTCAGAACCGAGCGGCATGCCGGCGGCCGGACGAGCGGTTTTGAACAGAACGAATTCATGCGCTGACGGTCCGCCATTCGCAACGAGGAAGGCGATCTTGCCGGCGCGAGGAGACGGATTCGCGACTTGGATTCGGAAGTCGTGCTCCGTCACCGCGATGCGTTGCGCGCCCCGGAGCGCCGCCTCTCGGTTCGCGTGATGATGAAGGACATAGCCGAGCACCACGGCGCCACACAGCGCGATCACGGCGGCGACTCCGATCATGGTGTTACGGAGTGCGATGCCCGCGCCTGCAGGGGGGCCAGGGTGCTCGGAGGCGAACCCAACCTCGGCGCGGTGGCCCGCGAGGAGGCGAGCGCCGGGCTGTTCAATCCGCTGCACCGGCCGTTCGAATGCGCGTTCGAGATGGTCGGCGATGTCGAGGTGGTCGCGCCGTTCGCCCGTCTTCGGTGGGGTGACGACGATCAGGTCGTCGGCGTTGGTGCGCCGAAGCGCGTCGGCGACCGCTTGGAACACGTTTGGGTCACCGACTTCGCCGTCGGCATGCACGCCGGATTGATTGAGCGCGTCGAGCAGGCCGGTGAGTCGTTCACGCGCCGCCGCTTCACGTTGGCCGTCGGTGTGAGTGTGCGGTAGCGGCGCCGCCGGCACCAACAGGTGCAGCGCGTCGCTCGCCGCGGCGCGCTTCTTCGCCGCCGCGACGAGCGCATCGTGAGGCCCCACGAAGTCGGCAACAACGAGGACGTCGGCCATGGCGCCAGGCTATGCAATGCGCTGGAGACGCTCGGAGATCGCGCCCTCGGTTAACTAGTCGTGGTCGGTCGTGCGGTAGTCGCCGAAGGGGGCGTCTCGCTCCTGCAACGCGTTGGTCAGGCCACGTTCCCGCGCGGCACCGACGAAGTTGTGCATCGTCTTCGTGTGCGTGCCGAGGGCGCACAATTCGGTGCCTGCGCGTATCCCCGCCCGTAGGCCCATCGCGTCCATCTGACGGTGCACGACGCGCTTGTTGAGTTGGAGCAACTCGATGGGCACCAACGCGATGCGTCGCGCGACATCCAAGACGCGCTCCTCGAGTTCGTCGGCGGGATACGCCTCGTTCGCCCAGCCGCGTGCGACTGCCTCGACACCTGAGATCGAGTCGCCGGTGAGCATCATCTCCATCGCCTTGCGCATGCCAAGAAACCACGGATGGAAATGCATGTCGGGGACGCCGAAGCGCACCGCGGGATAACCCATCTGTGCGTCTTCGGCCATGTACACGAGGTCGCAGCCGGTCGCGAGTTCACTCGCGCCCGCGAGGCAGTAGCCGTGAACCTGCGCGATCACCGGCTTGGCCAGATCCCAGATACTCATCCAGCCTTCGGTGACGTGGCGCGGCCACGCGCCTTCGCCGCCGGGCGTGTAGTACGGCATCTCTTGACCGACGTTCCCACCGCCGAGGTCGTACCCGGCGGAGAAGGACGATCCCGCGCCGCGAATGATCGTGACCGAGACGTCGCCGTCCATGTCGTGCTCACGAAGTGTGTCGAGAATCGCGCCCCGCAACGGATGGATAAGGCTGTTTCGCTTCTCGGGTCGGTTCATGGTGATTCGCCGGACCCTCGGCGCCGGTTCGTCCACCAGAATCACGTCACTCGTCATCGCTTGAGAACTCCCGTGCGATCGTCGGCTGGGTTCGGTCATGTCGTCTCCCACGCTCGACTTGTTCTACTGGCAGCTGGCGTAGCCTGCATATTCGTGCGCAGCTCACTCGAAGAACTCCTGGCGACGGGCCGCGTGGTGCTCGCCGACGGCGCGACCGGCACGAACTACTTCCAGATGGGTCTCGAGGCGGGGGAACCGCCGGAACTCTGGAACGTGGAGCACCCCGAACGAGTCCAGGAGCTGCACCGAGCGTTCGTCGACGCGGGCGCCGATGTGATCCTGACCAACACGTTCGGGGGCAACCGGCACCGGTTGAAGCTGCACCGCGCCGAAGGTCGCGTGTTCGAGCTGAACAAGAGAGCCGCCGAACTTGCCCGCGAGGTCGCCGATGCCGCACCTCGCCCCGTGGTCGTGGCCGGCTCAGTGGGACCCACCGGCGAGTTGTTCGCCCCACTCGGTGCCCTCACCGAAGCAGACGCCCGCGAATCCTTCAGCGAGCAGATCGCCGGGCTCGCGGCGGGCGGCGCCGACGTCGCGTGGATCGAAACCATGTCGGCACCCGACGAGGTCCTCGCCGCGGCGAGCGCCGCGATCGCGGTCGGCATGCCGTACACGGCCACTGCCTCCTTCGATACGGCCGGCCGCACGATGATGGGTCTGCATCCGGCGAGCTACGCCGACGTCTTCGCCGGACTCGATCCGATGCCCCTCGCGATCGGTGCCAACTGTGGTGTCGGCGCATCCGACATCCTCGTCACGCTGCTGGAGATGGCCGGCAGCAACGGCGTCAAGCATCTGATCTCGAAGGGCAACTGCGGCGTCCCGCATTTCCGCGGCACCGAAATCGTTTACTCCGGCACGCCCGACCTGATGGCCGAGTACACAAGGCTGGCGGTCGACGGTGGTGCCGCGATCATCGGCGGGTGCTGCGGCACGTCGCCCGAACACTTGCGCGCGATGCGCGCTGCACTCGACGCGTACACCGCGAACGCGCCACCCTCGACGGAGCGGATCATCGAGCGCATCGGTCCGCTCGCGAACGCGTCGCCGGAAACGCCGGCTGCGCAGAGCGCGCGGGGCCGGGAACGACGCCGCGCGCGCTAGCTCGCTGCGTCGCGGCGGAAGAAGTCGACCGGCTCGGCGGCGAGCGAGGTGTTGCCGAGGATGAGGTCGGCGGCCTTCTCGGCCAGCATCATCACCGGCGCGTAGATGTTGCCGTTCGTGATGTAACGCATCGATGCCGCGTCGACGACGCGCAATCCGTCGAGCCCGTGCACGCGCATCGTCGACGGGTCGAGCACCGAATCGTCGACGCTTCCCATGCGGCAGGTGCACGACGGGTGGAGTGCCGTCTCGGCGTCGCGGGCTACCCAGTCGAGGATCTCCGCGTCGGTCTCGACCGAGGGCCCGGGCGAGATCTCACCGCCACTGAACGGCGCGAATGCCGGCTGGCGGAGAATGTTGCGCGCCGCGTGCACCGTCTCGACCCATTCCGTGCGGTCTTCCTCCGTCGAGAGGTAGTTGAAGCGCAGGGCGGGCTTCACCCGCGGGTCGCGCGAACGAATCTTCACCGAGCCGCGCGAGTTGGAGTACATCGGACCAACATGCACCTGGTATCCGTGCTGGTGGCCGCCGGGCGGTGTGGAGCCGTCGTAGCGGATCGCAATCGGCAAGAAATGGAACATCACGTTGGGGTAGACGCGCGCGTCGTTGCTGCGTGCAAAGCCGCCGGCTTCGAAGTGGTTCGTCGCGCCCGGCCCGCGCCGCGCGAGCCATTGCATCCCGATCCAGGGCCGGCGCCACTTGGCCAGCATCGGCGCCATCGAAACGGGTTGCGTGCAACGGTGCTGGATGTAGACCTCGAGGTGGTCTTGCAGGTGTTCGCCAACGCCCGCGAGGTCGTGCACAACACCGATGTCGAGCGCGGCGAGTTCGCCGGCGTTGCCGACACCCGAAAGCTGGAGGAGCTGTGGCGAATTGATCGACCCACCGCAGCTGATGATCTCGCCGGCCGTCGCACGCTCGACGCTGCCACCGCGTTTGGTCGTGTACTCGACGCCGACCGCGCGCGTGCCGTCGAAGATGATTTTCGTCGTGAGCGCGCGAGTTTTGACGTCGAGGTTGGGCCGGCGCATCACGGGGTGCAGGTACGCGCCCGCGGCGCTGAGACGCCGGCCGCGCCGGATGTTCCGATCGAAGCGCGCGAAGCCCTCCTGCCGGTACCCGTTGACATCGTCGGTGAGGTCGTAGCCGGCTTCCTGCACGGCGTCGAAGAACGCACCGAACAGTGGATTGGTCGCGGGACCGCGTTCGAGTTGCAGGGGCCCGGTGCCGCCGCGGAACTCGTCAGTGCCGGCGAGACACGTTTCCATGCGCTTGAAGTAGGGCAGGCAATGCGCGTACGACCACTCCGCCATTCCGGGGTCGGCCGCCCAGCGCTCGTAGTCGAGCGGGTTGCCGCGCTGGAAGATCATGCCGTTGATGCTGCTCGACCCGCCGAGCACCTTGCCGCGCGCGTGGTAGATCCGCCGCCCGTGCATGAACGGCTCCGGCTCTGACTCGTACTTCCAGTCGTAGAACCGACTGCCGATCGGAAACGACAGCGCCGCGGGCATATGGATGAACACGTCGAAGCGGTAGTCGGGCCGGCCGGCTTCGAGCACGAGGACACGCGTCGAAGGATCCTCGCTCAGGCGATTGGCGAGCACGCAGCCGGCCGAGCCACCGCCGACGATGATGAATTCGTAATGACTCACACGCTGCTCATGCGGCTACGACGCTCATGCGTCTGCGCCGGTTATGTCAGCCACGCCTTCCAGACTGACTGGTTGGCGTCGACCCACTTCTGCGCGGCGGCTTCGATGGTCATGCCGTCTTCGTTCTTGTACCGCGTGACGGTGTTCTGGTCGGCGTCGGTCCACTTCATCTTCTCGAGGAAGCCGAAGGCGGCCGCGTTCTTCGATTGGAGTTTCGCGCTGATGGCCTTGAGGAGGTGGTCGGTGGGGTAGTCGCACGCGTACTTCCCATCCTTGCCCTGGCCCGCCGCCGACGCGGTGCAGGCGGGGGTGACGGCGGGGAGCTTCACCGTGACGAGGGGGTACTTCGCGTTCGCCCACTGCGGTGTGTAGAAGTAGAAGAGCAGCGGCTTCTTGTCTTTGAACGCGGTGTCGATGCCCGTGATGAGCGCCGCCTCGCCGCCGCCGGTCACGACCTTGAACGGCAGGTTGAGGTTTTTGATGATGTCGGCGTCGTAGCTGACATAGCTCGGGTCACCCAGGAGGAACTGGCCTTTGCTGCCGGTCTCGGCAGTCGCGAAGTACTTCGCCGCGGCCGCGGTCTTCAATCCTTCCCACGTCTTGTATTCGGGGTGGGCGTCGGCGACGAACTTGGGGATGAACCAACCGATGTGACCCGTGGGACCGATCAGGCCGCCGTCGATCACCGACTTCTTGGTGGTGATGTACGTCGAGATGTCCTTGGCGTGCCCGGATGGCCACACCTCGAGGTTTGCGTCAATGGTGCCGGAGTCGAGGGCAGGCCACACCGCGTTCTCGTCGATGTCCTTGAGCTTCACGGTCATCCCCTGTTTTTCGAGGATGACCTTCGCCACGGCCGCGTTGGCCCCGGAGCCGTCCCACGGGTTCACGGCGAGGGTGATCGAACCGCTGAACGTCTTGGCTCCGTTTGCGCCGGTAGTGCCCGTCGCGCCCTTCTTCGAACTACTCCCGCACGCGGTCATCGCCAGCGCGAGGACAATCGTGAACCCGAGGAGCCGCCTACTGCGGTTCATGCTGTCTCCATCTCGAGAATCTTGGATCTGCTGGCACGGATGGTGCGCGGAATCTCGGCGCGTCCCCCGACGCCCCGAATCCCCGCGGCCCACCCTTGGGTCATCCGATCGAGCACGACGGCGAGCGCAACTATCGCCACACCCGCTTCGACGCCGAGCCCGAGCTCGCTCTTGGTGAGACCGTATACGACGTCGACGCCCAACGCGCCTCCTCCGACGAGGCCCGCGATGATCACCACCGAGAGCACCATGAGGATCGTCTGGTTGAGGCCGAGCATGATCGAACGCAGTGCGAGCGGAAGCTGCACCTTGGTGAGGATCTGCCGGTTGGTCGCACCCGTAGAGCGGGCCGCTTCGATCGTCTCCGCCGGCACCTCACGGATGCCGAGCGCGGTGAGCCGAATACCCGGCGGCAATGCGTACACCACCGATGCGATCACGCCCGGGACGCGGCCGACGTTGAACAGGCCGATGACCGGCACGAGATAGACGAACGCCGGCATCACCTGGGCGGCGTCGAGGAGTGGTCGGATTGCAGCGAAGAACCGCTCGCTGCGGCCGGCAATGATGCCCACCGGGAGCGCGATCGCCATCGCGATCACGACCGCGACGAGCACCTGGCTCAACGTGTCCATCGTGTCGACCCAGATGCTGCCGCTGGCAGAGCCGGTCGCGTGCAGCCCGGCTACAACCACCAGCGCGACGGCGCAGACGGCGGCGACGCGGCGGCCGGCAGTCGCCCACGCGAGCGCAGTGACGCCGGACACGACACCCCACCACGGCAGGTTGGTGAGGAAGCTGCGAATCGGGTCGAGCAGGTGAAGGACCGTGAAGTCGCTGATCGATCCGGTGCCGCCGATGATCGGCACGCCATTGCGAAGATGATTGCGGCACCAGTCGACGGCGTGGTTGACCGGATCATGCACCGAAAAGTTGATCGACGTCGGGAACACGCCCGACGACCAGAGTTTGCCGGCGACGACCGCGACCGCGACTGCTGCAAGCCCGACGACGAGTTCGACTCGGGCCCTTCGGGGCGTGCGGTCGCGGCGGAACGCGCGCGCGGCGCGGCGCGACCGCCCGGCGGTGAGTCGGTCGAGCACGATGGCTACGGCAACGATGGCCAAGCCGGCGTCGAACGCCTGACCGACGTCGAGGTGTTGCAGACCCGCGAGCACTTCTTGGCCGAGTCCTTCGGCACCGACGAGCGCCGCGATCACGACGATGCCCAGCGCGAGGTTGATGGTCTGATTCACACCGAGCAGCAGCGCCGGGCGTGCAACGGGGAGCTGGATCTTCCACAACGACTGTCGCGCGGTCGCGCCGTTGGCAGTTCCGACCTCCACGAGTTGGTCGGGAACGCCTCGCAATCCGTGCAGGGTGAGTCGGATCGCCGCGGGCAGAGCGAAGATCACCGTCGCGACGACGGCCGGCGGATAGCCGATGTCGAACAACAGCACGCACGGCAGCAGGTAACAGAACGCGGGCATCACTTGCATTGCGTCGAGCACGACGCGCGTGCGGCGCTCGAACGCCGGCCGGCGCGCGCTGAGGATCCCGAGCGGAAGTCCGAGCGCGATCGCGACGGCGACCGACACCAGGATCAGCGCGACCGTGATCATGGCGGGCTCCCACACGCCCAGGCCACCGATCACGAACACCGCGACACCCGCAGTAACCGCAGCGCGGATGCCCGACACCCGTGCGGCGACGACAACAACCAACGTGAGCAGACCCGGCCAGGTCAGGAAGTGCAAGAGGTTGAGGTCCCACTGCACGAGGTTGTGCAGCCAGCGCGAGAGCGGGTCGAAGAGATAGCGGAAGAGCCAGTGGGTCCCGCGATGCAGGATGATCCAGTTCTCGACGCTGTCGATCCAGGGACCGATCCGGAAGTTCCACCACGACGGGATCGGATCGCCCCACACGAGGGCGAGAAGCGCGGCGAACGCTGCGGACACCGCCGCGGGAACCAAGAACCGGATCGGTAGCCGCGAGAGACCCACACGCGGCACCGACTCGAGCCGCGCAGTACTCATGCAGGGACGCCGTCGATGTGAGCCGGCGCTGGGTCTTCGGCGAGGGCGCGCAGCACACTGAGCCGATCGACGGTGCCGCAGACACGGCCGTCGTCATCGATCACCGCGACCGGACGCTCGGTCGCGACGACGATCGGCAGCAGTTCGCTGACGAGTGTGCTCGCGGCGACGGTGCCCTCGGTCTCGTCGGCGTCGAGTGGCGCGCCCATGATGCCGCCCGCGGTCAGTACGTGCCCGCGCGGGACATCACGCACGAAGTCGCGTACGTAGTCGTCGACGGGTCGGGCGACGACCGCCTCCGGCGTGTCGACCTGCACGAAGCGACCGTCGCGCATGATCGCGATCTGGTCGCCGAGTTTGAGTGCCTCTTGGAGGTCGTGCGTGATGAAGACGACCGTCTTTTTCAGTTCGCGCTGAAGGCGCGCGACTTCGTCTTGCATGTCGCGCCGGATCAACGGGTCGAGGGCGGAGAACGGCTCGTCGAAGAGGAGTATCTCGGGATCATTGGCGAGCGCGCGTGCCAAGCCGACCCGCTGCTGCATACCGCCCGACAGTTCGTCGGGGTAGCTGTCGCCGAGGCCGCTCAGCCCGACGAGGTCGAGCATGTCGCCCGCGCGCGCGTGGCGTTCCGCTTTCGGTTTGCCCGCGACCTCGAGTCCGAACGCAACGTTGTCGAGGACGCGCCGGTGCGGCAGCAGCCCGAAATGCTGGAACACCATCGAGACGCGGTCGCGGCGCAGATCGCGCAGCCACTCGGGAGGGCAACCCGCGATGTCCTCGCCGTCGATCATCACCTGTCCGGCCGTCGATTCGATGAGACCGCTCAGGCACCGCACCAACGTCGACTTGCCCGAACCCGACAGGCCCATCACGACGAAGACGCAACCTTCGGGGACGTCGAAGCTCACGTCCTTCACCGCGGCGACACAGCCCGTTTTCGCTTCCAACTCCGCGCGGGGCAGATCGGCGAGTGCCGACCCGACAACGCGTTCCGCCCGCGCCCCGAATACCTTCCAAACCCCACGGCACGAGATCGTCGGAACGTCGGTCGCACTCACGCGCCCGCGACCTCCAGCCAGGTTGTTGCACTTCTACGCCCGTTCGGGGGCATAACTGCCACAACCCGGCGTTGGTACGGGTTGTTCGCGGCCGTCATGTCGCGGCCCGCCGCCGACGGATTTCGTCGACGATCGCGGGAATGACCTCGTGTAGGTCGCCGATCACTGCGTAGTCGGCCTTCGTCACCATGGGTGCGTCGCGATCGAGGTTGATCGCGAGTATCTGTTTTGCTGCCTGCATGCCCACCCAGTGTTGTATGGCGCCGGAGATTCCGCACGCGATGTAAAGGTCAGGGGCTACGCGTTTACCAGTCTGGCCGACCTGGTCGGCGTGAGGTCGCCATCCTTGATTGGTGACGACCCGCGAGCAACCGACCGCACCGCCCAGCAGCTCGGCGAGTGCCTCGATGGCCGCGAAGCCCTCCTCAGAGCCGACGCCCCGGCCGCCGCTCACGACGACCGGCGCCGTCGTGAGGGTGATGCCCTCCGCGACCTGCACCCGATCGACGATTCGCGTGCGCCCGGCATCGGGTTGCAGGACCGGGACGAACTCGGCGACATTCGGATTCGACGTGGTCGACGTGGTCGACGTGGTCGACGGGTCGCTTGGATACGCGTGCAACGCGCAGCTCAGGATCGGGAGCACCGCGGTAAGGGTCGCATCCTCGAGGAGGCTGCCGCCCCAACGAGCGCGCCGGATCTGCCAGGGCGCACCCGGGGTCGCGGCCACGACGTTCGCAGCGAACGGCTCGTCGGCGATCGCGGCCACGTGGGCCAGCACCTCGTTGCCGCGTTCGGTGCCGGTTGTGACGATCGCCGACGGCGTCACCTCGGCGGCCAGTTGATGCAGCGCGTCGCCCCACGCTTCCGGCGCGTAGTCGTCGAGTTCGGCGTGCCGCACATGCCAGATCGTGTCGGCACCGGTTACGGCCGGAGTGGTGTCGCCTCCGATCACCACGGCGGCTACGGCGGCGTCCGGAAGGCACGCGCGCGCGAACGCGAACGCCTGTCGCGTGTCGTCGCCAACAGCCCCGCGGTCATGATCGATGAAGACAAGAACGGGATTGCTCATGCGAGTCCGAGTTCGGAGAGCAGGTCGACGACGGCACCGGCTGCGTCGGCTCCCGTGCCGAGCAGCACGGTCTCGGTCACCTCGACGGCGGGCGTGGCGAACTGCACGGTCGCGAGGCCCCCGCGCGGTGGCGACGCGTCGATCGTCTGTACATCCGCCTTCTTGGCGCGCAGCCGTCCCGGCAGGGTCGCGTAGCGCGGGAGATTGATGCCCTCCTTGACGCCGACGGCCGCCGGCAACGGCATCCGATATACCTCGAAGCCGGTGTCGCACTCGCGGCGAGCGGTGAGTACTCCGTCGGCGATGTCGATGGCCTTGATGCCGTTGACGATCGGCCGGCCGAGCGCCCGCGCAACGCGCACGCCGACCTGGAAGCCACCCGAGTCGGCGGACTCGTTGCCGAAGAGGAGCACGTCGAAGACACCAGCCTCAGCTTCGAGGGCAAGCACGGCGTCGGCGATCGCCCGCGCCGTCGCTTGGGGGTCGGGATCCTCGCCGCTCGCGATTTCCTCATTCCCAACCCGGATCGCGTGGTGCGCGCCCACCGAGATCGCGTAGCGCAGCTGCTCGTCCGCCTCGGGCGGCCCGACCGTCAATACCGTGATGTCGCCGCCGTGGGTGTCGACGAGGCGGATCGCTTCTTCGACGGCGCATTCCTCGTGTGGGCTCGTGGTGAACCCCAGATTTCTCGCGTCGATGGCGCGTGCGTCGGCCGTCAGTGTGATCTGCGCGCCGGGAGCCGGCACGCGCTTCACGCTGACGAGGATGCGCAACGCGGACAACGGGCGCCTATCCCTTCATGCGCGTGTCGTCGGAATCGAAGAGTGGTCGCGATCCGGCGACCGCGACCCGCACGGGATAGTCCTCGTTCATGTAGCGCACGTGCAATTCGGTGTCTTCGACGGCGTACTCGGGCGGGAGGTACGCAAGCAGGAGGTACTTGCCGACCGAAGGGCCCGCGCCCGCCGACGTGACCACCGACGGCCGTCCCTTCGCGTCGACGATTCGCGCGCCGTCGTACTCGGTCAGGATCGGTTCGGACCCCGTCATGTAGCGCGCGATGCCGTCGCGGGGCGAGATGTGATTCTCGACTGTGAGCGTGCACAACACGGCCTTGGGCTCCGATTCGCGAGCGAGGAGGTATGCCTCCTTGCCGATGAAGTCGGCCGCCTTCACCTTCGGGCGCGCGAGTCCGGCTTCGACGGGTGTGTACTCGCCGTCGAGCTCGGCACCCATGAGCCGGTAGCCCTTCTCCAGCCGTCCGGTCGTTCCGTACACACCGGCGCCCACGGCTGTCACGTTGTGCGCCTGCCCCGCTTCCCACAGGCAGTCCCAGATTGCGAGCGCGTTGTCGCTCGGAACGTAGATCTCCCAACCGTGATCCCCGACGTAGGAGATGCGGAAGAGGCGAACGGCGATGGACCCGATCAGCACTTCCTTCGTCGTTCCGTAGGGGAGTGCGGCATCGGAGATGTCGTCGGACGTCATCGATTCGACGAGGGCGCGTGCCTTCGGCCCCCAAACTCCGATCGTGGAGAAGGCGGCAGTGTTGTCGACGAACGTGACCGAGCCATCGCCGGGTAGATGAGCACGGAACCAATGCTCGTCGCGAGGACCGTCGAACGCGCCCGTAACCACCCGGAACGCATCATCACCCAAGCGCATGATCGTGAGATCGGAGCGGAAGCCGCCGCGCTCGTCGAGCAACGGCGTGTACACGGAACGCCCGACCGCGACGTCGCAATTGTTCACCGTGAGGTGCTGGAGGTATTCGAGCGCGCCGGGTCCGGTGATGTCGAAGATCACGAACGGTGCGAGGTCGATCATGCCGACGTGCTCGCGAAGCGCGAGGTGTTCCGCGTTCATGATCGGTGACCACCAGCGCGCGTCCCATTCGTGGGGACGAGCCTCGATCCCGTAGTGGTCGACGAGGGCGGCATTGCTCTCGTACCAGTGCGGCCGTTCCCATCCACCCGCCTGGAAGTAGACCGCGCCAAGCGCCTGCGTGCGCGCGTGGTACGGCGCGCAGCGAAGGTTGCGCTCCGACGCCCACTGCTCTCGCGGGTGCACGATGCCGTAGGTCTTGTTGAAATGCTCCGCGCACCGCGCCCGGACGTGGTGGTCGTTGCGCGCGTAGCGGTAGAAGCGCGTGATGTCGGAGTGGTGCGCGTCGATCTCGGGCGCTCCGTGGGTCATCCACTCCGCGATCATCCGACCCACACCGGGGCCCTCCTTGATCCACACCGCGGCAGCCGACCAGAGGTTGCGCACCTCGACGGTCTCACCGAGCAGCGGGAAGCCGTCTGGAGTCAGCGACAGCAATCCGTTGATCGCGTACTTCATCTCGGC
>JAODBJ010000243.1 GCA_025463905.1 Actinomycetes bacterium
GCTCCCAGTAGCAGCCGGCCGATGCGCTGTTGTGGTATCGGGCGATGGCGATGTCCGTGCCGGGTCGGTAGGTGCCATCACCGAACGAGGTTCGTGGCCCACTGGGTGGTTGCGTAGGCGGTGGCGACGGTGGCGGTGGCGGTGGCGGACCGACGATGCCCGACGCCACCATCCAATAGCCCTTCCCGCTCTGTGTTCGCGCGATTCCGACGACGTGCTTGGCACCAAGTGGTGTTGCTCCCATCGATCCGTGGAACGATGCGTGGCCGAAGGCGAAAATGCCGCCGTCCCTGGCTACGAGCCAATAGCCGGAGCCTGTGGGCGTCGCGGCCATTCCGGTTATCGGTTGTGCGAGCGCGATGGCTCCCGTGCTTCCGCTGAATTTCGCGTCGCCGAATGCGAAGATGCCGCCGTCGGACGCGACGAACCAGTAGCCCCTGCCTGAAGGTGTCGCCGCCATGCCCACGACGGGTTGGTGGAGCGCGATGTTGCCCGTGCTACCTCGGAACGTCGCGTCGCCGAACGCGAAGATGCCGCCGTCCGCCGCGACGAGCCAATAGCCGCGTCCCGTGGGGGTTGCGGCCATCCCGACAATGGGTTTCGCGAGCGCGAGGTTGCCAGTCGACCCGTAGAAGTGAGCATCGCCGTAGGAAAAGATGCCGCCGTCCGCCGCGACGAACCAGTAGCCCCTACCCGACGGTGTAGCGGCCATTCCGACTACTGGCTTCGCAAGGCGAATGTTGCCGGTCGACCCGTAGAACTTGGCATGGCCGTAGCTGAAGACCCCGCCGTCTTGGCCGAGAAGCCAGTAGCCGCCGCCGTCCGCAGTTTGTGCCATCCCGACGAGAGACGAGTTCAACGACTGACCGCCCGTCGAGCCGTAGTACGCGGCGTCGCCGAACGCATAAATGTCGTCGTTCGGGTTCGCGTGCGTCGCGCCAGCGCTTGAACCGAGCCCCCATACGCATCCTGCGACGACGGCCAAGGCGGTCACTGCTCGTACCACTCGCCGGCTCGACATGAACTGTCCCCCACTCGCCGTACATCCCCGCATTTGCGAACCTAGAGGGGACTAGCCGTTTTACGCAAAGGTCGACGTTCCGGTCACATTGCAACGGAGGGCGTCCCGCCAAAGGTGACCGAACAACCATCCATGTCTCTGTGCCGCCGGTGCTGCGAGACGAGGGCGGCGCCGGCGCTCGCATCGCTGTAGGCCTGGTCGCCTCGCCATCTGGTCCGCGTCGGGCCGTGTCGGCGCATTCATGCGCACGTGCAACCGGTTGCCAGAAGTCGTAGCCCGCGACGTCGACCTTTCCCTGCGTAGATCCGCCGCAACGTCGCTCTCCTGCGGCGCGTTCACATCTCGCGACAGACCGGCGAGTTGTCGTCGTGCGATTCCGACGCCTCGACGGTCGTGTCGTGGATGAGCTTCTCGACGACCTTCGCTTCGATCGGTTCGGCCTCGCGCTGCTTCGCCTCCATGTCCTGCGTGACCTCGACACGCGCGGCCTGCCATCCCGACCAGTGGCCCGAGACCAATGCCCAGAGCGACAGCGCCGACACAAAGGCCACGCTCGACAGCAAGCCGAACACCAACGAAACCGGGATCATCACGATCCAAACGACGACCAGCCATCCGTTGAGGCGCCGCATGAATACGGGATCGTTTTGCACTGAGGCCCGGAGGCCCCTGAGAACGCTCATCTCACCGCCCCATGGATGCGTCCCCCTGCGCGTTTGGTCGGACTGGTCACTCGACTTCCACGTGATCGTCGCGGGCCAACGCACATGGCGGAAACGCACGATTGTGCAATCCGTTACGAGAATCGACGACAGGTCACACAGCGGCGACGAGTGGAGCGACCGGCAACTCGCATTGGAGGAGGGTGCGGAGCGCGTCCGACACCATCGGCCTCGCGAGGTGGTACCCCTGAGCTTTATGACAGCCGAGCCGGCGTACGAGTTCCAGCGTTGGCTCGTCCTCGATGCCTTCGGCGACGACTTCCAGACCGAGGCGCAGCGCAGTCTGGATGGTCGCGGCGAGGAGTCGAGCGCCGTCGCCGTGTTCTGCGACGAGCGCGCGGTCGATCTTGACGCCGTCGAGCGGTAGATCACGCAGCGCGCCAAAGGACGCGTAGCCGGCGCCGAAGTCGTCGAGCTCCATCCGTACTCCTGCAGTGCGCAGCTGTCCGATGACAGCAAGTGCGTTCTCACGCTCGTTGATCGCGGCGGTCTCGGTGATTTCGAGGACCAAGGCATTGGCGGCGAGTCCACGTTCCGCGAGAAGCGAATTGACTTCTGCCGGGAGTGACCGATCGCCAACAACCCGTCCCGAGAGGTTCACGCTGACAGGTATGTGCACACCGGCGCGGTGCCAGGTCTTGGCCTCATCCAGCGCGAGGCGAAGCGTCAGCGATGTCAAGGAACGAATCAGGCCAGTCTCCTCGGCCAACCCGATGAACTCGGTCGGCGACACCGGTCCGTGGCCCGCCCGTTCCCATCGGGCGAGCGCTTCGACGCCAACGATCGCTCCGGTCTTCAGCGAGAACTCGGGCTGGAAGACCAGCGTGATGATCTCTTCTTCGATCGCCGAGCTCAATTCCGCTGCGAGCCCGAGAGCGCTCGCACCGGCCGGAGTTCCAACCTCGTAGACGCGTACGCCTTCGCGGTTCTGCTTCGCCCGATACATCGCAGCGTCCGCGTTGCGCAGCAGATCGGCACTCGTCCCGCCGTGCAGGGGATACACCGCGGCACCGATGCTCGCGCCGACGAACCTGGGGGTTCCGTCAATGTCGATCGGCTTGATGAGCGCCTCGCGCAATCGGTGCGCAACCGCGACGACATCATCAGCGTCCCGCAGTTGTCGAAGCACAACCGCGAACTCGTCACCTCCCAAGCGCGCCGCGAAGTCGTGTTCGAACACATTCGCGTGTAAGCGACGTGCGATCTCCTGGAGCACGAGATCGCCCTGCGCGTGGCCGAGCGCGTCATTGACTTGCTTGAAACCGTCGAGGTCGATGACAAGGACCGCGACAGACCCATCGGCACGACTGCTCTCGACGTCCAACGCGTCGTCGAGCGTCTCTTCGAGGGCCTTCCGGTTCGCCAACCCGGTGAGGTGGTCGAGGCGAGCGGCCGCGCGCAGAGCTCTCTGCTGACGACGTAGGACAACGAGCGCCATGGCGATCATGATGACGGCGGCCGCGGTGGCAGCGACGCCCAGCGACGCCGGCACGAGGCTCGCTCGGGCCGTGGACCACTCGACCACGGCCCAGTCGTTGGCATTTCCGGCCTGCCGGTCGATGACCCGGAAGCGACCATGATGGCCGTTGACCGGCGTGGTCCCGGCGGCATCCGACTCACTCGCGAATCGTTTCGACCAAGTAGTCACCGGGAAGCGAGTCTCGGCTATAGCGCGCGGCAGAGCGGTGCGATCCTGAAGAAGGATCTGTCCATCCGTGCGATTGACGACGGCAACGTGACGGTTCGTGCCGGTCGCACTCACGTACGGCACGAAGCTGTCCAACGAGACTTCAAAGTGAACGATCAGCCGACCGCCGCCGGCAACCGGTACCCACGTCGAGTTGGAGATCACCCAGCGCCCCGTGTCCGGGGAAACATACGGACGTGCCTGGTACACCTGGTCGACGCCGAGTGCGAGCGTGGGAGCGAAAAACCGGCTCGAGGACTCGTCGGGCGACAGTTCTCGCCCGTGTGCCCACTGTCCTTCAGTCACCCTCGCAAGCTCGCGGCCCTGCTCGTTGATGATGCACGCTTCGCCGATCGCGTCCGGGTACAGCACCTCCAAGTATGCGAGGGCTCGGTTCGATGCCTGCCGATCGATCGTGCCCGCATCGGTGAGCACGAAGGCTCGATCCCGCGCCAGCAGCCGGTCGAGATCGCGAGCCCGTTCGAAGTACGAGCTGAAGGAAGCCGACACCTGGTCTGCGTCGCGCTCCAAGGTCCGCTCGTGCTGTTCCTCGGCAGCGGTCGCGCTCGCCGTGACCAGCAGCCCGGTTGAGAGCAGCGTGACGCCGAGGAGCAGGCCGATGAACGGCGTGACGCGCAGCGCGGACGCTTTGCGCTGCCGCCCGGATGGGCGCGCGCGTTCGCTGTCGGCCGTGGTACCGAGATCCATTCGACAGACATCGACCCAGGTTTTGCCACACTGAAGCGGAGGCTTTCAGCGTCACGTCCTCCGCGCACTACCCGGGGTGGCGGAAGGCCTGCACCCTGGCATCGGTCGCCACAAGGATCGTGTCGTTCGCGATCGTGGGCGCCGTGAAGTTGCCCGCGTGGCCGATCGTGAGCGACTGCCGGACGGTGCCGTCAGTCGGGTTGAGGGCGTAGAGCACGCCGGTGACCGGTGCCATGACCCACACCGTGTTGCTTCCGACGACCGCCGGACCTCTCGCGTCCGACGGCCCCCGCCACACGGCACTCATCGTCGGCGTGGCAGTGTCGAGACCGGTGACCGAGATGGCTCGCGTGCCGTCCTCGCACGCGACGTAGACCATGCCGGGTGTCCAGGCCGCGCCCCCGAACGCGCGGCACCCGAGGTCGAGCGACGCGACCTGGCCGCCGATGCCTCCAGGAGCCGACTGCTTCACGATGTACGCCACTCTGTTCTTGCCCATCGCGAACACGTAGCCGTTGGGCAGGATGAGGGGGCCGGCGGAGCCGAGTTCCGAACCTGTCGTGTTCAGGTCCGACCAGTTCGACGGTGTGAAGTAGCCCAGCTCGTCGAGCGTGGGCGACAACTTGATAAGGCTCGTCGTCTTGTCGGGAGTCGTCCTCGAAGTGCCGTCACCGGTCGCGACCCACACGTTGCCGTCGGGATCGATTGCCGGTCCGGATGTACCCCACAGCGAGCCGTAGTTGACGCTGGGCACGGTGTACACGAGCGGCGACGTGCCGTCGGTCTTCATGCTGAGCACTTTGCCGTGGTAGAAGCCGCAATCGGCCCCGCCGTAACCCCAATACACGCGGCCGTTGTTGATCGCGAGCGCGGGACGCTGGTGGTCCATCTGGGGATCGACACCCGGCGGGTCACCGGAGACGTCGACGCGCACTGCTCCCGTGTCGAGATCGAGACCGAAGAACTCGTGCCGAACCGGGCCCGCAAGGACGGCCACGGCAAAAATCGTGTTCGTGTTCGAATCAATCACCGGTGTGCCCGTGATGCCGACCGGATCAAGGTTCAACGGGCACGGCACGGTCGCCGCGCGCACCGGGACACCGAGATTCGTCTTCCAAACGATCGCACCCGATTTGAAATCGAACGCGTAAATCGTGTCGTTTTCGGTGGCGACGTAGACGCGGTTGTTGTAGACGAGCGGCTGCCCCTGGGTCGCGCCGTCGACCTGCGTCGACCACGCGGACGCGACCGGCACGACGTCGGGTGCGGACGTATCCGAACCGGTGTGCGCGAGGTCGCGGTTGTACATCGTCCACAGCGGCGAGCACGCGGTTGCGACGAACACGATGCAGAGCGTCAACACGCCCCGAGCCGCACGGTGATGGGCCGGGCTGGGCGAAAGGTGCCATCTGGGTGCCATGCGCGCTCTCTTTCTCGATACGCGCTCCGCCGACCGGCTATCCACTACCCCACCGTCGCGGACGCTATGACACGTCGTCGTCTACGACCGTAGCGATCTCTCCTCCGAAAACAGTGTTTCGGCGATAGCGTCGCTATGTGGAACGAACGACGCTCGGTCGCACCGGGATTCAGGTCAGCCGCTATTGCCTCGGCGCAATGATGTTCGGCGCGTGGGGCAACACCGACCACGACGATTGCATTCGCATCATTCACCACGCGCTCGACCAGGGCATCAACTTCATCGACACCGCTGACGTTTACTCAGCCGGCGAATCGGAAGAGATTGTCGGCAAGGCGTTAAAGGGTCGGCGCGACGACGTGGTGCTGGCAACGAAGTTCGTCGCGCCGATGGGCGACGACACCAACCGTCGCGGCGCGTCTCCGAGATGGATCAAGCAAGAGATCGAGAACAGTCTCCGCCGGCTCG
The DNA here is from genome assembly GCA_025463905.1 of Actinomycetes bacterium. GTDB lineage: Bacteria > Actinomycetota > Acidimicrobiia > IMCC26256 > PALSA-610 > JAODBJ01. Next base: position 6,027 of record JAODBJ010000243.1, read on the forward strand.
ATACCGACTACATCGATCTGTACCAGGCGCACCGGCCCGACCCGAGCGTCGATCTCGACGACACCCTCGCCGCGTTGTCCGACCTCGTGCACGAAGGAAAGGTGCGCGTCATCGGAAGTTCGACGTATCCGGCGGAACTGATCGTGGAAGCGCAATGGGTCGCCGAGCGGCGTAACCGCGAACGCTTCCGGTGCGAGCAGCCGCCGTATTCGATCTTCGCGCGTGGTGTCGAGACCGCAGTGTTGCCGACGTGCAAGAAATATGGAATGGGCGTGATCCCGTGGAGCCCGCTCGCGGGTGGTTGGCTCACGGGCAAGTACCGCCGCGGAGAGGCGTTACCGACGAGCGGTCGCGCGAGCCGCGTGCCCGACCGGTTCGACTACGACCGGCCCGAGAACCAACGCAAGCTCGACCTCGTCGAGGAACTGATGAAGCTCGCAGCCGACGCGGGCGTATCGCTCACGCACCTCGCGCATGCATTCGTACTCGAGCACCCGGCGGTGACAGCCGCGATCATCGGGCCGCGGACGATGGAACAACTGACCGACGTGCTCGCCGGTGCCGACGTGCGTTTGGCGCACGACGTCCTCGATCGGATCGACTCGCTCGTTCCGCCCGGCACGAACATCAACGCCGCCGACGCGGGTTACGAACCACCGTCGCTCTCGCGCGGCGCTCGCCGCCGCTCACGACCGCCCTCCTGATCGGGCGGCTCTCGCGTCGTCGAATGTCGCGAGCTACTTGTAGGCAATTCCGGCGCTCGCTGGTCCGGCGAGCGGCAGGATCTCGATGTCGCGGAAGCCTGCCTCGCGACACCAGCCCGCGAAGTCTGCGCCGGTGAAGTCGAATGCGTCGCCGAACTCGATCAGCATGTTCAGCGACATCATGAGTCCGAACACGTTCTCGCGTCGGTCGTCGTCGATGATGTTCTCCACGACGATGAACGCGCCGCCTTCGGGCAACGCGTCGTACGCCGCGCGAATGAGGTGCATCTTCTTCTCGAGATTCCAGTCGTGCAGGATCATGCCCATCGTCACGACGTCTGCCGGTGGAATCGGGTCGGCGAAGAAGTCGAGGTCGACGGGAGTGACGTGCTCCGTGACACCAGCTGCCGCGCATGCGCGTTCGGCGATCGGACGCACGACGGAGAGGTCGCAGCTGGTGCAACTCATGTGCGGGTGGTGCTGCGCGACGATCGTCGAGAGCAGCCCGGTGGCGCCGCCAACGTCCGAAAGGGTCTGGTAGCGACTGAAGTCGAACTTCTCTGCGAGGGCGTGAAAGTTTCCGGCGGAAATGCCGCTCATCGCGTGCATGAACTGTTCGAGCCGCGCCGGGTCCGCGTAGAGCTCTTCGAACATCGGCCGGCCGGTGACCTTGATCTCGTTCTGCGGGGCGCCGGTTTGCAGCGCTTCGGTGAGATCGGCCCAGAAGGGGTAGAGGCGCGCGTTCGCCATTTCGAGGATGCCACCGATATAGGTCCGCTCGTTCCGGTCCAGGAACGCGGCACTGTCCGGCGCGTTCGAATAGACCGCGTCCGAGCCCTCACCCTCTCGCTCGAGGAAACCGAGCGCGACGAGGCCGTCGAAGAAGTCGCGCCGACCGCGCTCGTGCAGGCCGAGCCGGTTGCCGAGACCGTCGGCATTGTCGGTTTTCAACGCAAGTTCGGTGAACACACCGAGCTCTACGGCACTCAGCAGCGTCTTCGAAGCGAAGAAGCCCATCCCCACTTGCATGATGTGATCAGGATCCATCAAGCGAATTCCTCCTGCGCGGCCTTCGAGAGGCCAGCGCGCCCGCACCGATATCCCACCTCGACGAGGCGGCGCGCCCGCACTGTTGCATTGGGCGACGCCGGTGTCGAGCGGGACCTTTCGCTCCTTGCGCACGGTCTGATTGGCGACGAAGCTGTTTGACGCTTTCGATGTGATAGTCGATCCGCGGCTCATGGTCGCGGGATTGCAGGGGGTGGGTTGTGGCAGGAATCGAAGCGAAGAATTTCGGAAAGCCGGACGAAGTTCGAACACCGGCAAAGACCACCGTCGAGGTCGTCCACGTCGGACCGACGGAGGTCGGACGCTTCACGTTCGAGCCCGGTTGGAAGTGGTCCGAGTGCATCAAGCCGGTCGTGAACACCGACAGTTGCCAGAACGAACATCTCGGCTATGTCGAGTCGGGTCAGCTCCGCATCGTGCACAACGACGGCACCCAAGTCGATGTGTCGAGCGGAGACGCATACCTGATCGCTCCCGGACATGACGCGTGGGTCGTCGGGAACGAACCCTTCGTGGGAATCGAGTTCAAGAGCGCGGGAACGTACGCGAGGAGCTAAGCGAGCCGGAGTAGTCAGACGGTCAGCCCGTTCGACGTGCGGTCTTGCGGCGGTAATCCGCGCCTGCCGCACCCTTGAAGAACTACGCCATCACTTCGTCGCCGTTCGGGAACACCGCCGCGTATGCGACCGTTGCGTTGTTGG
>JAODBJ010000334.1 GCA_025463905.1 Actinomycetes bacterium
CGAAACCGAACGTCGCGCGGTACACCGCGTTGTTGAAGAAGGCGTACACCGCGATCAAGCACGCCGACCATTCGTCGGTCGTACTTACCGGAGGTCTGTCTCCGGGTTACGACGCGCCCGACCGAACACAGATCGCACCGCTCACGTTCGTGCAGGGCATCTATGCCAACGGCGGCCGTCATTCTTTCGATGCGCTCGCGCACCATCCGTCGACGTACCCGTATCCATCGACATACGCGGGGTCGTGGAGTGCATTCCAACAATCACCGTTGATGTACGACGTGATGCGAACACACGGTGACGCGAACAAGAAGGTTTGGGCAACGGAGATTGGTTTTCCCACCGGCACGAGCAACCGAGCCGTGGGCGAGCAGACACAAGCGAAATATCTGGTCGAATCGTTGCGAACGTGGAAGGCGTACCCATTCGCCGGGCCGGTGTTCGTGTACTCAATGCGCGATGAGGGTCCGAATCGTGCCGACCACTACCAAAATTTCGGACTTGTGCGTACATCGGGTACGCCGAAACCCGCCTTCCTTGCATTGAAAGCAGCACTGCTGGGGTAGGGTGCGCGCCGCACAGGGGTAAGCCGTCGTCGTGTGTCGATTGTGCGCAGACGACGGTTTTTCGCGACAGCCCCTGTTGGTTGACGGTGCATCGTCAGATGCGCACAACGTCGGCCGATGGAAGTAGCGGGTACGTACTTCTCGTCACTCAGAAGCCTTCTCTCTCAGAAGACAACTGCTCGTGTTGCGGGGCGCGGGTTGCGAAACGAAAGGGTTCCTTCACGTGCGCAACGCGATTCAACGACGTGTGGTCGGGGCATTGGCCGCGGTCGCTTTGGTGGCTGCCGTTCTTGTGCCGGTTGTCACACTCGCCCCCACATTCTTCGGAAGATCGACGCATCGCGCCGGCGCCGCGATCGTTGACGGACGCGATGTCGGGTTCTCCTTCAGCGGCGACACCATCGGTTGGTCGACAGCCGACATCAAGCACGACCTCGCCGACGCGGCCAGCATGGGCGCGACGTGGGTACGCGTTCCGTTCAACTGGGCGACGCTCGAAATGCACGGCAAGGGTCAGTACAACTGGCAGCCGGCCGACAACATCGTCTACATCGCGAACGCGTTGCACTTGAAGGTCGATGCGGTCGTTTCGTACGCGCCGGCGTGGGCACGCCCACCCGGGTCGGGTGACACGACCCCGCCCACCAACGTCAACGACTACGCCGACTTCATGGGCGCGGCCGTGCGGCACTTCGCGCCGTTGGGCGTGCACACGTGGGAGATCTGGAACGAGCCGAACCTGTTCGCGATGTGGGGCCCGAAACCCGACGTCGGTAAGTACACCGCGCTCCTCAGAGCGGCGTACCCGAAGATCAAAGCCGCCGACTTCTGGACGACGGTGCTCACGGGCGGTACGTCGCCCGCCGCGGACTCACCCGACGGCACGCACGTGTTGCCACTCACCTTCTTGAAGGGCATCTACGCGAACGGTGGCAAGGGTTCGTTCGACGCCGTGGCACACCACCCGTCGACGTTCCCGTACCCGTCGAGCACGGTCGCCGACTGGAGCGCGTTCCAGCAGTCGAAGGACCTTTACTACGAGATGGCCGCGCACGGCGACGGCGACAAGAAGATCTGGGCCACCGAGATCGGGTTCCCGACCGGTACGGACCCGCGCGCGGTCAGCGAGACCACGCAGGGCGATCGCTTCTCCGAGTCCTTGTCGATTTGGAAGAACTGGAGTTTCGCCGGGCCGATCTTCATGTACTCAGTGCGCGACGCCGGCACCAACATCTCCGACCACTACCAGAACTTCGGCGTGGAGAAGATCGACGGTACGCACAAGGCGGGGTGGAACCGCATCCAGCAGGCGCTCCGCGGGCCGGAGGATGTGCATGCAGTAGGGAATGCGGCCGGCGCCAACGTCACGTGGACGGCGCCCGGCTACGACTACGGCACTCCCATCACCAACTACAAGGTGTACGCGTTCCCGACGGGCATCAACGTGACCGTCCCCGGCAACTGGCGCGCCGCGAATCTGGCGCTCCCCACCGGCAACGCATACGTGTTCGTGGTGCAACCGATACACAACGGGTACCCCGGAGTGTTCTCGCCACCGACGCAGGTTCCCGTTTCCCCGAACTCCGTCACGGTGACCGCCGGCACCGGGGCCGCGTGGGAGGGCAACAGCGGTACCCGCACGCTCCTCGTGCCCGTCAATTTGAACGCTCCGAGCGCCCAGACCGTCAGCGTGCACTACTCGACGGGCGTACTCGGGCCCAACTGGACGGCGGCAGTGCCCCAGGACTACTACGCGACGAGCGGCACGCTCACGTTCTCGCCGGGCGAGACCCAGAAGAACGTCGCCGTCACGATCGTGGGGGACACCGTTCGGGAACGGCCCAGCGACCAGTTCCTCGTAGCGCTCACCAACGCCCAGAACGCCAATATCGGCGGATACGGCGGGGCCGGCCAGGGGATCATCGTCGACGACGACTGACCTCGCCGGTTCACCGGAACGCAGCAATCGCGGTGGTACCCTCGTGAGTGCTCGCGGACGCGAGCGCGGTCGTCGAAGGAGTTCCCATGCTCGACAAACGCTGGCGGGCGGGCGTCGAGCGCGGTCTTGCCCCGGTCGGCGAACGGCTGCGGCGCCTCGGTGTGGCCGCCGATGTGTTGACCGCGATCGGTCTCGTTATCTCGCTCGCCACGGCCGTGGTGATCGCGTCCGGGCATTTGATCTGGGGCGTCGTCGGCGTGATTCTCGCCGGCCTCTTCGACCTCCTCGACGGCACCGTCGCGCGCCGCACGGGCCAGGCGAGTCCGCGTGGCTCGTTCTTCGACTCGGTCGCCGACCGGATTTCTGACGCCGCGCTGCTCGCCGGTGTCGCGTGGTACCTCGGTCGAACCAGCCCGCACCTCCCCGTGCTTGCGTTTGCGGTCGCCGCGGCGTCGATGGTGATCTCGTACGAGCGAGCGAAGGCGGAGTCGCTCGGGCTGCAAGCCAAGGGCGGCCTCATGGAACGCGCCGAGCGTTTCGTGTTGCTCTCGATCGCGTTGGCGTTCAACGTGATCGTCCCGGTGTTGTGGGTGATGCTTGTGCTCACCATGTACACCGTCGTCGATCGCTTCCGCCGCGTATGGAAGCAAGCCGCGCACGCGCCCCGCTCGGTCCACCCGCAACCGCGCCGCCGAGTCGAGCGTGGCGATGAACCGCCGAGCCCGCGGCTGCGCACATGGTGGGAAGCGCGTCGTCCTGCGACCGAACGGGGCCGCAGTCGTGAACGTTCCGTGCGTCGCACGCGCCCCTGACCTGTGCCCGCGGGCGGGCGCCGCATTGCGCTGGCGGCGACGAACTTGGGTTACCGGAGCGCGGCGCGTATCGGTGAGACCCTCCCGTACCCGGCCGCGCATGCGCTGAGCCGGGCTGCGGCGCGAGTCGCGCAGGTGACGATGCGAGGGCGGCGCGAGATGGTGGCCCGGCACCAGCAGCGCGCCTCGGGCGGCGCGCTCGACGAGCACGAACTGCGCGCGCAAGTGCGCGCGACCTTCGATTCGTACAGCCGTTACTGGCTCGAGATGTTCCGTATCCCGATGGAGGTGCGCAACGGCGCGATCGGCCGTCATTTCCGCGTCGACGGGTTCGAGCACGTGACGGCGGGAGTCGCGGCGGGCCGCGGCACCATCCTCGCCTTGCCGCACCTCGGCGGTTGGGAGTGGGCGGGCGCGTGGATCGCCGGCCAAGGTCACGATCTGCTGGCGGTGGTCGAACCCGTCGAGCCGCCCGCGCTGTTCGATTGGTTCGTGGAGCAGCGGCGGGCATTCGGCCTCGACATCGTCCCGCTCGGCCCGGACGTGTCGTCACGGATCCTGCGCGCGCTGCGCGACAACCGGATCGTGTGCCTCTTGTGCGACCGTGACCTCACGGGCGACGGTGTGCAGGTGGAGTTCTTCGGCGAGACGACGACACTGCCCGCCGGCCCGGCGACGCTCGCGTTGCGTACCGGGGCCGCGCTGTTGCCGGTAGCCACCTACTTCGCGCCGGGCCAAGACCATCGAGCACAGGTGCTTCCCGCGATCCCGACGCAGCGGGATGGGCGACTGCGCGAGGACGTCGCGCGCATCACGCAGGCACTGGCGTGTGAGTTCGAGCAACTCATCCGTGAAGCGCCGGAGCAGTGGCACTTGCTCCAACCGAACTGGCCGAGCGACCGCACCGGCGCGCCGGTACCGATAGCGGACCCGAGCACGCCATGCGAGTGATCATGACGTGTCCCTATTCGCTGTCGCGTCCCGGCGGCGTGCAGGGCCAAGTGCTCGCGTTGGGGCACGAACTGCGCGCCCTCGACGTCGACGTTCGCATCGTCGCCCCGTGCGACGGGCCGCCTCCGGAACCGGGGATCGTGTGCGTCGGCCCGACGGTCGAGTGGGAATCCAACGGGTCGATCTCGCCGATCGCGACGGGCGCGGCGATGGCGCGCCGCACTATCGAAGCGGTGCGCAGTGTGAAGCCGGATCTCGTGCACCTCCACGAGCCCGCGGTGCCGGGCCCGAACCTCGCGATCCTGATCGGGTTCCGAGGGCCGATGATCGGTACGTTCCACATCGCGGGGGAGATGCCGCAGAAGTGGGCGATGCCTGCGGTGCGCATGATCATGCAGCGCATCCCGACGCGCGTCGCGGTGTCGGAAGCTGCCCGCGCGCTCGCGTACGAGTTCCTCGACGGCGAGTACACGGTGCTCTGGAACGGGATCGACGTCGACCGGTTCGCGGTGGGACCCGCACATCCGTCGACGCGGCCGTCGGTGCTCTTCGTCGGCCGGCACGAACCCCGCAAAGGGCTCGACGTGCTGATCGAGGCTTGGCAGGGCATCGATCGCGACGCCACGTTGTGGGTGGCGAGCACCGGGCCGCAGACCAAAGAGTTGCAGGCACGGCGGGTGCCGAACGTCGAGTGGCTCGGCGTGCTCTCCGACGACGCGCTGGCACAACGGTTGCGGGGTGCCACGGTGGTGTGCGCGCCCGCGATCGGTGGTGAGTCATTCGGCATGGTGCTACTCGAGGCGATGGCGGCAGGCGCCGCGATCGTCGAGTCCGACATCGAGGGGTACCGCAATGTCGCCCGCCCCGACCGCGAATCCCTCGTGGTGCCGCCCGGCGACCCGGTGGCGCTGCGCCACGCGCTGCAGCGCGTGATCGACGACACGGGGTTGCGCACCTCGCTGGTGGAGGCAGGCCGCGAGCGGGCGAACGAGTTTTCGATGCGGCGCCTCGCCCAGCGCTACGTCGAGCTCTACGAGCAGGCCATGGCCCTCGTCTGAAGGCTGCCTTCCCTACACTGAAGTCCCCCCGGGGAGCGGAGGTTTCCTTGTGATCCCGGTCATCATCATCGTGGCGGTCGTCGTCCTGATCGTCCTCATCTTCGTCGTGCAGTACAACGGGCTGGTCCGGCTCCGTAACCGGATCGACAACGCGTGGTCGCAGATCGACGTTCAACTACAGCGCCGTCACGACCTTGTTCCCAACCTGGTCGAAACGGTCAAGGGTTACGCGGCGCACGAAAAGGACACGTTCGAGCGTGTCGTGCAGGCTCGCAACCAAGCGGTGTCGGCCCAAGGTGCCGAAGCGCAGGCGCAAGCCGAGAATGTGCTCACCGGCGCGCTGCGCCAACTGTTCGCCGTGGCCGAGGCCTACCCCGACCTGAAGGCGAACCAGAACTTCTTGGAGTTGCAAGAGCAACTCACATCGACCGAAGACCGCGTCGCCTACGCGCGGCAGTTCTATAACGACTCGGT
>JAODBJ010000022.1 GCA_025463905.1 Actinomycetes bacterium
TTCGGGGCTGGCTCGACGCGCACGTGAACCTTGAACGGGGTGTCGGCACCGCGGCGTCCGGCGGCCGCAAACCGCTGCCGAAGTTGGCTCGTGTCGAAGCGATGCTCGCGCTGCTCGGTTCGCCGCAAGTGGAGTACCCGATCGTGCACCTCACCGGCACGAACGGGAAGACCACCACGGCGCGCATGATGACCGCGTTGCTCGACACTCTCGGCGTGTCGGTGGGCACCTACACGAGCCCTCATCTGCAGACGGTCAACGAACGCATCAGCCACAACGGCGAGCCGATCTCCGACCAAGAACTCGACGAAGCATTGCGGATCGTCGCGCTGGTCGAGCCGGAGCTACCGGAGCCCCCGAGCTACTTCGACATCCTCACCGGCGCCGCGCTGCGTTGGTTTGCCGACATCGCAGTGGACGCGGCGCTGATCGAAGTCGGCGTGGGCGGTATGTACGACACGACCAATGTGGTCGACGGCGCGGTCGCGGTCGTTACGAACATCAGCATCGACCACGTCGAATATCTGGGGCCGACGCGCGAATCGATCGCCGCCGACAAGGCGGGGATCGTGAAACCGGGCGCCACGTTGGTACTCGGAGAAACCGACCCGGACTTGCTCGGCTTCTTCGCAGAGCGTGAGCCGGCCGCGATCCTTCGACGTGACCACGACTTCGGCCTGCGCAACAACCTCGCGGCATTGAACGGTCGGATGCTGGAGCTCTACACGCCGAACGCCACCTACTCCGACATCTTCCTCCCGCTGCATGGCGCCCACCAGGCCGACAACGCGGCGATTGCATTGGCGGCGACCGAGGCCTTTGTCGGCGCGCCGCTTCCTCCCGAAATCGTCGCCGCCGCGTTCGGCAGCGTGCGCTCTCCCGGTCGCCTCGAGGTGGTGGCGCGCAATCCGCTGCTGCTGCTCGACGGCGCGCACAATGTTGCGGGCGCCGAAGCATTGCGCGTGGCGCTGCAGGAGGAGTTCGCCACCGACGCGCCCCGCGCGATGGTCGTTGGGTTCTTGCGCGAGAAAGAACCGCACGAGATGCTCACGGCGCTCGGCATCGACGACGTCTCTCTCTTGGTGTGCTGCCGGCCGCCGAGCCCGCGGGCGCTCGATCCTGAACTCGTCGCGCAGGCGGCTGCAGACCTCGGCATGCCGAACGACGCGATCGAGGTCGTCGACTCCGTGCAGGAAGCCGTCGGCACCGCCCTCCTCGCGACGCCCGAAGATGGCCAAGTGGTAGTGACCGGTTCGCTCTACACCGTCGGCGCGGCGCGCGACATCCTCGTGCGTCGATAGCCTGCCCTCGTGACGGACCTGCGGGTTGCCGTGGTCGGTGTCGGCGGCATCGGTCAAGCACACCTCTTCGCAGTGACGTCCATCGACGGCATGACCTTGGCCGGCGTGTGCGATGCCGACGCCGAACGCGCGGCTCGAGCCGCATCCGATCACGACACAATCGTGTTCAACACGTTCACGACGCTTTGCTCGAGCGGCGAGGTCGACGCGGTTGTGATCGCGACGCCGCCCGCAACGCACGCGCCGCTCGTACGCGAGGCGATCGAGGCCGGCGTGCACGTGTACTGCGAAAAGCCGTTCACGCTGATCGCCCGCGACGGCTACGAGCTCGGCCAACTCGCGGCGGAACGCGGTGTGGTCGTACAGGTGGGGTTGCAGTTCCGGTACCACCGCGCGTACGCCGCGATGCGCCACATGGTCACAGGCGGCGACACCGGTGAGTTGTTCCGGGCGAATCTTCTCGCCACGAACTGGTTCCGTGCGCAGGAGTACTTCGCCGCGAGCCCGTGGCGAAGCGCGTGGCGTTCTTCGGGTGGAGGGGTACTCATCACCCAGGCAATCCACCAACTCGACGCGCTCATCACGACGGTCGGCATGCCGAGCCGTGTGCACGCCGGGTGGTATTGCGCCGCCCACGTTGCCGAAGTGGAAGACGAACTGCATGCGATGCTCGAGTGGCCGAACGGCGCCCGTGGGACGTTGTCCGCGTCCATGAACGATCCTGCCGGTCGCGAAGAGTTCGCATTGCACGGCGATCGTGGCGCGGTAATCGTGCAGGACTACGACTTCCGCCGCGCCGAGTACGAGTCGGTGCAGCGCACGATCAAGGAATCCGAGGAGGAGTTTCCCAGCGTGACGGCGGTGTGGGAGCAAGTGCCGATCGAACGCAAGTCTTCGGAATGGTTCGACATGATCATCGATTGTCATCGCGACTTCGCGCGCGCCATCACCGACGGCATTCCCAACGCGATCCCACCGATGGAAGGCACCCGAGTGGTTGAACTGGTCAACGCGTGTTACCTGTCGGCCGCTCACGACCAACCCGTGGCGTTACCGCTCGCCGGCGACGAATACGCAACCACGTTCGACCGCCTGGGCGATGGCTCGCTCGCCGTTCCGGGGCTTCCGATCGCATGATCGGATTCGACCAGGGCAATACAGACCCCGAACTCCTTGTCGACGACCACACGTTCGCGGTGCGCGGCGTCGATGAGGCGGTCGACTTCGTGACCTTCGCGTATCACTACCGGTCGGGCGCGCGGCGGCCGTACGTGTCGACGCTCGTTGGGCCATCAGGCCGCAACGTGCTCGAGTGCACACCGGCCGACCACGCGCACCATCTCGGGTTGTGGTGGGGCCACGGCGACGTCAACGGTGTCGACTTCTACCTCGAGCACGAACGCGTAGACATGCTCCATGGGCGCATCGAGCACGTCGCGTTCGACGAAGTTGTCGACGACGCGCCGTGGTTCGGCTTCGACGAATCGTTGGAATGGCGCGGTCCCGACGGCGAAGTGATGCTCACCGAGCGACGCATCGCGCTGCTGCACCTTGCCGACGACAACTGGTACACCCTCGATCTCGACAGCACGTTCAGCGCGTCGACCGACCTCACCTTCGGTGACACGAAGGAGAGCGTCATGCCGGGTATCCGTGTAGCCGAACCGCTCGTGACGTACGCCGGTGGCGTGATGACGAACTCCGAAGGCGGCGTCGGCGAGAACGCGTGCATGGGGAAACCCGCTCGCTGGATCGATCGCAGCGGCCACCGTCGCGGCCTGTGGCACAAGGAGTACACCGAAGGTGTCGCGTTCTTCGATCACCCGGAGAACCCGAACGCGCCGGCCACGTGGTTCGCGCGCGACTACGGGCCGCTGTCGCCGATGCCCGGGCATCACTTCCTCGGCGGAGGCACGCTCGCGGCCGATGAATCGCTCCGCTTCCGCCATCGCATCCTGGTGCACCGCGGCGACGTGAACGACGGCGACGTCGCCGGGCACTACGCGCGCTGGTTGGAATAGCCGCCGATGCAGATCGCAACGCGCGGCGCCACTAGCCTGCTCCGCTCGTGAGTGATACTCGGACACTCGTTCTCTGCAAGCCCGACGCAGTCGAGCGCGGCCTCGTCGGCGAAGTCATCGCCCGCTTCGAGCGCAAGGGCCTCAAGGTCGTCGCGCTCGAGCTGCGGACGCTCGAGGTTGCCGTAGCCAAAACGCACTACGCCGAACACGATGGCAAACCGTTTTTCGATGATCTCGTGGCTTTCATCACCCGCAGTCCGCTCGTCGCGATGGTGGTCGAAGGTCCGGACGCGTGGAAAGTGGTGCGCTTGATGATGGGTACCACGAATCCGCGCGAAGCAGCACCGGGCACGATTCGCGGCGACTTCGCGATCGAACTCACCGAGAACCTCGTGCACGGCAGCGACGGCCCGGAGTCGGCCGAACGCGAAATCGCGTTGTTCTTTCCAGAACTTTCCTGAATCTTCCTGACGCGGTCATCACGCCGCGCACAGTGCGCGGGCAGGTGACCAGGAGTTTCGTTCCCGGGGGCGGGTGGCGCGGTCTGCGTCGCTCCCATACCCTGTTTTGACCCCCACCCGGCGCATTGCGCTCCAAGGTTCTCCAAGGTTGTCGTTGGCGTGAGCGAACCCTGGTACTCCTCCGTGATCGGCCGCGACATGGCGGTCGACCTCGGCACGGCCAATACCCTGGTGTACGTACGCGGCCGCGGCATCGTGCTCGACGAGCCGTCGGTGGTTGCAGTGAACGTCCGCGATGGTCGCCCCCTCGCAGTGGGGATCGAAGCGAAGAAGATGATCGGGCGCACACCCGGTCACATTCAAGCGATCCGACCGTTGAAGGACGGCGTCATCGCCGACTTCGACATCTGCGAGAAGATGCTGCGCTACTTCATCCAGCGCGTACACAATCGCCGTTGGGCGAAACCGCGCATGGTGATTTGTGTCCCGTCGGGCATCACGGGTGTGGAACAGCGCGCGGTGCAAGAAGCCGCGGAGTACGCAGGTGCCCGCAAGCCCGCATACATCATCGAAGAACCCATGGCGGCCGCAATCGGCGCCGGGCTTCCGGTGCACGAGCCTGCCGGCAACATGATCGTGGATATCGGTGGCGGCACCACCGAAGTCGCGGTGATCTCGCTGGGCGGAATCGTCGCCAGTGAATCAATCCGTATCGCGGGCGACGAGCTCGACGAAGCGATCATCAACTACATCAAAAAGGAATACTCGCTCGCGCTCGGCGAGCGAACGGCTGAGGAGATCAAGATCGCACTCGGGAGCGCGTACAAACTCGAAGAAGAAATGTATGCCGAGGTACGCGGGCGCGACCTCGTCAGCGGTCTCCCGAAGACGGTCGTCGTGTCGACCGTCGAGATTCGCGAAGCGATCGAAGAGCCGGTCGCCGCGATCTGCGACACCGTGAAGGTGACGCTCGACAAGACACCGCCCGAGCTCGCGGCCGACATCATGACCAAGGGCATTGTCGTCGCCGGCGGCGGCGCGCTGTTGCACGGGTTGCGCGAGCGATTGCACCGGGAAACCGGGATGCCGATCGTCATCGCCGAGGACCCGTTGTACGCAGTGGCGTACGGGTCAGGTCAGTGTCTCGAGTTCGGCGCTCTGAAAGACGTCTTGGTCTCCTCGCATCAGCACTAACGGCTGCGGGGGCGATCCTGGCCTATGGCCGTGTACCGCCGGACTAGCCGGCGCCGATATGTCTTGCTGCTCGTCGTGCTCACGTCGGTGACGTTGATCACGCTCGACCGCCGTCACCACGACGCCGGCGTGTTGGGCACGATTGGTCGCGGCGCCCACACGCTCATCTCGCCGGCCGAGCGCGGCGTAAACGCGGTCGCGCGCCCAGTCGGCAACTGGTTCGACGGCGTGTTCTCGGGCGGGTCGTTGAAGCGCCAGAACAAGGAACTACAGAGCCGCATCGCCGACCTCCAAGGTCAAGTGCGCGCGGAGCATGCCGCGAGCGTCGAGAACAAGGCGTTGAAGGAGGCGACCAACCTCCCAATCCTCTCGACGGTGCCACGAGTCGTCGCGCGTGTTGTGAACCGTTCACCGGGCAACTTCGAATCGACGATCACCCTCGACAAGGGGACGAACGCCGGCATTGTGAAAGACATGCCGGTGATCGCGCACGACGGAGTAGTCGGCCGGGTCGTAAATGTGTGGCGCGACGGTTGCAAGGTGTTGTTGCTGACCGACCCGCGCTTCTCCGTTGCCGTCGAAGTGCAGTCGACCAAACCGGTGACGGGACTCGCGAGCGGTCGCGCCGGTTCGGCGACGATGGAGCTGCCGCTCGACTATCGGCGTAACCCCGTGCAGGTGAAGCGCGGCGACATGGTGGTGACGTCCGGTTTCCAGGGCAGTTCGTTCCCGGCGGGCTTGCAGGTCGGCACCGTGACGGAGGTGAAGCCGCAACTCGGCGGCGGAGCGCCGCTCCTGCGCGTCAAGCCATACGCCGACCTTGGCGCGCTCGACTTCGTCGCGATCATGAAGTGGTCGCCGGGACAAGGCACCGTGACCACCACCACCACCACGACCACGACGACGACCACGACGCTGCCGGGCCAAACCACGGTGCCGGGCCAGACGACCGTGCCCGGCCAGACGACGCCGGGGCAGACCACGGTCCCCGGCCAAAGCACGACCCCGTCGACATGACTCGTACAGTCCGCATCGGCGCGCTGATCATTCTGCTCGTGGTGGTGCAGGTGTCGGTGTTCCCGCACCTGCGCCTGCTCGGTGCCGTCCCCGATCTCGGCCTGCTCCTCGCCCTCTCGGTCGCGTTCCGCGACGGGCCCGAAGCGGGCCTGGTCACCGGATTCTTCGCCGGCGTGGCGTTCGACCTTTTTCTGGAAACACCGCTCGGACTCTCGGCCCTTGCCTATGGCCTTACCGCCTACGGCACGGGTGTGCTGCAGGCCGGCGTCTTGCGAGCGCCCCGCCTCCTCGCACCCCTGGCCGGCCTCATTGGCGGCCTCGCGGCCGGGATCATGTTCGTGATGGGCGGTGTGC
>JAODBJ010000249.1 GCA_025463905.1 Actinomycetes bacterium
CGACAAACTGTGCAGCAGTCGGTCGAGACCACCGAGGGTCACATAGGCGCCGGTACCGAGTTGGCCCGCGTCGCCGAATTCGGGGAACACGGCGCGCCCGACGACCCGGAATGGTTGCGACGCGTCACCGATACGAACCGTGACCCGGTCGTCGAGCTTCACGTTCCACGATCGCATCGTGCGCGCACCGAGCGCGATCTCCTTGCTGTTCGCCGGGGGCCGACCCGCGACGAAGGTCGGCGTGACCACGCCTTCGATCGGTTGCACGGTCAGAAGATCAATGCGTTGTTGGTGCACGAGTGCCTGCGTCACCGTGCCGGCCGACAATCCGCTCACGTCGGCGTTCTTCTGGAGCGCGGGCACGATCACGCCGCCGATGTCGGGCAGCGCCGGCGCGCCGACCCGCAGATCCCAATTCCATCCGTAGAGATGCGGCGTGTTGATCAGCTGGCGGAGGCTCGCGGTGAACGACCACGTGCCCACCAGCAGAGCAACCGTCAGGGCCGCGCCGACGACGGTCGTCCAAATCGGTACGCCGGGCGCGCTGCGGTCGCGGCGCAGCGCGAAGCGCATCCCCACCGCGGTCGCCGGTGGAAGCGCGACTCCGCGTGTGACGGCGGCGAGGAGGCTGCGCCGCGGTCGGTCGCGCTCCCCAGTAACCGGCAACGCGCGACGGGATGCCAATCGGCCGACGACCACCCCGGTGATCGTGATTCCCGCGATCGTGGCCAGCGCGCCCAGAGCGAACACCAGCCCGTCGGGGTGTATGCCCGGGTGGAGGTCGGCCTTCCGCGCCAGCCCGAGCAGCATGTGGGGCGACAGCGCGACGGCGATGATGCAGGCAATCGCCGCGGCCGGCAACGCGATGGCGAAGCAGCGCACAAGCGTGACCGCGCGGAGCTGGCGAGGACCCATTCCGAGCGCGCGTAGCGTCGGATGGTCGCCGGCCTCGGCGAGCGCCTGACGAGTGAGCCCCTGCGCCGCGACGACAAGGAACGTCAACGCGATGAGGACGCCGACGATCGCGAGCGCGGTTGTCTCCACCCGGAACCCTCGCTGCACCTTCACGGTCTGGATGGCGCCGGTACTGATGAACGACACGGGCTGCCCGTGTGCGAGCCGTTCCACTTCCGCTTTGAACGGCTCGATCTTGTTGGGATCGTCGAGGCGGATGTACGACACCTGACTGCCGACGAGGCGGCTCGAATACGTATGGAAGAACGCGGGCGTCAGGTGCAACAGCGGAGAGATGTCGAGCAGAAGCGGCGGGAATTCGAGCGGCGACGCTTCGATGCCGACGACGTGGATCGCGAGCTTCGGCCCGTCGGCGAGCTGCTTGAACGTTGGGCCGACGTTGTGGCCGGCCAGCCGTTGCGGGAACGCGGTCAAGAGCTGCGCCGCCACCTGCGGGAAGCTTTTCTTGAGGAAGAAGTGGATCTTGAGCGTGCTGCCGACCTTCAGGTGTAAGCGCTGCGCCAGTTCGAAGCTCGCGACGGCTTCGGTCGTGTTCTTCGGGTCGGCCCGGCGCCCGGCGAGCAACTTCCAGCCCTCCACCGAGGTGCCGACCGCAGTCGACTGCGCCGCGACCGGGAAGATGTCGCTCGGGCCGAACGACGTTCCAGTGTCGGTTGTTCCGGTGAACAGCAGGACCGCGAACGCGTCGGCACTCAGACGGATGTCGGGAAGCTGCTTCACGAGGTCGAGGCGAATATTGCCGACGAAACCAAAGGCCTGCGACCCCGCCACGACGACGTCGGCCGCGTTCTTCCGGGCCGAGAAACGCTCGTAGGCGTCGCCGGTGCGGCGCGCCGCGGACAGCAACGCCATCGACATTCCTGCACCCGCGCCCACGATCAGCGCCAGCGCGACCCATGCCCGCCATGCCGCTCGGAACTCCGTACGAGCTTGTGCCCAAACCGCGCGCATGGATCTCATTCGTCACCCGCGGCCAATGTCACTATCAGAGCCGCCGGCGCAACACGGCGCGCGGATCAGGGCTGCGGCGATCGGGCATCGATCAGCGCCCGCACGGGTCGGTCATAGCGCACGTAATACCAAGCCCACCGCATCAACACGCGGACACGGTTCTCGAACCCGATCAGGTAGTAAAGGTGCACCGCGAGCCATACGAGCCAGCCCAGGAACCCGGTGAACTGCAACGGTCCGACCACCCCGACCGCGGCGGTGCGGCCGATCGTCGCGAGGGTGCCCTTGTCGTGGTAGCGGAAGGCGCGAGTGTCGCGACCGCGACGCGAGGCAAGGATGTGTCGCGCGACGAACCGCCCCTCCTGCATCGCGGGCGGCGACAGCATCGGGAGCACCTTGCCGTGGTGGTCGCGGCCGGCCGCGGCGTCGCCGATCGCGTACGCGTGTGCTGCGCCGTTCACGCGGAGGTGGTCGTCGACGTCGAACCGGTTCTCGGCGACCTGCGGCGCGACGGTCGCAACGAGGTCGGTTGGCCGTACCCCCGCGGTCCACACGATGGTGCGCGTGTCGATGTGCATGCCGGCGCGCGTCTCGACGTGGGTCTTGCTCGCCTTCGCGACGAGCTGGTTCGTGTGCACCTCGACACCGCGGCGCTCCAGCTCGCGCTGCCCGTAGTTCGACAAGCCAGGCGGGAACGCCGGCAACACGCGGTCGGCGCCTTCGAGCACCACGATCCGCACCGCGGCCGGATCGATCTCGGGGTACTCGTCGGGGAGCACGAGGCGGACCAACTCGGCCAGCGCGCCCGCGTACTCCACGCCCGTCGGGCCTCCACCCACGATGCAGAAGGTCAGGTGGCAACGGCGATCTTCGTCGTCCTCCGACAGCGCGGCGCTTTCGAGGCACGCGAGCACGTGGTTGCGTAGTTCGATGGCCTGACCGAGGTCCTTCAAGCCGAGCACGTCGCGCGCGAGGTCGTCGTTGCCGAAATAGTTGGCGGTGCTGCCGGCCGCGATGACGACGTCGTCGTACTCGAGGTGGGTGCCGTCGGCGAGATGCACGCGTCGCTCGGCGAGATCGATCGACTGCACCTCGCCCACTCGTATGCGCACGTTGCGCGCGCTGCGAAACACCTTGCGCAACGGTGCCGCGACTTCCGACGGGTTCAACAAGCAGCTCGCCACCTGGTAGAGCAGCGGCGTGAACAGGTGGTAGTTGTGCCGATCGACGAGCGTGACCTGCACCGGCTCGTCGCGCAGCTCGCGGGCGCATTGCAGCCCGCCGAATCCGGCCCCGACGACGACTACCCGATGACCCTCGGCCACGCCATCGTTCTACCCCTTCTCGCTCGTCTCAGCGGTCGGGACTGTCGCCGTAGGCGTAGTCGGCTTGCGGGTAGCGGCCGCCGACGGCGACACCCCTCGGTGCGATCATGTCGAGCTGCACGAAGTCGTCGGTCGTGAGCGGCACGGCGGCCGCTTCGACGTTCTCTTCCAGGTAGGTGCGCCGCTTCGTACCGGGGATCGGCACGACGTCGTCGCCGCGCGACATCACCCACGCGAGCGCCAGCTGCCCGGCCGTCACACCCTTCGCGTCGGCGAGGCCGCGCACGGCGTCGACGAGATCGAGGTTGCGGGTGAAGTTGTCGCCCTGGAAACGCGGGTTGTTTCGCCGGAAGTCGCCCGCTTCGAAGTCGTCGGTGGTCTTGATCGCGCCGGTGAGAAAGCCGCGCCCGAGCGGGCTGAACGGAACGATGCCGACGCCGTTGCGGCGCGCGGTCGCGAGCACGTCGTCTTCGATGTCGCGCGTCCACAGCGACCATTCACTCTGCAGCGCAGTGATCGGATGCACCGCGACGGCGCGTTCGATGCTGCGGCTACTGGCCTCCGAGAGCCCGAGGTAACGCACCTTGCCGGCGGCGACGAGCTCGGCCATCGCGCCGACGGTGTCTTCGATCGGCACCGTCGGGTCGACGCGGTGTTGGTAGTAGAGGTCGATGTGGTCGGTGCCGAGTCGCTGCAAACTCTCGTCGCAGCACGACTTCACATACTCGGGGCGACCGTTGATCTGCAGCCCGTTCTCGCCGGGCCATAGCGAGAACTTCGTAGCGAGCACCACTTCGTCGCGCCGGCCCGCAATCGCGCGGCCGACGAGTTGCTCGTTGTGCCCGACGCCGTACACGTTCGCGGTGTCGAGGAAGTTGACACCGAGATCCAGCGCGCGGTGGATCGTGGCGATTGATTCGGTTTCGTCGGCGGTGCCGTACGACTGCGACATGCCCATGCAGCCGAGGCCTTCGGCCGAAACGACGAGCGCAGAACTACCAAGCGTGCGGGTGGCGATCACGGCGACTCCCTCTGGAGGACGCGGCGACCCTACCCAGCGATCACCCGAGCAATCGCTTCGCTAGTCGTCGGCGTATTCCTGCTTGATCTCCAGGATCGCGTCGACGTTGTCGAAAAACGCGTCGACGACGCCGGGATAAAAGTCCGTCTCGCGGCCGTCGCGCAGGATCTCGTACGCGTGCTCGACCGGATACGCCGGCTTGTAGCAGCGCCGGCTCACGACGGCGTCGAACACGTCGGCCACGGCCGCGATACGACCCTCCATCGGGATCTCCTGGCCGGCGAGTTCATTGGGATACCCGCTGCCGTCCCATCGTTCGTGATGTGTGTACGCGATCGACGCGGCGGTGGCGAGCAGCGGTTGTTCCGATTTCGACAGGATGCGAAAGCCGAGCTCGGAATGCTGCTTGATCACGTCGAACTCGGGTCGCGTAAACGGGCCCGGCTTGAAGAGGATGCCGTCGGGAACGCCGACCTTTCCGATGTCGTGCATCGCGCTCGCAACGCCGATGAGATGCGCGCCGTCTGCATCGAAGCCGCAGCCGGCGGCGAGCACCGTCGCGTAACGGCTCACCCGGATGACGTGATGGCCGGTCTCGACGTCTCTCCCGTCGATGGCTTGGGCCAACGCCTGAACGGTGAACTCGGTGGAACGTTGCAAGCGTTCACCCGACGTCTGCAGCTCGGCGAGCGTGTCGGTGAGGGCGCGCGTGCGAACGTCGACCATCAGTTCGAGGCCCTCGCGGTACGAACGGTTTTCGCGTTCGAGCTTGCCGCGCCTGATCGCGTTCGCGGCGGCGATCAACACCTGGCTCGCGTCGAACGGTTTGGTGACGTAGCCGGACGCGCCGAGCGCGAGCGCGGTGTCGGCGAAGTCGGGATCGCTCACACCCGACACCATCACGACGGGCACATCGACGTTGCGTTCCCGCAACGTCTCGAGCAGTTGGATGCCGGAACCGCCGGGCATCTTCACGTCCGACAGGACGAGGTCGACGTTGCCTCCGGAGATGGTGTCGAGCGCCTCGGCGGGGCTCGATGCGAAAGAGAGGACGTACCCTCGCCGTCCGAGGAAACGACCGAGCAGGCTACGAACCTGCTCGTCGTCGTCGACGACGAGGACACGCTCCACTTCCGTTACCTCCCAGACACATCCCCTCCCCACAACGATCTTCGTCCGGTCCTGCGGTTGTGCCAGTAGGCGAAAACCGTCCGGATCCACCAATGTGCGGGGCCAAACCGCCCGGACGCGACGGCGAGGGGCTGGTGCGGCGGCGGTAGAATGGGTGTGTCCGGGGTTCCCAACGCACTCGAAGCCCGGGCGTTGACAACGGGGGTGCGTGGCTTCGATTTCGGGGATCGAGGCGGGAGAAGCGAGCCGACGTCGCCGGAACGTCGTTAAAGAGTCGGCACCATATATATCTGCCAACGACAACTTGGCCCTGGCTGCCTGACCTAGTCAGCAGTCCGCCCGCATCAGCTTTGTCGTCCAGCTGAGCGACGCGTCATCAAGGATGGCTTACTAGCAAGTAACGCCTCGGGGCTTGCTGGGACATCTAACGAGGATGGGGTTGCTACAGGGTGCCGATGCCCGGTAGCGACCCGACATCAAACCATCGGCTGCGCTCGGAGAAGTCCCGCTAAGAGTTCGAAAGACGGGGGTTCGACTCCCCCCACCTCCACTACTACTACTACCCAGGCGCGCTGACCTGCTGTTACGTGTTCCGATCGCGCACGTATGACACGGCGGCGCGCCTGGCCTGCCTCGACGGCTGGAACACCTTCGCTGAACTGGGGCTCGGCGGTGTCGAGCAAGGGCGCATCAGTATGCCCGCGCCCACGCCGACGTCGCCGTTCAACAGCCCGACCTTCGTCATCGCGCCCGCGTAGCGATCTCGAACCCGTTCCGCTGCGACCCTGTGCACGTTCGAACTCCGACCTGTGCACGACGTCGGTCACTGCGCCTCGACCTGCCCGATTGAGGTCCATCACCCGCTGATCTCGGCTCCGGCGCGAATACGGCGCGCTTGCGGGCAAGCTGTGGGCATGCCGGCCCGGTTGGTGAGCCCCGTCTTCGTCGGTCGAGTGCAGGAACTCGATCGGCTCACCGCGGCGTACGACCGCGC
>JAODBJ010000065.1 GCA_025463905.1 Actinomycetes bacterium
TCTCGACGCAACATCCGGTCGGTCTGGCGGCGAACGCGGCGCAACGCGACGATGCCGTCGCCCAAGTGCGCGCCCGGTTCGGTTCGTGGGGCGGCGTGATCGCCGGCACCGCCGACGAGGTCGCAACCGCATTGCAACGCGAGATCGACGCCGGCGTCGAGGGCTTCGTGTTGCAGTTCTCCGACTTCGGCACGTCGGAAACGCTTCAGCGCTTCATGGGCGAGGTTGTGCCGCGTCTGCGGCGCTGATGCGGGCGCTCAGCCCAGGCGCGCCGCGCGCCGCGCGCCGAGAAGCGACCCAATTGCCATCACGGTGACGCTCACGCCGAGCACCATCGTGGCGAGGACGTTGATCTGCGGTGGCACCGACACCTTGGCCTGATTGATGACCTGGATCGGAAACGTCACCGAGTTCCCGGACACGAAGACAGTGATGATGTAGTCGTCAATCGACAGCGCGAACGACAGCAGGAACGCCGCGAGGATGCCCGGAGTGATCAACGGGAGCGTCACTTTGCGGAACGTACGCCATGGCGGCGCGCCGAGATCCATCGATGCGTCCTCGAGCGTCCAGTCGAAGCCCCGCAGGCGCGCCTTCACCGTGAGTGCGACGAAACTGACGCAGAACATGATGTGCGCGATCAAGATCGTGGTGAAACCCCGTGGCGTGTTGGCGCTGATGAACAGCGTGAGCAGCGACGACCCGAGCACAATCTCGGGTGTAGTGAGGGGCAACACGATCAGCAAGTTCACGATCGAGTTTCCTCGGAAGCGATAGCGCGCCAGCGCGATCGCCATGAGTGCACCCATCGCAGTGGCAACCGCCGCCGCGATCACCGCGATCCGCAGGCTGTACTCCATCGCGTGCACGAGGTCGGAGTAGCGGAACGGGTGCCGCCAGTTATCGAGAGTGAAGCGCTGCCAGAGATAGTTGAAGCGACCCTTGGGCTTGTTGAAGCTGAACGCGATGATCACGAAGATCGGTGCGAACAGATAGAGGAGCACAACGCTCGCCCACACGTTCAGGAGGTACGTTCCCAACTTGCGTGCCCACACCGGCGGCGTGAAACCACCCGTCACGGCGCCACCCGCCTCGTGACGTGCGCTCAGCGTCGTCATACGGAGAGTTCCTCGGTGCCGAGTACTCGCGCGTAGAGCAACACGAGCACCAGGATTATGGCCATGAACACGAAGGAGATCGCCGCGGCCGACGGATAGTTCACCGTCGCCAGGAAGTTCCCCTGCACGACGTTGCCGATCATGCTCGTCTGCGGGCTGCCCAACAGCGACGCGTTGACGAAGTCGCCCGAAGCGGGGATGAACGTGAGCAGGCTGCCCGCGAACACGCCAGGCAGAGAGAGCGGGAGCACGACCTTGCGAAACGCTCGCCACGGGTTGGAATAGAGATCCTTCGCCGCGGCCACGAGGTTGAGATCGATCTTCTCGAGGCTCACGTAAATCGGCAGGATCATGAACGGCAGGAAGTTGTAGGTGAGCCCACCGATCACCGCGGCCGGCGTGCTCAGTAGCCGGCCGTTGGCCCCGATCAGATGCACGTCACGCAGCAGGCTCACGAACGGGCCGCGGTCTTGCAGCAACGTCTTCCAAGCCAGCGTGCGGATCAGATAGCTGGTGAAGAACGGCACCACGACGAGCCCGAGCAGCATGTTGCGCCACCGGCCACCACGGACGGCGATCACATACGCAAGCGGGTAACCGAGCGCAATGCACAGCAGTGTCGCGAGTGCGCCGTACCAAAACGAACGAATGAACTCGCTGTTGTACGTGGTCCACGCTTCAGAAAAGTTGTGCCAGCGCCACGCGAACGTCGTGTTCCCGACGAAGTCGACGTTGGAGAGCGCGGTGCGCAGGAGGAAATAGACGGGAACGAGAAAGAAGAGGGTCAACCACAGGACCGCCGGCGACATCAACGCCCACGGAGCCCACGTGCCTCGCTTCCCACCGCCTTCTCGGCCTGCTGCCATCGCCCGTGCCGCGACTACGCGTGGATGATCGAGTTGAACCGCGCGTTGAATTGCTGCTCGACGGCGGGCGTGAGTCCGCCGAAGATGTGCAACCTCTGCTTCAGCGACGCCGGCGGGTTCACCAACGGGTTGTTCGCGACGCTCGGGTCGGTGGTCTTGAGCACTTCACCGACGCCCTGTACCGGCGAGATGTACTGCACTTCGTCGGTGATCTGCGCAGCGTGGGTGGGGTCGTATACGTAGTTCATCCACGTCTCTGCGTCGGCGTAGTGCGTCGAAGGCGCCGGTACCAACATGTTGTCGGCCCAGATCATGCCGCCGTCGGCGGGGATCACGAACTCGAGGTCTTTGTTGTCGGCCTGTAGCTGCACGACATCTCCCGACCACGCCATCGCGGCCACGACGTTCCCGGCAGTGAGATCGTCGCCGTAGTCGTTGCCGGTGAAACGCCGAATCTGGCCGCCGTTCTTCGCTTTTTCGATCGCGTCGAATGCGCTCTTGGCCGACGCGAACGTCGCCTTCGTCGGGTCCTTGCCTTCGAGCAGCATGAACAACCCAACGGCGTCGCGCATCTCGGTGAGAAACGTGACCTTGCCCTTGTACGCCGGGTCGAGCAGGTCCGCCACGGACGTGACCGGCTTCTTGACGAGCTTCTTGTTGTAGGCGATGCCCGTCATGCCCGACTGCCACGGCAACGAGTAGTCGCGGTTCGGGTCCCACGACGGGCTCGCGAGCGTCGAGATGAGGTTCTTCTTATTGGGGATCTTGGAGCTGTCGAGCTTCGCGACCCAGCCCAGATTGATCAGCCGCGCGGCCATCCAGTCGGTCGACACGATCATGTCGCGACCGATACCGCGGCACGCCTTGAGGGTGGGGCGCACCTTCGCGAAGTACTCGTCGTTGTCGTTGTAGTCCTCTTTGTAGGTGGTTTTGATGCCCGTCGCCTTTTGGAACTCGCTCACCGTCTTCTTGTCGATGTAGAGCGGCCAGTTCGAGATCGACAACTCCTTGGTCGTGCTCTGCGTCGGCACCGGGCATTGCTTGCCCTTTCCGCTCGCGGATACGCCTGCGCTGCTGCTCCCGCACGCGGCGAGCAGCGCGGGGCCGAACGCGAGCGCGCCGGCCAACGCACCGGCGCGGCCGATGAACTGCCGGCGGTCCAAACCGTCTTGACTGTCCTGACCGTTCGTACGCTTCCGCGCGGGGCCGGTCGGGCGGCGAGTGTGCATCGGAACTCCCTACGTCGATGGGGATGGAGTTGGCTGGATCATGCTGTCTTCTGCGGGGGCGCGGCCGGGTTCGGGTTCGGGAAGCAGACGCGCGGCGTCGCCTTCCCAGCCGGCCCAGACGTTGTCGCCGGGGCGCAGAAGCGGCAATTGGTCGTCGGCGCCGATGTGCGCGACCACTTCCTGGCCGTCGGCGGTGGCCAGCGCGACCCGCACCACGGGTCCTTGGAATACCAGATCGGTCACGGTGCAGGGCACGCCGGTGGAACTGTTCTGCGGCTCCGCCATCACCACTCGCACCCGCTCCGGTCGCACCATCACAATGGCCGGCGCGCCAACGGCGATCACTGCGTCACCGTCCGTCGCCGGCACGACCACGGGGCGGCCCGCGATCGAGACCGCAGTCTCGGTGTCGCTGCGCCGGTCGATGTGCGTGCGGAACAGATTCGCACTCCCGATGAACCCCGCAACAAACACGCTCGCGGGGTGGTGGTAGATGTCTTCGGGTGTCCCGATCTGTTCGACGAAACCGAGACTCATCACCGCGATCCGATCGCTCATCGTGAGCGCTTCTTCTTGGTCGTGCGTCACGAAGATGAAAGTGATGCCGACTTCGCGCTGGATGCGTTTCAGCTCGATCTGCATTGCCTGGCGCAGCTTCAGGTCGAGCGCGCCGAGTGGTTCGTCGAGCAGCAACGCACTCGGGAAGTTCACCAGTGCGCGCGCCAGAGCAACGCGCTGCTGCTGACCTCCGGAGAGCTGCGCAGGCTTACGTTTCGCGAATTCCGTGAGGCGCACGATCTCGAGGATCTCGCCGACGCGCTTTTTCGTTTCGGCCTCGCGAACCTTGCGACTGCGGGGGCCGAACGCGACGTTGTCCCACACGTTCATGTGCGGGAAGAGCGCGTACGCCTGGAAGACCGTATTCACGTTGCGCCGGTACGGCGGGACGTGCGACACGTCTTGGCCCTCGAGGCGGATGACACCTTCAGTAGGCGTCTCGAAGCCCGCGATCATCCGCAGGGTCGTGGTCTTGCCACAACCGGACGGACCGAGCATCGCGAAGAACTCACCGCGCTCGATCGCGAAGTTCGCGTCGTGCACGGCAACGAAGTTCCCGAACTTCTTCGAGACGTGTTCGAGCGTTATGACGGGATCGCCCGGCTCTTCCAGTGCGCTATCACCTCCCTCTCAGGCCCCTCAGGACGGCGCGCAACCTTTTCAGACGACATGATGCAATCGCAAGGGAATCCTTTGTTTCCAATGCATTTCACGACGGAATCCCTTGCGTAGACCCCATTCTGTCCCCCAACATCGTGGTCTTAGCATCACCCCCGCCGCCAGGAGGCTGACGGATGCCGAACGAGAACTTCATTGGTGGCAAGTGGGTACCTGCCAAGAGCGGGCGCACCGACCCGGTCCTGAACCCCGCCACGGGTGAAGTGCTGGCCGAAGTGCCGTCGAGCGGCGCCGCCGACGTGGAAGAGGCCGTCGCAGCCGCCGCGGCCGCGTTCGACGAGTGGGCCGACACCACCCCTCGGCACCGCTTCGAGGTGCTCACCAAGATCGCCGACGCGATCGAGGCCGACCTGCCGACACTGCAGGACCTCGAGGTTCGCAACGTCGGCAAGCCGCTCTCGATCATCGAGTTCGAGATGGACCTCACGGTCGACAACTGGCGGTTCTTCGGCGCCGGCGCCCGCTTCCTCGAAGGACGTTCGGCCGGCGAGTACATGGAAGGCCACACGTCGTTCCTGCGCCGTGACCCGCTCGGCGTCGTCGCGTCGATCGCACCGTGGAACTACCCGCTCAACATGGCGACGTGGAAACTCGGTCCTGCACTCGCGGCCGGCAACACCGTGGTGTTGAAGCCGTCGGAGCTCACACCGTTGAGCGCGCTGCGTCTCGCCGAGATCACTGCCGACATCCTGCCGCCCGGCGTCCTCAATGTCGTCTGCGGCCAGGGCGAGTCTGCCGGCGCGTCGCTCGTGACCCACCCGAAGGTCGCGATGGTGAGCCTCACCGGCGACGTCGCCACGGGCAAGGCAATCGCCCGCGCCGCGGCCGACAGTCTGAAGCGCGTCCACCTGGAGCTCGGCGGTAAGGCTCCCGTGATCGTGTTCGACGACGCCGACATCGCTGCCGTCGTCGCCACCCTGACCGAAGCCGGCTACTACAACTCCGGCCAGGACTGCACCGCACCGTGTCGCGTGCTCGCAGGCCCGAAGGTGTTCGACTCGTTCGTCTCCGACCTCACGTCGGCGGTGAGCGGCATCGCCACCGGTGACCCACTCGATCCCGACACCGCGATGGGCCCGGTTGTTTCGGCCGACCAACTCGCGCGGGTAACGGGCATGGTCGATCGCGCCCGCAGCGCCGGCGCCGAGGTCACCACCGGCGGGAGTGCTCGCGACGGGAACGGTTTCTTCTACGAGCCGTCGGTCGTGGTGGGGCCCGCACAAGACAGCGAGATCGTGCAGCGCGAAGTGTTCGGACCCGTAATCAGCGTGCAGCAATTCACCGACGAAGCCCAGGCACTCGCGTGGGCGAACGACGTCGACTACGGACTCGCGTCGAGCGTATGGACCCAAGACGTCGGGCGCGCGATGCGAATGGCCAAGGGCCTGCAGTTCGGGACTGTGTGGGTCAACGACCACATTCCGATCGTGTCGGAACTACCTCACGGCGGCTTCAAGCAGTCGGGTTACGGCAAGGACATGTCGATTTACGCCATCGAGGCGTACACGGAACTCAAACACGTGATGGTGAAGCTGTGACCACGACCGACGTCGAGCGCATCAACGAGCGGGCGCGCCAGATCGCGTACGCCGAAGGGCGCCAACTGCTCGACCGCACCGGCCAGTCGAAGGCGTGGTTCGAGCGCGCATCGAAGACGATGCCCTCGGGTGTGGCGTCGTCGTTCCAGGTCGGCGATCCCTACCCGCTCTACCTGCGTGAAGGACACGGCTCGAAGGTCACCGACGTCGACGGCAACGAGTACATCGACTTCCACAACGGGTTCGGTGCGATGGTCGTCGGTCACGCGCACCCGAAGGTGGTGGAGGCGATCATTCGCGCCTCGCGCGCCGGTACGCATTTCGCGGCGCCGACGCCCGACACCGTGTTGTTCGCCGAAGAACTCTGCCGCCGTTTCTCGCTCGACAAGGTACGGATGGCGAACTCCGGTACCGAAGCGACGATGAGCGCCATCCGTGTCGCGCGCGCCGCCACCGAACGCGACGACATCGTGAAGATCGAAGGCTCGTACCACGGTCACCACGATCAGGTGATGTTCTCCGTGGTGCCCGGCTCCGACCTCATGGGCGGGCGCGAGATGCCGGCGTCCGCGCCGATGTCGCTCGGCGTGCCGAAATTCCTCGCCGAGCACACCCACGTGGTGCCCTTCAACGACCTCGAGGTGCTCGCCCGAATCCTCGCCGAACATGGCGAGTCGATCGCCTGCCTGATCATCGAACCCGTGATGATGAACATCGGCGTGGCACAACCCGAACCCGGCTACCTGCAGGGTTTGAAAGACCTCCTGCACAAGCACGGCGTGTTGTTGATCTACGACGAAGTGAAGTCGGGGGCGACGATCGCCGCCGGCGGAGCGACCGAACGCTACGGCGTGAAACCCGACCTCGCCTGCTTCGCGAAAGCGATCGGCGGGGGTACGCCGGCGGCTGCGTTCGGCGGACGCGCCGACGTGATGGAAACGATCGAACGCGGCGCCGCACACCAAGGCACCTACAACGGCAACCCGCTTGTTGCGGCCGCCGGCCTCGCGACACTCACTGAAGTGCTCACACCCGACGCGTACGCGCACCTCGCAAAGATCGGCTCGCGGATCGCGGACGGGTGCGGGAAGGCACTCGCCGAGCACGGCATCCCCGGTCACACCGTCGACCTCGGCGCGAAAGGCTGCGTGTCGTACCGGTCCGAACCACTCCGCAACTACCGCGACTTTCTCGAGACCAACACCGAGCTCTACAACGCTTCGTACCCGTGGATGATCAACCGTGGCGTGTTCATGACACCGGGCGACGAAGAACAATGGACGTTGTCGGTGCAGCACACCGAAGCCGACGTCGACCGTTATGTCGACGCGTTCGCCGAACTCTGCGCCGAACTGGCGCGGTAGTCGCGGTGGCTGCCGCCGACGCGCGCGTACCTCGGCAACGACGCCTCGCTGACCTCGACGACGCCGACAAAGGGCTCGTCGAGTTGCTGCAACAAGACGGGCGGATGGCCTACACGCGCCTCGCCGCGTCGGTTGGCTTGTCGGAGGCGGCGGTTCGCAAGCGTGTGCAGCGGCTCATCGACGACAGCGTCGTGCAGATCGTCGCGGTTACTGACCCGCTACGACTCGGGTTCCGGCGCCAGGCCATGGTGGGCGTGAGCACCGAAGGCGACATCCGTTCAGTGGCCGACGCACTCGCGTCGATCCCCGAGATCGACTACGTCGTGTTCACATCGGGTTCGTTCGACCTCCTGTTCGAGATCGTGTGCGAAGACGACGAACACCTACTCGGCGTGTTGAACGACAAAGTGCGCAGCATCCCCGGCGTCCGCAGCACCGAAACTTTCACCTACCTCAGACTCCACAAACAGACGTATTCCTGGGGCACCAGATGAGTGCTGCGTTCTGGCGCAACCGCGAGACGGGTCGAGGCGCGGCGAGCGTCAGCGAGCTCGCCAGCAAGCGAACGCCCGCGACGACGGAGGAGGAGCAGTGAGCGCGCGAGACAACATGATCCCGCGCAACCGCGAGACGGGTCGAGGCGCGGCGAGCGTCAGCGAGCTCGCCAGCAAGCGAACGCCCGCGACGACGGAGGAGGAGCAGTGAGCGCGCGAGACAACATGACTGACTTGCAAGAGCTCGCGCGGCGGCATCTGTGGGGCCATTTCACTCGGCTGGGGCACTACGCCGATCATGAGCTGCCGATCATTACGCGCGGCGAAGGCTGCTACGTCTACGACCAGCATGATCACCGGCTCGTCGACGGTCTGTCGGGCTTGTTCGTGGTGCAGGTCGGTTACGGGCGGCGCGAGTTGGCTGAGGCTGCTGCGCATCAGGCCGAGACGCTCAACTATTTCCCGCTCTGGTCGTATGGTCACGAGC
>JAODBJ010000086.1 GCA_025463905.1 Actinomycetes bacterium
GGCGGCGCCGGCGAGCCGGTGTTCTTGCTGCACGGCGTGCCGAAGACCATGTCGTACTGGCGCCACGTCGTGCCGCTGCTGACCCCGCACTACACCGTCATCGCGGTCGACAACCGAGGCTTCGGCGCCTCCCAGCGCCCCCTGACCGGCTACGACACCGCCACGATGGCCGGTGACGTCGCCGAACTGGCCAGCCACCTGGGTTTCGAGCAGTTCCGCGTCGCCGGTGAGGACTGGGGCGCCGCGATCGCCTACGCCGTCGCCGCGTTCCACCGGCCCCGGGTGCAGCAACTCGTGTTTCAGGAAACGCTCCTCCCAGGACTGCCCGCCGCGCCCGGATTGCCGG
This sequence comes from Actinomycetes bacterium, assembly GCA_025463905.1. Lineage (GTDB taxonomy): Bacteria > Actinomycetota > Acidimicrobiia > IMCC26256 > PALSA-610 > JAODBJ01. The sequence goes on from JAODBJ010000086.1 coordinate 347, forward strand.
GCGGCGGACACGACGCCTCGCTCGCCGCCGACGACCTCCGCACGGGCTGGCACTTCAGCTTCTTCGGCCTGCCGGACCTGCCCGAGATGCTGCTGGCCGGGCGGGAACGCCAGTTCTGGACGTATTACGCCCGGCGCGAAATGTGGGATCCCAGCGCGCTGGACGAGGAGGACGTCGACGAAATGGTGCACTCGGCCGAGCAGCCGGGCGGCACCAGGGCCATCTCGGAGATGTACCGCGCCCGCCAGACCGACGCCGAACAGAACCGCCCGCATTACGCCGACCCGATCGCCTGCCCGGTCCTCGCCGTCGGCGCGCAGGCCTATCTCGGTGACGCAGTATCCAAACAGCTCGCGCAAGTGGCCCGCGACGTCCGCGGCGTCGTCGTCCCGGCGGCCGGTCACAACATCGCGCTGGAGAACCCGGCCGCCCTGGCCGAGGCCTACCTCGCCTTCTTCGCAGGCGGCTGAGCCGCGGGTTCAGCCATGTGACCCAGCGGGGCTGGCGGTATTGCGGCATGAATTTCTTCGACATCGTGGAAAAGTTCGGGGAGTCGATCGACGGCGCGGGAGTCATCGTCGTCGTCATCGGTGGACTGATCGCTTTCGCGGGCGCCGTCATCCGTCTCACTCGACACGAAGCCGACGTCTACCGCCGATTTCGCGAAATGCTGGGCCGGACCATCTTGCTGGGGCTGGAGCTCTTGGTCGCCGGTGACATCGTTCGCACCGTTGCTGCCAAACCCACGCTGACAAGCGTCGCGGTCCTCGGCGCGATCGTGCTCATCCGCACATTCCTGAGCTTCTCGCTGGAAGTCGAAATCACCGGTCGCTGGCCTTGGCAAAAGCGCACCGACAGAACGACTTGATCACGTGGGCGCGTCAACGTGCGTACACGCCCGTCCTGAACAAGGCCGTTGTCGGGCGAGAGCGGCGCCGGCGTCCACTACTAGGGATGCGACGCGGGACTCACAGATGCGGCATCGCGGCGATCGGCCGATCGTCGGACACGGTGAACGGCGCCCACACACAACGGAGCCTTCGCTCGACCATCCCCCGAGCAACAGGGACGAGACATGAACCGGAGATCTACCCATACCTTCCTCGCAGGGGCCACCGTCGCGCTGACGGTGCTCGCGCTCGCCGCGTGTGGAAGCAGTGGTGCGTCGACCGCGTCGCCGCAACCGCCCAAGACCGGCGCGGGAACGCCCGCGACTGTCGGTGTCGCGAAAACCGGCCTCGGAAACATCCTCGTTGACACGCAAGGCCGCACGCTCTACCTCTTCAAGAAGGACTCGGGCCCCGCGAGCACATGCACCGGCGCTTGCGCGACCTTCTGGCCACCGCTCATAGCGCCCGGCACACCGACCAGCGGCACCGGCGCGAACGCGTCGTTGATCGGCACCACGAAGCGGCAGGACGGCGCGGCACAGGTGACCTACAACGGCCACCCCGTGTACCTCTACGGCGGCGACCACAACCCGGGCGACACCAACGGCCAAGGCGTCGTGGCGTTCGGCGCCGGGTGGTTCGCGCTCTCTCCGTCGGGAAGCGAAGTTGCCGGCGCCTCGCCCAACGCTGCGAGCGGTGGTGGTGGCGGTTACTGACGCAGGCACGCGCGTGCACTCGTCGGGGCACGCACGAACGATCACAGAAGGAAGGCATCCGTGACGGCAACGAAGAATGAAACGATCCAACCGCAGTTCCGCGCTCTTGAGTGTCCGAAGAAGATGGTGAGCGCAGCGAATGGCGTCGACTACACGTTCCGCGAGCTCGGCGAGAGCGCGGTGCCGCTAGTGCTGCTCCAGCACTTCCGCGGCAACCTCGACTACTGGGACCCCGCGCTGATCGACGCACTCGCTGTTCGGCGGCGCGTGATCATGGTCGACAACGCTGGCGTCGGCAGTTCCAGCGGCACGACGCCGAGCACCGTGAGACAGATGGCCCGCGACGCGATCGCATTCCTCGCGGCGATCGAACTCGACCAGGTGGACATCCTCGGTTATTCGCTCGGCAGCTTCATCGCGCAAGAGATCGCGTTGATACGGCCCGCGCTAGTGCGAAGCATGGTTCTGGCATCTTCGGCACCCGAAGGCGCGGCCGGGATGCACGGGTGGGCTCCGGAGGTGATCGCCGCCGTCGGCAAGCCCGAGCCCGATCCCGACGGATACCTGCGTGTGTTCTTCGTGCCGTCGGCAACGAGCCAACGTGCCGGACAGGAGACGCTGCAGCGGATGTTCTCGAGAAAGACCGACGCCGACGAGCCGACGACCTGGCAAACCACACAGCATCAGTACGACGCGGTGTGCGCGTGGGGCGAACCGAACCATGCGCGGCTTCAGCGTCTGAGCGCGATCGACCAGCCGGTATTCATTGCCAACGGCGACAGCGACCCGATGATCCTGCCCCGCTACTCGTACCTGCTGGCCGGACTGATCCCGCACGCGCGCGTGAAGCTCTACCCGGACGCCGCCCACGGGTTCTTGTTCCAGCACCATGTCGAATTCGCGGCCGACGTCGACGCGTTCCTCGCCGACGCTTCTCTGCGCCACGCATAACCATCTACGAGATCTCGATTGGAGCCACAGT
>JAODBJ010000097.1 GCA_025463905.1 Actinomycetes bacterium
GAAGGCACGCATGCCGGCGTCGAAGCGACATCACGGACACGGCTCCTAGGCTCTCGCCGGATGACAGCGCGACCCGACACGACCGAAGCGCCATGGTGGAAACGCGGCGTGCTGTACCAGATCTATCCGCGTTCGTTTGCCGATTCGAACGGCGACGGGATCGGCGATCTGCGCGGCATCATCAATCGCCTCGACCATCTCGAATGGCTCGGCGTCGATGGGATCTGGTTGAGCCCGATCACCGTTTCACCGAACGCCGACTGGGGTTACGACGTCAGCGACTACTGCGGGGTCCAGCCCGACCAAGGGACGTTCGCCGACGTCGATGAGCTCATCGCCGCCGCGCGCGCCCGTCACATACGCGTGTTGCTCGACCTCGTTCCGAACCACACCAGCGACCAACACGAATGGTTCGTCGACTCACGTTCGTCGCGCACCGCACGCCTGCGTGATTGGTACGTGTGGGCCGACCCGAAGCCCGACGGTGGCGCACCGAACAACTGGGTCAGCAGCTTCGGCGGATCCGCGTGGACGCTCGACCCGCGGACCGATCAGTACTACTTGCACAACCACCTACGAAGTCAGCCCGACCTCAACTGGTGGAACGAGGACGTGCGCAACGCGTTCGACGACATCTTGCGGTTCTGGTTCGATCGGGGCGTTGCCGGGTTCCGCATCGACGTATGCAACATCATCATCAAAGACGCCGAGTTGCGTGACAATCCGCCGGCGACCGCACACGACTCCGCGGAGGAGCAGCTCTACGGGCAACGATCCGTGTACAACGGCAACCGACCCGAAGTACACGAGGTCATTCAACGGTGGCGCCGCATCGCCGATTCGTACGAGCCACCCCGTGTCCTTGTAGGTGAGACACCGGTGGAGGATCTCGCGAAGCTGGTCGAGTACCACGGTCGGGCCAACGACGAGTTACATCTGGCGTTCAACTTCCCGTTCATCAGCGCAGCCTTCGAAGCGCCGGCGATGCGCAAGATTGTCGAAGACATCGAGTCGCTCACGCCCCCCGACGCTTGGCCCGCGTGGGTCGGTTCGAATCACGACATGTCGCGACTTGCGACGCGATGGGCGAACGACGACCCGCGCAAGATTCGAGTCGCACTCCTCATGTTGTTCGGCTTGCGCGGCACGCCCGTCATCTATCAAGGCGACGAGATCGGCCTCGGCGACATAGCCGTCGACCCGCCCGACCTACGTGACCCGCTCGGCGTCAGCTACTGGCCGCACTATGCGGGACGCGACCCGATGCGCACACCGATGCCATGGCGCCATGAGCCCGGGGGTGGCTTCACCGATGCCGGCGCGACACCTTGGCTTCCGTTCGGCGATCTCGCGGCGTGCAACGTCGCGAGTCAACACGACGATCCGCAATCGGCGCTCGTGTTGGCGCGTGATCTCATCGCGTTACGGAAGCAGACGCCCGATCTGCACTCTGGTTCGTACGAGTCGTTACCGAGCCCCGCCGACGTCTGGGTGTGGCGTCGGGGTACACGGTTTGTCGTCGCGGTCAACTTGTCGGACCGCCCGGCCACACTCGACGTGACCGAAGGTCGCCTTCGCATCGGCACCAATCGCGGTCGCGACGGCGAGTTGTTGCTCGGTTCGCTGACACTCGACGCCTGGGAAGGCGTCGTCACCGAGATGGCCTACTAACCGCCCGCGCGGTCAGTTGTCGTTTTCCTCGCTCAGGATTGCTCCACTTTCACGTTGACGGAGCCGAACCCGTCACCGAAGACACCGACGTCGACGTTGCACTTCGTCATCCCGGTCGGCCTTTTGTAGACGGTCACGTAGGGCAGGGTGCGCGGCGCGTCGTGCGAGTTCGACGTGGTGCCGCCGGTGGCGTTGACGCAGAAGAAGCTCAGGCTCACTCTGGCGGTCTTGTATGAGCCGCTCGCGGTGACCCGGATGCGAGAGAACGATGGGGCTGTGTACGTGTCGCTCGACGCGAGCGGTACGTCGCCGGTGTTTCCGCGTGCGGTCCCGCTACCGATCGAGCGCCACGTCGTTGCACCGGACGCACTGGGTGTGGTCTGGCCGATCGTGAGAGCGGCCATCACTACTAAGACGGGCAACGCGAACTTGCTCCTGCGTGCGGTCATTTCCCTCACCCCTCCACAGTTGTCATCGCCAACAAGTACCCGTCGGCGGTGCGTCTGCAATCGTCGCCGGGGAAGGCGTCGTCACCGCAATGGCGTGGTTCGTAAGGGAGCTGTGGGCTGGGAAAAGGGATACGGCATCGTGCCGGCGTCTGCTTCAAGTTTGACGCTGCACCGTTTGCCAATGAGATCGCTCGCGTACCCGAACGCCCGTTGACCCTCCCGGAGCGCGGGCCATGAGTGCTCGAACAGGTCGTTCCCGTTGCGAGCAACGGCGAGGTCGACGCGACCGACGCGCACATTGGCAAGTGCGACGGCAAGCTGCCTTTGCACGGGTATAGGAAAGTGCGGGCTACTGCCTTCGATTGAACGCTCCAACGTTTCGAGCGCCGGGCGTAGTCGATTGCGCGTCTGCTTCCACGTCAGCTGCTTGCCATGAGCGTCGAACCCAACGCCAAGGAAAGGCTCGACACTCTGGAAGTTGTTCGCCGCGGCGTGCATGAGCACGACGTACGGACATGCGCTCGCGCCAATCGGTATCGGACTGAGGTGGTCGCGCGGCGCGATTTCGCCGACGTGGTTCAGTGCATTCGCGACCACAGCAACGAATGCAACCGCGCACGCGACGATCACCGCGAGCACACCGAGCGCGACCTTGGCGACCAACGTGCCAGGACGCGGCGGAGGTGCGTAAGAGTTCGTCCAGCGAGCAGCTTCGCGCGGCATTCCAAGCGAAGCCTACGTACATCCCGGCGTAGATGTGCTTCGTGCGAGACTTCCGCGATGGACGACTGCATGGCGTGTCAGCTCGCCGACGGACGACGACCTCTGCCCGGCGGCCAGATATTTAGAACGGACCACTGGCTCGTCGAACATTGCGTCGGACCGCTCGGTCTCGGCACGTTGGTCGTCAAGCCCGAGCGACACGTCACTAGCGTTGCGGGCCTTACCGACGACGAAGCTATCGAACTCGGGCC
>JAODBJ010000105.1 GCA_025463905.1 Actinomycetes bacterium
GCCCGCGCAGCAGCCTGGCGATCGACGCCAGCGCGGTGTCGGACTGGCTCCAGTCCGGATAGGGCGCCACGGGGACCTCGCCGTCGATGAACACGAGGCGCTCGCGTCCGTCCTCGTCGATACCGACCGGTAACGAGGCGCCCTCGAAGCCGGCGTGCCTCACCGCCCGCAGGAAAGTGTGGATCGAACCCGAGTTCGGACTCGAGGGGCGAAGAACATGCGGACCGACGCGGACGACCCGGCCCGCGTTCGCGATCCCACCCTCGAGCTGCTGCTCAGCCACACCACCACCTTGACAGACGAATGGTGCACCCACCCAAAGGCCTGCGCGACCAGTACCGATCGCCAGTTATGGCGCGGTGTTCCCGGCGACGAGGTCGGACAGATGCTTCAGCGAGTTGTCGAGGTGGTCCTGCTCGAACGGCGGGAACTGGAGGTACTCACGCACGTGGGGCGGGACCGCTGACCAGTCGTACGTCAGCGTCACCGTCGTACGCGACGGGCCGGTCGTCTCCAGGTCGTAGCGCCAGATCCAGCCGCCGAAGCTGAGTTCCCCCGTCTCGGGCGACTCCGTCCCGGGCTGCCACGCGATGGCCCGCGGCTCGTCGAACACCTCGACCAGGTTGGCGATCTTGTAGTGCTTGTCCGGGTGGTTCTCGTGGTACATCGCCATCCGGAACACCTGGCCGGCGGCGGTGATGCGATCGCCGTCCGTGGACTCGCGCACCCAACCGGTGCCGTCGATGTCGGCGTGGGCCGACGGGTCGGCCAGCACCGCGAACACCGCCTCCGGGGCGGCCTCGATCGTCGTGGACGCGGTAACGCGCTCGGTTTCCATATCAGTGAGACCGCTCGCCGGGCCCGAACTCATCGCCGCACGGTATTTCTCGCGATGAGTTTCGGGAAGGGGTGCAGTCTCAAGAACCATGAAAACAACCAACCTTGGCGAGGCCGACGGGCTGCCCACGATCGAGTGGTCGGAAGTTGAAACGCAGCTCGCCGACCTTCTGACGCACGACGACCCGCGCTCGCCGAACCGCTCGACGTTCTGGCTGACGACCCTGAACGTCGACGGAAGCCCGCACGTGACGAGCGTGGGCGCGCTCTGGCACGCGGGCTCATGCTGGTTCCAGACCGGCGAACGCACCCGCAAGGCGAAGAACGTTGCGCGCGACCCGCGCTGCTCGATCAGTGTCGCCACGAAAGGCTTCGACGTGATGGTCGCAGGCGAAGCCCAGCGCGTGACCGACAAGAAGATCGTGGCCGAGATCGCGGCGTTGTGGGCAACGAGCGGATGGCCCGCTCAGCCCGACGAGTCGGGAACCGGCATCACCGCGCCGTTCAATGCGCCGACGCTCGGTCCGCCGCCGTGGTTCGTCTACGAAGTCAAGCCGCGCACCGCGACCGCGGTCGGTACCGCCGAAGAGACGCCGGGTTCAACGCGTTGGCGGTTCTGAAGCGCGGCACGCGCGAGGGCGAGCGATTCGGGCACCGTATTCGACCGACCGGCAGCCTTCTCCAGCTCGACGACGTCGGCGCCGAGGCGTTGCTCGAGCGAAGTGCGAACTCGCGCGTCGAGCGTTTGTTCCAGCGGCTCGATGATCAGTTTGTTTTGCGAAACGAAGCGGTCGAGTGCGCCACACAGCCGCATAGCCGCCCGGTCGTCGCCAAGAAGGTGCAATGTGAGCAAGCAGGCGCGCAGGCAGTCGTGGAGCAGGTCGATATTGCCCGCCAAGGTCGCGATCGGCGCGTCCAACGCAACCGCGAGGTTGCGACCCGCCTCCTCACCGTCGAGTTCTACGACCGCGACCATCGCGAGGATCGCGTACATCTGGAGGCGGCGCGGGTCGGCTCCGATGCTTCCGGCAATCGCGATTGCTTCCGCCAGGTAGGCGCGGGCGGATTCGTGCGCACCGAGTCCGAAGTCATCCCAGCCAAGATTGAGCAGCGACATCATGAGCAGCCTCGGCTCACCAAGCTCTCGCGCATCGCTCAAATTTTCGAGCAAGAGACGCTTCGAGGCGGCGGGATCTCCGAGAGCAGCCTCGATATATGCCCGGTTCTGTCGCACGAGCAAAACGCCGTGCGGGTCGCCCGCGTCGCGCGCCACCACTTCGGCTTCGTCGAGTCGCTGCCTTGCCCCGTCGGGATCGCCTTGTTCCCAGCACGCGTGGGCGAGGCCATCGAGAATTTTGCATTCGAGCGCCGCGTCCTGCGCTTCGGTCGACAGCGGGAGCGCCTGCGCAAGGCGAGCTTCAGCCGACGCGACATCGCGGCAGACGTACAGCATCTCCGCGAGCGCAAGCAACGCGCGGGCCCGCACACCCGCGCTGGCGGTGTCGGCGTTGTCGACGAGGGCCGACAGCTGATCGCGCAGCTCGGTCTCGCCCCGCACCTGCCAATAGTCGGCCATCGCGCCAGCCAGCTCGCAGCCGCGAGCTCGGTACCGTGCCGTGGTGCTGCACCTCGCCAGCGCGGCATGTAGGTTCGCGCGGCTGTCGTCGAGCAGCGCGAACCATGCACCGGCGCTTTGATCGTGTCCGTTCGCGTCGACTCGCCGTGCGAGTCCGACGAAGTGCTCGACGAATCCGTCGCACGCTCGAATCTGTTCCGCGCTGCTGCGCTCCCGGAGACGATCCGCGGCGTACGCACGGAGCGTTTCGAGCAACCGGTAGCGCACCTGTTCGCCGGCACGGCCGACCACGACGAGGCTCTTGTCGACCAGACCACCAATGTGGTCGAGCACCTCCCAGTGGTCGATCTCGGCGTCAGCGCACACGCGAGTGGCAGCGTCGACGGTCCACGGGCCAGCGAAGAGCGAGAGTCGCTCGAACACCCGTCGCTCCGGCGCGGTCAACAGGTCGTAGGACCATTGCACCATCGCGGTGAGCGTTTGTTGACGTCGAGGCGCGGTGCGCGGCCCGACGTTGAGAAGCCGGAAGCGCTCATCGAGCAGGTGCGCGAGGTCATGGATACCGAGATGTCGCAGGCGCGCCGCGGCAAGCTCGATCGCGAGCGGGATGCCGTCGAGCCGACGGCAGGTCGCTGCAACGACTTCGGCGCAATGGTCGTCGAGGGAGAACCTCGTGTCATGCGTGACCGCGCGATCGACAAAGAGCTCGACCGCCTCCGCTCGTCGCGCGGTCGCTGCATCGACGCAGTCTGCGGGAGGAAGGCTAAGTGGCGCGACCTGTTGAATGTGTTCGCCACCGACCATGAGGCCCTCGCGGCTCGTCGCGAAGACGCGAACGGTCGGGCAGTAACGAAGGATGGAATCGCAGAGCTTCGCAGCGCCGTCAACAACGTGTTCACAGTTGTCGAGCACGAGCAAGAGCTGACGCTCCGACAGCCACTCGACGAGTGCATCTGCCAACGCTCGGCCGTGCTCGGCGCGCACACCCAGCGTCGACGCGGCCGCGGACACGACCTCGTCGGGGGCGGAGATCGCTGCGAGGTCGACGAACCAGATCCCGTCGTCGTAGTTGTCGACCAGCCGCGATGCGGCCGCGAGCGCGAGGCGGGTCTTGCCCGAACCGCCGGGTCCTGTGAGGGTCACGAGGCGCGCCGATTCGACCAGGCCCTGCAGCTCGGCGAGGTCGCGTTGGCGTCCGACGAAAGAGCTGACCTCTTGGGGCAAGTTGTGCCGGGAAGGAGGCCGCGGTCGCGCGGTCGCTTCTTGTTCACTCGGCTCTCGAATGAGAGCCGAGTGATTCGGCGTCGGGAGATCAAGGTCCGCGTCGTGCAGCAAGATCGCGTGTTCGAGGCGAGAGATGTCTCGGGTCTGCTAGATGCCGAGCTCTTCCTTCAGCAACTTCCGGAGCCGACTGCACACGCGTAGGGCGTCGGCCTGCCGGCCGCATCGGTACAGCGCGAGCATCAGTTGACCCCACAGCCGCTCGCGCAGCGTGTGGACCTCGATCAAGGCTTCGAGCTCAGGCACCAATCGCGTGTGCTCGGCGAGTGTCAGCCGCGCATCAATGCGAGCCTCGATCGCGACGAGTCGTAGCCCGTTCAACCGGGCAGCCTCGCCGTTCGCCCATGAGGCACCGACGAAGTCCGCGAGCGCCGTGCCGCGCCACAACTGCAACGCGTCGCAGAGCCGTTCGGCGACGAGCGCGGCGTTCCGTTCGTGGGCCTGCGTCGCCTCGTGCAATGTCGCTTCGAAACGCGCCCCATCGAGATGCGTGCGTGGCACATCGAGGCGATAGCCATTCGGCGTCGTCAACAGTGTGCTGGTGCCGACATGCTTACGGAGCTGCGAGACATACGTCTGCAACGTCGCGGTCGCTGACCTCGGTGGCTGCGCGTCCCAGAGATCGTCGATCAGTCGCTCCGCTGACACGGTCTCGTTCGCATGGATCAGGAGCAGGGCGAGCAGCGCTCGCGGTTTCGGGCCGCCCACGTGGAGCGCTGTCCCGTCCGCGATCACCTGCAGCGGTCCGAGAATTCCGAACTCCAACCCCGCCTCCGCCACGCAGTCCCCCGCGGTGAGACTACGCCGCAGGCGCGGTCAGCGCCCGAGGCCGCTGCACCCCGTCTCCAGCAACCTCTCCAGCAACTCTCCAGCAAACGTCCAGTGCATGGGCGAATGGTCAGCCGCGGCACGCCCGCGAACGCGGGACTGCCTCGGATTCGACTTGGAGGAATTCATGCATGTCCTGCGTCATAGATCTCGTCTTCGTGCGTTGCTGCTCTTGCCATTGCTCACGCTCGGCTCACTGATCGGAACGCTGTTCGCTTCGGTGAGTCCGGCTCACGCCGCGCAGAACGTCTATCTGTCCGTCAGCGTCACGAGCAACGGAACTGGTTACGCGACGGTCGACGCCGCAACGGGCCACGTCGCGCGGTTCGGCAGCGTGCCGTATCTCGGCTCACCGAGCGGCGCCAACGGTCTGTACGTTTCGATCTCGGTCACCGCTGACGGCCAGGGCTACGTCGTCATGTCGAGCACCGGCCAGATGTATGCGTACGGAACCGCTGACGCGTTCGCCAACCCGCCCGCGTCCGCCTACTCGTACGTCGGAGTCTCGCTCAGTGGCGACGGACACGGCTGGGCCGCGGTCGACAGTCACGGCACCGTGACGACACGCGGCAATGTCCCGAACCTCGGCAATGCTCTTAACTCGACGGGCATCGTCGGCATCTCCGTACGTTCCAGTGGCGCTGGCTATGTCGCCGTGTCGAAGACGGGCCAGATCTACGCCCACGGCGTCACCTACCGCACCCCCGCCACCTACACGCACCCGGTCGCCGGAATCTCGGTGAACTCGACGGGAAGCGGCTACATGGTCATGTCGAACGCCGGCGAACTCTACGCCTACGGCACTGCCATCACGGGCCACGCCAACCCGCCCGTGACCAACACCATGACGTCGGTCGCCATCACGCCGAACGGCCAGGGCGCACTCGCCATGTCCACCATCGGCCAGATGTACGCGTACAACCCCGTGCAGTTCAACGGCAACGCGGTTCCGGGCACACCAACGCCGGTCGAGACGAAAGCGCAGAAGGTCGTCGACTACTCGCGCTGGGCGGCGGCCAACGGCGGCTTCAGCGGGGTCCCGGCGAACCTCGCCTGGCCGGCAAACACACCGATCCCCTACGTATTAGGCGGCGGCCACGGTCCGCAACCCGGACCAACCGGGGGCGGGGTCGACTGCGGCGGCTTCACGCGGTGGATGTACGCCTTGGCAACCGGCGGCGATCCGCTCAGCTTCGGCCTCGCGGCGTATCAGGAAGACAACCCGAACTTCACGCAAGTCGCGGCCGCTTCCGCGATTCCGGGGGACCTCGTCGTCTTCACGCATCCCAACGAGGCGAACTCGCATCACGTCGGTATCTACATCGGCGCCGGGCAGATGATCGACGCGCTTCACACGGGAACGTTCGTCGAGTACGACCCAATCGGCCACGCCACCGACATCATCACGTACTTCCATTTCACGGGATAGCGGCGCTCCGATCGCGCGTTTACGCCAGGCGACGTTGGCCGTCGCCTGGCGTGGCGCGAACGGATGTGTGCCTCTTCGGGCGTCCGGGACGACGCCAGCGCCGACTTCCTCGATGAGGTCGGCAACGCACCGCGACGGACGGCAGCGAGAGAGCCCGACCGGAGCGACAACCCCATGGACCTGATCGTGTGGAGGTGAGCGGACTCGAACCGCCGACTTCTACGTTGCGAACGTAGCGCTCTACCAGCTGAGCTACACCCCCGAAGGGACGGCCACTTTACCAACCACCCGGGGTGCGGCCCGAGGTAGAACGCTCAGCCGCCGGCGGCGTCGCGGGCGGCTTCGAGTGCGGCTTGTAGGCGCGATGCGACCATCGCAGTGGTGAGATCGCCTCGGGCGCGTTCGAGCACCGCGCGCAACGCGTCGGTGGTGCGACGTAAGCCGCCGGTGACACCGTCGGGATAATCGACGGTGACGAGCAACGAATAGATCTCGTCCATCGCGCCCATGAGTTCCTCGGCGCGTGCGGTCTCACCCTGACGCAACCGGTCGAGTAACTGGCGCCGCAACTCACTCGCGGCTTCCGCGAGCCCGTTGCAATACGCGGCGATGTCGATGTGCAGGTCTTCGGGTGTGGGCAGCGCTTCGTTGCGGACGAGCGCAAGCGTCAACCAGGCTTCCGCGAGTTCTTTCTTCGCGTCGTGCAGCGGACCGTTCGTGCGTACATCGGGTTGCCCGATCAGCGCGTCGTCGGCCTCTCGGAGATGATCACGCGCTTCGGCAGCGAGGTGCGCAGCCGCATCGAATTCGCCCCGGTGCGTCGCACGAATGGACGCGGCGCATGCTTGGATCGCGCGGCGCGACGCCGCAATCGTGATCTCGCGCGCTCGATGCTTCTCCTCGAACGCCTGGCGTGCCTGCTCGCCGAGGCCAGCGATTTCGCCGGCGCGGTCCACGGCTCGCTACGACGAACCGGTGCGCCGGAGCGCGAACTCTGGCGACCGCTGCAACGCGAGCTCAGGTGCGCGACGCGGCTGGAGGTAGCGGACCGTCTCGGCGCGCTCACCCTGCAAGGACCGGAAGTAGGCGACGGCCGCGACGTACGCGACGAGTAACACGTCGACCAAGACCTGCAGATACCAGAACGCACTGCGATGCGCGACCGTTGCGAACAGAAGCGTGACGACAGCCGCGGCCACCAGGCCGAGGGTGACGTCGCGCCGGCGCTTCGCCGAACGCTGCCCCGCGTTCACCCGGTACCCACCGCTCGCCGTGCGGCCCGGCATCGGGGGCATCGGCGGCATCCCCGCCATCGTGCGTGGGGACTGCATGGACGGCATTCCCGGCATGGCCTGCATCGGTGCGCCGAGAACGGGGAGGCGACGGGAATTGCGCCGGCCGAACCCACCGGTGCGGCTCAACACGCCGAGGCGGTTACTGAAGTCGCCGATCGAGTCGCTCGACCGACCGGTTCGTGCCCGGAGGAGGGGCGGTAGGAGGACGACAGCCCACAAGGCCGCGAGAACCAGTAAGACCACGAACGTCAAGACCTTTCGACCACCTTCTGTGTCGAGGAACGTAACAACGAGTGCACGGGAAGTGGTGGACCCGGAACAAACAGTCTTTCCGGAACATGGGCGCGGGAGTCAAACCCGGGAGTTCTTACCCTCGCGCCTTGTGATCATGCGCGGAGGGTAGGGGTGTCGGCGTTCAGACCCCGAATGGGTCTTCGCCATCCGGAGTCGGGCGGCGGAACGTGCCCGACCGCCCCCCGGTCTTCTCCCAGAGGTTGAGGTCGCCGATCGTCATCGAACGGTCGAGGGACTTACACATGTCGTAGACGGTGAGGGCCGCCACGGCGCAGGCCGTGAGGGCCTCCATCTCCACGCCGGTGCGGTCGACCGTGTCGACATTCGCCTCGATCTCGACGTACCGGTCCTCGATGCGGAAATTCACCAGCACCGCCCCGACCAGCAACGGGTGGCACAACGGCAGCAGATTCGGCGTCTGCTTCGCGGCCTGGATGCCCGCGACCCGGGCCACGGCCAGCACATCGCCCTTGGTGATCGCCCCGGAGGCGATCTTCGACGCGGTGTCGCCCTCCATGTAGACGCGGCACCGGGCAACTGCTCGCCGATGCGACGGCTCTTTGGCGGTGACGTCCACCATGCGAGCACGGCCGAGCGGGTCGAGGTGGGTGAATTCCGACGGGGTCACGGCCAGGCAGTCTACGTGCCGACCTGCGACAACGCTCTACCTCCCGCCCTCGGCCGGGGTCAGCCGCCGATTTGGCTCATGGAACGGTCGGGTCGCACGAAGTCGACGGCGTTGATGTGGTGGCCGGCCCACTTCGTGCCCACAGCGGCCGCGATTGCCTCCGCGAGGCGGTCGTCGAGGTCGGGCTCATCGAGCCCTTTTCCGGCCCGCAGCAGCGCCCGGAGATCGAACTCTTCGAGGGCGAAGAGGCAGGTGCGGAACTTGCCTTCGGCCGTGACCCGCACGCGGTCGCATGATTCGCAGAACGGTTCCGACACGGATGCGATCACCCCGACGTCGCCCTGGCCGTCGGCGAACTCGAAGCGAGCCGCGGGTTCGATGTGGCCGCTTCCCTCCACCGCGACTTCGCGCAGCGGGAACACCGTGTTGATCCGGTCGAGGATTTCGCGGGCGGGAACGACCTGCGCGTTGGTCCATTGGCCTTGCGCGTCGAGCGGCATGAATTCGATGAAACGAACGCCGACACCCTTCTCACGGCCGAACCGCGCGAGGTCGACGACCTCGTCGTCGTTCACGCCGCGAATCACGACCGCGTTGACCTTGACGGGCTTCAGACCGGCGGCCAGCGCGGCGTCGATGCCCTCGAGTACCCGGGCCAGCTCGTCGCGGCGGGTCAGGGCGAGGAAGGTTTCGCGGCGGAGCGTGTCGAGTGAGACGTTGACCCGCTGCAGGCCGGCCGCGACGAGGTCGTGGGCAAGCTCGGGAAGGCGAACGCCGTTGGTCGTGAGTGCGATGTCGACCCCGAGTGGAGCGATCATCTCGATCAGCCGGGTGATGTGCGCCCGCACGAGTGGCTCGCCCCCGGTGACTCGGATGGCCTCGAAGCCATAGCGCTCGACGCACACACGAGCTATGCGCCCGAGCTCCTCGTAGGTGAGCAGCTCGTCGCGGGGCAGCCACTGCATTCCTTCTTCAGGCATGCAGTAGGTGCAACGGAAATTGCACCGGTCGGTGATCGAGATCCGCAGGTCTTTGACGCGGCGCGCGTGCGGATCGATCAGCGGCACAGCAACGGGACGACGCACACCATGAGAGTACGTCGGAAGGACGAGGCGAATTCCGGGAGAAGGAACTCGAGGGAGAGGACAGGTCTTCCGCAGTGGCACCCGGGGTCGGGTTCGCTCTGACTCACCGACGGCGCAGCGACCAACTCAAGCCGTTCGGTTCAAATGTCTCCCCGGTGTGCGAGTCGCCCCAGCCCGGCGCCTCGTCACGTTGCCACGCAGTTGCGCAGCCTCCGCTGCGGTAGTCGCCCGCCCGGGCGACCTCTGTCGTGTTCACATGTTGTACCACGGAGAGTGGTGATTCACAATGCCCTCCGCTACGCATCGTGAACTGCGCCACAGGAGCGCCACCGAGGTTGCTGCGCGCGTAGAGCGAGTTCATTGTGACGTGTAGTAGCGGACGGTCGCTCAAAGGCGAGGGGCCGGACGAGCGCCGCGGGCGCCGGTCTTCCCCCTTCCGGCGCCCGCGAGATTTGTCTGGGCGAGGGAGCGGGTCGCCGAGAAAAAGCAGCAGCGTGGGCCGCGCAGGGCGGCTCATGCTCTGTTTTCCTGCTCTTCGGCTCGCTAGCTCAGGAGCATGACGCGGAGGTGCTCGCCGGTATCGACGCCTTCGCCGTCGGGGAGCAGCGCCAAGCCGTTGGCGTTGGCCATCGCCGACAAGACGTTGCTCGCCTGCGCGCCCGACCGTTCACAGCGGTACTCGCCGTCCTCGTACCAAACCCGCACGCGGTCCAGGTACAGCTTCCCGTCGGGACGCCGGCGCATCGGCGCGGCGGCGACTGCGTCCACCTCGGGGCGGAACGGGTCGTGCCGGCCCATCATCGTGCGCAACGCGGGGCGGGCGAACAGCTCGAAGCTCACGTGTGACGACACCGGGTTGCCGGGCAGACCGAAGACCGGAACCGCGCCGAGCGTGCCGAACGCGAACGGTTTCGCGGGTTTGATCGCGACCTGCCACCACACGAACGCGCTTCCCGCGCGTTCCTTCGCCAGTTGTTCCAGCACCGCCTTCACGTAGTCGTAGTCGCCCACCGAGACGCCACCACTCGTGAGGAGCGCGTCGCACGTGTCGGCCGCGTGCGTGATGCGGCTCGTGATCAACGCTTCGTCGTCGCGCGCCGAACCGAGATCAACGGGCTCACAACCGGCCTCGGCGACGAGCGCGAGCAACATCGGGCGGTTCGAATCGCGAATCTGACCCGGCTGCAACGGTCCGCGTTCTACGAGTTCGTCGCCCGTCGACAACACGCCGACGCGCGGCCGGCGGAACACGTGCGCGCGTTCGACACCGATGCTCGCCAGGACGCCGATGTGCGCGGGCGTCAGTGCGGTGCCGCGTTCGAACACCACGGCGCCGGCCGCGATGTCGCCGCCCGCGGCGCGCACGTGGTCGCCGTGGTTCGCTTCGGCCTGCACGAGCACGGTGTCGCCGTCGACGCGCGTACGTTCAACCATCACGATCGCGTCCGCGCCGTCGGGTACCGGAGCGCCCGTCATGATCCGGATCGCTTCACCCGGGCCAACCGCGCGTTCGGGCGCGCGTCCCGCGGGCAGTTCGTCGACCACCCGTAAACGCACTGGCTGCGCCTCGCCGGCGCCGTTCGTGTCGACGGCGCGCACCGCATAACCGTCCATGGCCGTGTTCGCGAACGGCGGCACCGCCTCGGGCGAGACGACCTCGGCCGCGAGCACGAGAGCGCGCGCATCGGCGAGTGCGACGTCGGCCGGGTCGAGCACGCGGCACGTAGAGAGAACGTGTGCCTGCGCTTCTTCGAGCGGGATCATCGCCGCGGCGTGTTCATACAAGCCCGCGACGGCGAATCAGCTCGCGCAACCATTCCTCGACTTCGGGGCCGATGTCGGGGCGATCGAGCGCGAGCTCGACGTTGGCTCGCAAGAAGTCGACCTTCTGGCCGATGTCGTAGCGGCCGAAGCGGAACCGCTGGCCGTACACCGTCTGCTCTTCGAGCAGGAGCGCGATCGCGTCGGTCAATTGCAGCTCGCCGCCGCGCCCCGGAACGATGCGGTCGAGCGCGTCGAAGATCTCCGGTGTGAACACGTAGCGGCCGATCACCGCGAGGTTCGAGGGTGCCTCTTCCGGCTTCGGCTTCTCGACGATTCGCCGGATCTCGACGAGTTCTTCGTGCATCGCGTCAGGTTCGACGCACCCGTACGAAGAGATTTCGTCGGGTCCCACTTCCTGCACCGCGACTACAGAGCGGCCATAGCGTTCGTGCACGTCGAGCATCGCGCGCAGCAACGCGGCGTCGTCGACCATGAGGTCGTCGGCAAGCAGCACCGCGAATGGTTCGTTGCCAACGTGCGAACGCGCAACAGATACCGCGTGACCTAACCCGAGCGGGTCGCGTTGACGCACGTAGTGAATGTCGGCCAGCTCCGAACTCGCCTGCACTTCCTTCAAGAGGTCGTGCTTGCCGGCTTGCTCGAGGTAGTACTCGAGTTCGAAGTTGCGGTCGAAATGGTCTTCGACGGCGCGCTTGCTCCGACCCGTGATCACGAGAATGTCGGTGATGCCCGCCCGCACGGCTTCTTCGACCACGTACTGGATCGACGGCTTGTCGACCACGGGCAACATCTCTTTGGGCGAGCTCTTCGTGGCCGGGAGGAACCGGGTGCCGAGCCCCGCGGCCGGGATCACTGCTTTTCGAACGCGACTCATGTTTTGAGATCAATCTCCTCGCGGCGCAACAAGCGACGGATGTTCGCCGCGTGTCGCGCGAGCACCAGGACCGCCAACGCCGAAATGGCGACAACTTCGCGACCGTCGTACCCCATGAGCCCAACGGCAACCGGGAACGCGACCGTGCACAACAATGACGCGAGCGACGCCTTCTTCGCGACTCGGGCGAGCAACGCCCACACGATCGCCAACCCCACGACGATCAATGGATAGAGCACCACCAGCATCCCGCCCGCGGCCGCCACACCCTTGCCGCCCTTGCGGTAGACGGGGAAGGTGTGCCCGACCACTGCCGCGATCCCGAGCGCGTACGCCCCAACCCGGCCGTAGACCGCCATGCCGACGCCCGCCGCGAGCGCACCCTTCGCGAAATCGAGGACGAGCACGGCCGCGCCGGCCCGCCAGCCCGCCAGCCGGGCGACGTTGGACGCCCCGGGGTTGCCCGAACCTTCGGTGAGCACGTCGTGCCCGTGTGCGCGCGCGATCAGCTGGGCGCTCGGAAACGTGCCGAGCAACCAAGCTGCAGGCACCAGCACGACAACGAGCCACATACGGTCGCCATCATCGCACCGCGCGCAAGCCGATATCGACACAAGACGCAGGCGGGAAGCGGGCCGGGGGCGCGAGCGTTATCACTCTCGGTACCTGAGTGCTAAATTCACTGAACCTGCGACCGGAGGCCGGATGCCGACGTACGAGTACCGCTGCGCAAAATGCGGTGAGCAGCTCGAAGTGTTTCAGTCGTTCTCCGAGAAGCCCCTCACCCGCCACGCGTCTTGCGGCGGCAAGCTGAGCAAGGTCATGTCGGCTGCCGGCGTGATCCTCAAGGGCTCCGGGTTCTATAAGACCGATTCGCGTGCTGCTGCGAAGAACGGCGGGAAGCGACACAAGACGAACGCCGAGTCGTCGAACGGCTCGGACTCCTCGTCGTCGAGCTCGTCCGAGTCGTCGTCGAAGTCGTCGGACTCCTCATCGAAGTCGTCGGATTCGTCATCGTCGTCATCGTCGTCGAACGGATCCTCCGGCTCCGACGCCAAACCCGCCAAGAAGTCGGCGTAGCTTTCCGCCCCGATGACGGGCGCGTCGGCAGCGATCGGGGTCTTCGGCGGCTCCGGCTTCTACTCGTTCCTTGACGACGTCGAAGACGTCGAGATCGACACGCCCTTCGGAGCGCCGGCCGCACCCGTCGCGATCGGGTCCATCGACGGCACCCGAGTTGCGTTCCTCCCCCGCCACGGACGCGCCCATCAGTTCCCTCCGCACGCCGTCCCCGCCAAGGCGAACCTCTGGGCCATGCGTGCCGTCGGGGTCCACAGCATCATCGGCCCGTGCGCGGCCGGTTCGCTCGACGCCGGGATTGCACCGGGAGACTTCGTCGTCCTCGACCAGTTGGTCGACCGGACCCATAGCCGCCCCGACACCTACTACGACCGCGGCGACGCGCATCACGTTGCCTTCGCGGATCCGTACTGCAGTGCGATCGCACCGTTCGTTGCGGCAGCCGGTGAGGCAGTCGGTATCACCACGCACCCGCGCGGCACGGTGGTTGTGGTGAACGGCCCACGCTTTTCGACGCGCGCCGAGTCGCGCTGGTACCGCGCGCAGGGTTGGCACGTGATCAACATGACGCAGTACCCGGAGGCGTACCTGGCCCGGGAACTCGGCATCCACTACGCCGGCATCGCGCTCGTCACCGATTACGACACCGGCGTGGAGGACGACCCGAATATCGAGCCGGTCACGCATGAACAGGTGTTCGAGTTCTTCGAAGCCAACGTGCACCACATCCGCGACCTGCTGACGGTGCTCATCCCGACGTTGCCGGCCGAACCCACCGGTTGCGAATGCGCCCGCGCGATCGGCCCGCTCCACCACTACGAATAGCGGGTTACTCTTCTCAGTACTCCCCTCGTCTCTTCCCCGAGCCGTTGTTCGCGCTCGCGGAAGGGATCTTCGTGCGTCGCTCTCCTCGTGCACTGGCCGCTTGGGCGGCCGCCGTTGTCGTCGCGCTCGTCACCGCCAACGTTGTCGCTACCGATCTCGCCACGTTGCACCGGCGCGCGGCCAGCCTCGGGCCGCGCCAGGCCGCCGTCGTCGCGGCCACCGACCTCCCGCTGGGCGCCACCGTGCGCGCCGCCGACCTGAAGCTCGTGACGATGTACGCATCGACGATTCCGCACGGCGCGATGCAGCGACGCTCCGACGCCGTCGGTCGAGTCGTTGCGGTGCCCGTGTTGCGCGATGCAATCCTCTCGACGCGTCACCTCACAGCGGCGCGCCGCAACGGCCTCGACGGGCTCGTTCCTGACGGCAGTCGCGCGGTGCGGATCCCCGCCGACGACGGCCTCCGCCCCGAGCGCGGCGACGTCGTCGACGTGCTGGTGAGCCTCGACCCGTCGCTCGTGGCCCGCGCCGGCGGAGGTGAGGGCTCGGTCACCATCGCGCACGCCGCCCGGGTACTCGTGGGCGACAGCCACGGCGTTACGCTCCTCGTCACCGAGCAGGAAGCGCACGCGATCGCCTTCTCGGTCGCGAACGGAACGCTGATGCTCGCCCTCGCGCCACCGGAGGCCGCTTGCTGCAACCGCCCGACATCGACCGCCCGCGGGCGGTGATCCGTAGGCCAACGGCAATCGGAGGCGCGGTTGCACTCGGCGCCGCGGGCGTTGCGCTGGCCGCGACACCGGCCGGTGCCGTCGTGCTGCACGCCGTGTCCGGCGTGTCGCAACGGGCGGCCGCCAACCAATTGACCCCCGCCAAAGCAGTGGTGCTCGGCATTGTCGAAGGCATCACTGAGTGGTTGCCGATCAGCTCGACCGGCCACCTGCACGTCGCGGAACGCATCCTGAACGTCGGCACGACGAAGGCGACCAAGGACGCGGCCGACAACTACGCGATCACGATCCAGGCCGGCGCCATCCTCGCGGTGCTGTTCCTCTACACGCACCGCGTGCGCACGATGATCGACGGGTTGCGCGGTCGCGACCCGGCGGGCCGGCGGCTCCTCATTGCGGTCGCGATCGCGTTCGTGCCGTCGGCGCTCGTCGGTGTGGTGTTCGAGAAACCCATCAAAGACAAGCTGTTCGGCGCGTGGCCGATCGTCGTCGCGTGGATCGTCGGCGGCATCTTTCTGCTCGTGCTCGCGCCACGGTTACGCGAACTCGGTCGGCGCGGCGCCGCGCTCGAAACCATTACGCCTCGTCAAGCGATCATCGTCGGGCTCGCCCAGGTGTTGGCGTTGTGGCCGGGCACCAGCCGCAGCCTCGTCACGATCGTCGCGGCGTTGTTCCTCGGTCTCGGCATCGCCGCATCGGTCGAGTTCAGCTTTCTGCTCGGCCTCGTCACGCTGTCTGCCGCGACCGCCTATACGGCGTTGAAACACGGCAAGGAAATGATCGATACCTACGGGCTCGCCAACCCGCTGATAGGCCTCGTCGTCGCATTCGTGTTCGCCGCGGTCGCCATCAAGTGGATGGTCACGTATCTGCAACGGCACGATCTGTCCATCTTCGGCTGGTACCGCCTCGCCATTGCCGCCGTCACGATCGTGCTGCTCGCGACGAACGCCATCTGACGCCAGCTAACGTCGGCCGCCGTGATCACGACGGTGGTGTTCGACTACGGCGGCGTCATCTCGAGTCCGCTGTTCGTCGGTATCGGCGAGTTCGAAGCGAGCGAGGGCTACGCGAAGGGTTCGCTCCTCCAACTGCTGTTCGGTGACATCGACTACGTCGGCGTCGAAGGTCGCGCGGTTGCCGACGCGATCGCGAGCGACCCCGACAGCGTCGAAGCCTCGGGCGAAGTCACCGACGAACCAGACTGGCACCTGCTCGAGAAGGGCGTCATCGACTTCGCCGCGTACTTCGAACGCATAACGGAGAAGGCGCCTGCGATCCTCGGGAAGCCGATCGACCTCGACGCGTACGGGCGATTCATGCGCACCAGTTCGCCGGGCGTGCATTGGATGGTGGTACACAAGGTTCGCGAGTTGCAGCAGCGCGGTCTGCGAACCGGTTTGCTGACGAACAACATCAAAGAGTTCGGCGAGCACTGGCGATCGACGTTCCCGATCGACGACCTGTTCGAGGTCGTCGTCGATTCGAGCCATGTCGGCATGCGCAAACCGGACCGCGAGATCTACGCGCTCACGTGCGAGCGGATGCAGATCCAGCCGAACGAGGCGGTCTTCGTCGACGACAATCGCCAGAACGTGGCTGCCGCGATCGCGCACGGCATGGAAGCGGTCCACTTCGGTGCCGACCCTTGGCAAGCGCTCGCCGAGCTCGACGCGGTACTGGCCCGCCGTGGGGTCGCCGCCGGGTTCTAGGACTCTTCTCAACGGCATTTTGCAATTCTTTAACCTCCCCGGTGGTTGAACCTACGTGAGCTTCGCGGCACGTGAGGACGAACCATCAGCCGACGCGTCGTTGGACCCGCTGCGGGATTCGGTGCGTACGAGTTCGCTCGCGATCGCGCTCGTCGACCTCCGGACGCGGCGCTTCATCGAACTCAGCCCGCGCGCGGCCGCACTCCTTCAGTGGCAACCGGTGGAGCTTGCCGGTGCGGATGTGCTGTCGATTTCGGAACAACCGGACGCGACCCGCCGCGCGCTCGAGTTGATTGCCGACGGTGTGCTCGACAGTTATCAAGCCAAGCGAACCCTGCGCAGCGGCGATGGCGCCGCGGTGGACTACGGCATCTCTGTTCGGGTCGTAGCGCGTAGCGGCGACCGTGGCGAAGCACTCATCATCGTTACGCCCGTAGGCGAACTGAGCGTTACC
>JAODBJ010000121.1 GCA_025463905.1 Actinomycetes bacterium
TGGGTGTCATGCCCGGGATGCCGAACCGGTCGATGTTGTGCCCGGCAAAACCCAACATCGCGGGCAGCAGTGTGAGTGCGGCGATGACCATCACCGCGACGACGATCGCCGCGCCGATCCCCATGAACGTGATGGCGGGCACACCGGCGACGGCTAGTCCGCAGATGGCTATGACCACGGTGCCGCCGGCGATGAGGACAGCTTGGCCCGCCGTCGCGACCGCTCGCCCGCCTGCGTCTTCGACGGTGTAGCCGCGATGGAGGCCTTCACGGTGTCGGGTGATGACGAACAGCGAGTAGTCGATGCCGACCCCGAGGCCGATCATCGCCGCGACGGTCGTCGCATCCGTTGGGATGTTGACGAACGCCGAGAGGATCGTGATCGACAGGATCCCGGCTCCGAGCCCGACCAGCGCGGTGCCGATGGGCAATCCCATCGCGATCACAGACCCGAACGCCACCAGCAGGATCAACACTGCGGCAATGATCCCGATCACCTCGGTCGACGGGAGACCTGGGCCTATGGCGGAGGAAGGAAGGTCACCGCCATACTCGACCTGGAGTCCGGCGCGCGTTGCGGGCGCGGTCGCGGCTTCGAGTGCAGTGAACGCGCGATTGCCGAGTTGCTTCGTCGTCTGGTCGTACGACACGTTCACGAGCGCGATCGTCCCTGGCGCGCTCTTGGTTGACAGCGAGTCGGAGGCGCCGACGACGTGCGGGAGCGACTTGATCGCGGTGAGAGTGGAGGCCAGCGCAGCGGCGTTGCGTCCGGCGGCGAGTGTGCCGGTCCGTGCGTGGACGACCACCTGCGCCGAGCTTCCCGCCTGGGACGGGAACTTGGCCGTCAGCAAGTCCTGAGCCTGCTGAGACCCGGAGCCGCGGACCTTGATGTCGTCGCGCAATGTGCCGCCGGCCACCTGGCCACCGACCACCAGCAGCGCCAGCGCGAGGAGCCAGCCGGCCAGCACCAGCCGGCGCCGGCGAACGGCGAAACGACCCAATCGATACAAGAACCTGGACATGAAGCTTCCGATCCAACGTGGCAGGAGACTTGGCCCTCACCGTGCGCCGCCCCGTGTGTCGGGGGAAGGCCGGGAGGATCCTGGTAGTGAGAGGGCTAGGCATCGGTTGCTCGCCGGCGGCATCATGTGGGTGTGGCAGATCGAGGTGAGCTCGCCGAGTTCTTGCGGTCACATCGGGAGCGGCTGACGCCCGAAGCGGCAGGTCTGCCCCTGTTCGGCAGGCGGCGGACACCCGGGCTGCGCCGTGAAGAGCTCGCGACGCTCGCCGGCGTCAGCATCGACTACCTCGTGCGGCTCGAGCAGGGCCGCGACACAAACCCGTCCGCGGCCGTGATCTTGGCGTTCGCCGATGCGCTGCGCCTCTCCGACGACGAGAAGCGGCACTTTGCGATGCTTGCCCTCAAGACGAACGCGGCCCAGTTCGAGGGGCTGTGCCCGTCTCGTAGCGCGCTCAGCAACGAAGTCCGGCCGACGTTGCGAACACTGCTCGATCGTGTCAACCCCACGCCGGCGTTCGTGGCCGGACGACTCAGCGACGTGCTCGCATGGAACGAGTCGTGGAGAACGCTCGTGACCCCCCTGGGCATCCTCGACGAGGAACATCCGAACCTCGCCCGTTACATCTTCTTGAACCCGGCCTCCCGCCGGGTCATGTCCGATTGGGCCGGCGCCGCCGACGGCCAGGCATCGGTGTTGCGTGCCGCGAACCCGCGCTGGGGCAGCAACCAACAGTTCGTCGCGCTTATCGACGAGCTGCGCGTCGTACCGGAGTTCGCGATGCGATGGGAAGCGCACACGATCTCATTGCGGCGACCGCGCGTCGCTCGCCTCGTGCACCCCGAAGCGGGACCGCTCGCATTGACCCTCGAAGGTCTCACCACCGAAGACGACCAGCACCTGGAAACGTGGCTGCCGTACGACGAAACGACGGAGACGGCCGTACGCACGCTCCTCGCCACGTCGTTGCGGATCGTGCGACGCGCCTAGCCCCGGTCGGTCGCGCAGCGGATTCGTTTCGTGTTCGAGTCGCGGAGGCGAGTCGTCGTCGTTGCAGCGCCGCGTTAGCCGATGACGCGGAGCTGGGCCGGGCTCGTAGCCACAGCGGCGTCGCCGGTACGGGCGAGGACCAGGGCGGTGGCGTCGTCGGCGGGTAGCCAGGTGATGAGTCGCTGCTCGTCGATCTCATCGGGAAGGAGGAGCACCTCGTAGTTGAACCGCAGTCGACCGATCTCGGGGTGCACGACGCGTGTCGTACCTCGGCGCTTCTCGGGCTTCGCAAAGTTCGACCAGCGTTCGGTGAAGGCGGGCACGGTGCGTAACTCGTCGATCAGCGCGGCGAACGCATCATCGTCGCTCCAGCGGGCGGTAGCGGCGCGCAGGCGGCTGATCTGTTCGTCGGCCGCGGCGACCCAGTCGGGATATACCGTTCGCGCGTCCAGGTGCTGGAACACGTGCCGGGCGAGGTTCGGTACTTCACCGTCGAGCATCCCGAGCGGACGGACGAGTACGCCCCAGGTGTGGTTGCACGCGAGCACATCGTTGGTCGGGCCGACCACGAACGCCGGCGTCGTGCCCAGTTGCTCGAGAAGCGCCGTCACTGTCGGCGCTACTGCGCGGGCCAACGGACCGTGCGCCGGGCATAGCCCGGGCGCTTGCGCGAGCGCGGCCAGCTTCCCGAGCTGGCGGCGTTGGTCGTCGTCGAGTCGCAGCGCGTCGGACAGCGCGGCGATCACGCTCGCCGATGGCCGCGTGTCGCGCCCCTGCTCGAGACGAACGAGGTAGTCGATGCTGACGCCGGCCAGTGTCGCCACTTCCTCGCGGCGCAGACCCGGGGTTCGCCGCCTGCCGCTGTCCGGCAATCCGACGTCGCCCGGCTGCAGCTGCTCGCGGCGAGCACGCAGAAACTCGGCCACTGTCGTCACCCCAACAGCATGCCCCGACCCCGCCGAATCACCCTGGCCTTGCCGGTACCAGGATCAGCCCGGCCTTCTCCGACCCGTGAAGGTGAGCAGATGATTCGGCAATGACCAACACACCCGCAATTTCACTGCCCTTGTCCCCCGGCCATTGGGCGGTCGACACCAACCATTCCTCGATCGGGTTCTCCATCCGCCACCTCGGCGTCTCGAAGGTGCGGGGCCGGTTCACTCGTTTCGACGCCGACATTGTCATCGGCGAGACACTCGACACAACCACTGTTCGCGCCACCGTTGACATCGCATCGATCGATACTGCCAACGCCGACCGCGATGCTCACGTGCTTTCGCCGGACCTCATCGACGTCGCCAAGCGTCCGACCATGGTGTTCGGCTCAACGCGCGTCGCCGGTGCCGGATCGGAATTTCAGGTCGACGGTGACCTGACCATCGGCGACGTCACCCGTCCCATCGTCCTCGCCGTGGAGCTAGGCGGCGTCGAATCCTTCCCCGGCGGCCCCCGCCACGCCGGCTTCGAGGCCACGACCGAGATTCGCCGCAAGGATTTCGGCATCGATCTCGCGCTGCCGCCCGGCGTCACTGTCGTTGCGCTCGGTGACGTGGTGAAGGTCGATCTCGATCTCCAGCTGCTCGAGCCAACCAGCTGACCGCCGAGTCCGTTTTCCCAACGACCGGACGGCCGAGACGAAGATCCCTTCCGTAAGGAGCATGCCGTGACGTCGACCTTCGCCCCCTCCGTTGCTCCGCTCGATGCGCGTGCCGTACCCCCGAACGGCAAGCGCGGGCACGGCGCCATCCTGGCGACCGTCTGCCTCTCGCTGGCTCTCGTGGTCGCCGGGGTGGCGATGCTCACCGTCGCCCTGCCCACGATGGCCCGCGCGCTTGGCGCGTCCCAGACCGACCAACAGTGGATCATCGACGGCTACACCGTCGCCCTCGCCGCCCTGTTGCTCTTCGCCGGTGCGGTGGGCGACCGTTTCGGTCGCCGACGAGCACTTGTGGCCGGTCTCGCGCTGTTCGGCGCCGCCAACGCCTTCTCGGTGTTCACCAACTCGGCGGGCGCACTCATTTTGTGGCGCGTCCTCGCCGGTGTTGGCGCCGCGCTCATCATGCCCGCCACCCTGTCGACGATCACGAGCGTGTTCCCGCCGGAGAAGCGAGCCACTGCCGTTGGCGTGTGGGCCGGCATTGCCGGCGCAGGAGGGATGCTCGGCCTCCTCGTCGCCGGAGCGATGCTCGAGCAATGGTGGTGGGGCTCCATCTTCGTCGTCACGGCCGCGCTCGCCGGCGTCGCGCTCGTCGCGACGGTGGTCATGGTCCCCGAGACACGCGCGTCGCACACCGTGCATCTCGACCCGCCCGGCGCGTTGCTCTCGGTCGCCGCTGCGGGTGGCCTGGTGTTCGGAATCATCGAAGGTCCGTCGCGCGGCTGGACCGACCCCATCACGTTGTCCGGAGTGCTGGGCGGTGCGCTGGCCGGTGTGCTGTTCGTCTGGTGGGAGCTGCGCAGCCCCGCGCCGCTGCTCGATCCCCGTCTCTTCCGCAAGCACGGCTTCGCGACCGGCTCGGCGTCCCTCTTCCTCCAGTTCTTCGCTTTGTACGGCTTCTTCTTCGTCGCGCTGCAGTTCCTGCAGCTCGTACTCGGCTACAGCACACTGATGTCCGCGGTGGCGTTGTTGCCTGCGATCGCGGTGATGTTGCCGTTGGCGACCGTCGCCGCCACGCTCGCCGAGCGATACGGCCAACGGATCGTCGGGGCCGTCGGTCTGCTCGTCGCCGCGGCCGGCTTCGCCGTTCTCGCCTCGATGCGGGCCGGCAGTGGATACGGACAGTTCCTCGTCGGCCTGGTGCTGACCTCCGCCGGCGCAGCGCTGGCGATGACGCCCGCGACCAACGCGATCATCGCTTCGCTGCCCCGCGCCAAGCAGGGCGTCGCCTCGGCGGTCAACGACACCGCACGCGAGCTCGGGTCAGCGTTCGGTATCGCGATCCTCGGCAGTGCCTTCACCTCCGGCTATCGCGGCAGCATTGCCGGTTCCCTGCACGGACTGCCCGCCTCGGTCGCCACGGCTGCGCGCAGCGCACCGGCCGCCGCATTTGCCGTAGCACCGCAAGCGGGCGCCGCGGGACAAGGCCTCGTCACCGCCGCCCGCCACGCGTTCATGACCGGAAGCCG
>JAODBJ010000126.1 GCA_025463905.1 Actinomycetes bacterium
GCGTGCAGGCGAAAGTCCGCGTGCACCGCGGCAGCCCGGTCGCAATAGAGCGCAACGGCCGGCTCGGCCGCGATCCGCGCGACGTCGTGCTCTCCCACCGGCGGTGCGTTCAGGCCGCGCAACCGCAACGTACGTTCGGCACGCAGGTTGAGGCGCGCTTGCGTCGTGACGAGCAGCCGGAGATCGGGGCAGGCTGCGAGGAGACGTTGGAGATCGGTCGCCGCGGGCATCAGATGTTCGAAGTTGTCGAGCACGAGCACGTGGTGACGACCGTCCAACTCATGCGCGAGCACGTCGAGGCGGGCAATTCCCGGAAGCTCGCCGACACCAAGCGTGGACGCGATCGCAGGGACCACGAGCTCGGCGTCAGACACTCCCGCCAGCGCGACGAACAGGCACGTGTCCGGGTGTCGCTCGTTGCACACCCGGACCGCCTCGAGGGCGAGGCGCGTCTTGCCAACCCCACTGCGGCCGGTAATCGACACAAGGCGGCGGTCCGGGTCCCGAAGCATTGCGAGGATCTGATCGAGTTCGTCGGCGCGCGCGATGAGTGGCGCGTGTGGCTCGTCGACCTCTGTTCCGGCTCCGACGCCGGCCCCGTCGACGGTCACCGTGCAAGTCAAGCACGCATGCGGCGGCTGTGATGCAGGCCCGCGTAGGTGAGATCCCCGATGCGGCACGGGCACGGCGCGTGGTCAAGTTGGGCTCGCGCGACGAGCGGCCGTGGGAGAGCGAGGGCGATCGTGCATCGAAGGGCAGGCGGCACGCGGGCGATGAGCGCGTTGACGGCGATCTTGGTCGCGGCGTCAGCCGCGGCGTCGTTTGTCGCGCTCGACCTGCCGGCGGCGGCAGCAGCCGCGGGCGGCACGGTGAGTTCAGGTGTGCAGCCTCCGTCCCACTGCAGTGCGCCGCCGAAGGACTACAGCGTCTGGGACGTCAGCGCTGTCGTTGCCCACGACGACGTCGTCCAGCGCGACGATTTCGCACCCGACGGCAGCATCCCGTCGACACAGAGCGGCGCCACCGTCGGCGCAGTGTGGGGCGTGGAGGTCTTGTCTCGCGGGCCGCTCCAGAACGACACGTGGGGCGCTGGGCCCGTACAGCTGTCGATCCAACACATGGCCGTCGTCAAGGGCCCGTTGCACGCGACGGACTTCAGCTGGAGCGCCGACGGCAGCTTCACCTGGCATCCCGTGCTCGGCTACCTCGGCGGCGACAGCTTCACCTATCGGATTTCCGACAACAACGGGTTCTGCAAGGGCCTCGCCACGGTGACCATCCCACCGTCGGGGTGGTACGGCCTCGACGCCCTGAGCGACGACACCTACACGACGTACAGCGACACAACGTTCTCACCCGACGGCGGTCTCGCCGTCTGCGATCTGCACCACGCACCGACGGGAGGGTTCTGGCAGGCGTGCGGACTCTTGCGGAACGACGCCGCGTCGGACGTCAGTGGGTATTGCTCCGTCGGCTCCAACGGCGAGCTTTGCACGTTTCCCAGAGGCCCGGTGGCGTTCGCCGGCGTTGGCACGTTCCAGACTGCGCACGGGTCGGTCACGCTGCACAGCGACGGCGAGTTCGCGTACACGCCCGATCCAGGGTTCGCGGGAGACGACCAGTTCGGGTACGCCACCGGTGCGGTCAGCGCGACCTGCTTCAGCAGGGGTACGCCCTGCTTCACGTCATACGGCGCAACGAATCTGTTCTCCGGCTTCAACGGCAGCTTCCAACAGTTCGCCAACGTGTCGATCCATGTCGTGCCGCGTCCCCCCGGCGCGGTCGACCAAGCACCGGTGCAAGTCTCGGTGAACGAGAACACGCCGCTCGCGATCTCGAACCGTCCCGGTTCGCCCGACGGCTCCCAGATCATGAGCCTGAATGGTTCGCAGGAGGATGCGATCCGAACTGACCACGGCACGCTGCACGTGACGTGGAACACCGGGATTTTCACGCAGACCGGCGTCCTCGACTGCTCGCTCCTTCCCCCGAGCCAGCAACCGACGTGCGTGAAGACGACTGCGGCGAGCATCTCGTACACGCCCGACACCGAGTTCTACGGCGGTGATCACTTCGGGTACCGCACGCTCAACGGTTTGTTGAGCGGCACGCAGACGATCGATTACCCGGCGTTCATCAACGTCAACGAGGTCAAGGCTTTGCCGGCAAACACACCCGGTTGTTTCGTCGTCTCGGTGCCGAATCACTCGACGACACCTGTCGACATCACGAACAGCTTCACCGACCCTGACCGCGTCGCGCTGACCGTGGCGGCGACGGTGCAGCAGAGTTTCCCCATCGGGACCAATCCCCCCACCGGGATCCTCTTCAACAGCTTCGGTAATTGGAAGTTCACCGCGACCGCAACTGGCACGTCGAGCGCGCTCGGCTTCCTGCTCTCCATCCCCTACGTGTACCCGGACAAGACATTCGGGAGTTTCAACAGCTGCGTCGAGTTCGTGGTGACTGCGCATCCCGCGGTCGACGACGCGTACAGCGTGGACGAGAACCAGGTGTTGCAGGTTGCCGCACCCGGCGCGCTGGCGAACGACGACCCGCCGCCAGTCGGTGGGCCGGCCGCGCTGCAGACGCCACCCGACAACGGGACCGTCATCCTCAACAGCGATGGCTCGTTCCGGTACACGCCCGATCAGAACTTCTACGGCACCGACAGCTTCACGTACGTGAACAACGGTTCGCCGGCGACCGTGACGATCACGGTGAACCACGTGCTGCAGGTGCCCGTGGTGACGCTCAACTCACCGGGTTGCAATCCGCTGATCATCTGCATCAACCCGGACACCGACAACCGCCTCAACCTGGCGCCCGGCGACAACGCGCGCTTGCGCGGGTTCATCACGGACCCCGAAGCGAGCCACGGCTCCTTCACCGTCGACTGGGGCGACGGTACGACCACGACTGCGAGTTATCCGTGCACCGGGCAGAGCGGCTGTCCGTTCCAGACCACGCCGACGTTCAACTTCGCGTGCGGCGCCTCGCCGTGCCCCGGCATCCCGCTCTACTTCGAGTTCGACCACGTGTACAGCGCGCCGCCGGCGACCGGGTCGACCTTCAACATCACAACGAATGCGAATGCGGACGACGGTCTCTCGGGCCAACGAACCAGCACCGCGACGATGCTGCTTCCCGGCGCCATCACGGGTTTCAGCCCGCCGGCGTCGGGTCTTGTCGGCGACACGGTCGCGTTGTCGGCGACGGGTGGCGGTTCTTCGTCGCCGGTCGTGTTCGGTGTCGACGCGCTGACGACAACGGGCGTGTGCTCACTGTCGGGTGCCACGTTGCAGTTGACCGGCGCGGGGACGTGCATCGTGAACGCGAACCAAGCCAGTGACGCGACCCACGCGGCCGCCCCGCAAGTACAAGCGAGCATCGTCGTCGCGAAGCGGCCGCAGACCATCACCTTCTCGCCGCCTGCGACTGCGATCAGCGGCGGCACCGCGACTCTCGCCGCGACATCCGGCTCCGGTGGCGCCGTGAGTTTCGAGATCGACCCGGCGACGCGTGCGAACATCTGCTCGATCGCCGGAGGGAAGGTCTAGTTCGGCAAGGTCGGGGCGTGTGTCATCAACGCGACCCAACCGGGCAACGGCACGTGGGCGGCTGCGCCACCAGTGCAGCGCACGGTGACAGTGGCCTACGGCTTCGGCGGTTTCCTGAGCCCGCCGAAAGCAACC
>JAODBJ010000153.1 GCA_025463905.1 Actinomycetes bacterium
GCGCGACAAACGAGCCCAGGTGCTCCTTGCCCCCACCGTGAACCTGCATCGTCATCCACTCGCGGGCCGCAACTTCGAGTGCTACTCGGAGGACCCGTTCCTGTCGGCCCGCATGGCCGTCGCGTACATCGAAGGCGTGCAGAGCCGCGGTGTCGGCGCGTGCGTGAAGCACTTCGTCGCAAACGACCAAGAGTTCGAGCGCATGACGATCAGTTCCGAGGTCGACGAGCGCGTCTTGCACGAGCTCTACCTCGTGCCGTTCGAGGCGGCGGTGCTCGAAGCGAACGCGTGGGCGTTGATGACGGCCTACAACCGGGTGTACGGCACCTACTGCAGCGAACACCGGTGGCTGATCGACGACGTGCTGAAGACCGATTGGGCATTCGACGGTTTGGTGATGTCCGACTGGTTCGGCACGCACAGCACCACCCTCGCCGCGAACGCCGGCCTCGATCTCGAGATGCCCGGTCCTCCGCAATGGCTGGGCGAGAAGCTCGTGGCGGCGGTGCGCTCGGGCGAGGTCGACGAAGCGATCCTCGACGACAAGGTGCGACGCGCGTTACGGCTTCGCGACCGCGTCGGTCTGGGTGCCGCCTCGACGTCGGCCGTCACCGCCACCGCCACCGCCGACGACGGCGACGACCAAGAAGAAGGCTCGATCGACGATCCTCAGCGCCGAGCCGTCGCGCGTCGTGCCGCGGCGGGCGCATTCGTGCTCTTGCGCAACGAAAGTCTGCTGCCGTTCCATCAGGCGAACCTCGGCACCCTGGCCGTGATCGGGCCGAACGCCGACATCGCGATGGTGCAAGGCGGCGGGAGCGCGTCGGTCACACCCCACGCGTCGGTTTCGCCGCTCGCCGGTCTCCGGCGCCACGCGCCCGAAGGCACGACGGTGCGGTTCGAGCGCGGCACGTCGATCAGCAAGCGCACCCCTACGCTCGGTGCCCGCAATCTCGACGGCGACCTCACGATCTCCTATTTCGAAGGACGCGAACGGCAAGGCGAGCCGGTGTTCGCCGAACAGGTGCGCAGCGGCTACTTCGTTTGGCTGGGCCGGTTTTCGCGTTCGGTACCTGACAACTTCTCGGCCCGCGTCACCGGCACCTTCGTTGCCGACGAACCCGGCGCATGGACGTTCAGCCTCGTGCAGGCGGGGCGCGCGCGGCTATTGCTCGACGACGAAGTGCTGGTCGACAACTGGAAGCCGGCCGGCCGCAGCGACGCGTTCTTCGGTTTCGGGAGCTCGGAAGCGACCGCGACGGTCGAACTCGCTGCCGGCGAGAAGCACACGATCACGGTGGAGTTCGTGCCCGCGTCCCCGGGCATGGGCGGCCTCATGATCGGTTGCCGGGCACCCGAACCGCCCGACCTCGAAGACCGTGCGGTCGCGCTCGCGCGCGACGCCGACTCGGTCGTGCTCGTAGTCGGCACCGACGCCGAGTGGGAGAGCGAGGGCCACGACCGCGAGTCGATGCAACTGCCCGGCGCGCAAGAACAGTTGATCTACCGGGTGCTCGACGTGAATCCGCGCACGGTGGTGGTGGTGAATGCCGCGTCGCCCATCGAGATGGAGTGGGCCGAGCGCGCCGCCGCGGTGATGCAGGTGTGGTTCCCCGGTGAGGAGTTCGGGAACGCGCTCGCCGATGTACTCCTCGGCACGCTGTCGCCTTCGGGCCGGCTGCCGACGACGATCCCGTTCCGGTTGGAGGACACGCCCGCGTACGGCTATTACCCGGGGGCCGACGGCAAGGCCGAGTACGGCGAGGGCCTGCTGATGGGGTACCGGTGGTACGACACGCGCGATGTCGAACCGCGTTACGCGTTCGGTCACGGCCTCACGTACGGCGCGTTCGACTACGGCGAACCGCGCGTGAGTACCACGACCTTCCGCGACGGCGATCGCATCGAGATCACGCTGCCGATCACGAACCGCGGCGCGCGTGCGGCGGCCGAAGTTGTGCAGTGCTACGTGCATGACGTCGAGTCAACCGTCGAGCGACCGCAACAGGAACTGAAGGCGTTCGCGAAAGTGACGGTCGAACCGGGTGAGACGGTATCCGTATCGCTCGTCCTCGACCGGCGCGCGTTTGCCTACTGGGACAAGGCGGCGCGCGACTGGCTCGTCGATCCCGGCGAGTTCGAAGTTCGCGTCGGCGCGTCGTCGCGCGACATCCGGCACACGGTGGTACTCACGTGCGAGTGACGCTCTCCGTCGGACTGCCCAACTTCGGTTCGTTGTTCCCCCCCGGCGAGTGGCGGCGCTTCATCGACCTCG
The DNA here is from genome assembly GCA_025463905.1 of Actinomycetes bacterium. Lineage (GTDB taxonomy): Bacteria > Actinomycetota > Acidimicrobiia > IMCC26256 > PALSA-610 > JAODBJ01. Next base: position 2,276 of record JAODBJ010000153.1, read on the forward strand.
CCCGCGCCGCCGACGACGCCGGCGTCGACCGGATCGTGCTCGTTGACCACGTGGTGATGGGCCCGCACACCGACGCGTACCAGTGGGGCCGTTTCCCGGTACCGCCCGACGCACCGTGGTTCGAACCACTCACGATGCTCGCGGCGATCGCACCCGTCACCGAAACGGTGCGGCTTGCGACCGGCATCCTCGTTGCGCCGCTCCGACCCGCCGCGCTCCTCGCCAAGACCGTCGCGACGCTCGACGTGCTGTCCAACGGTCGCGTCGACCTCGGCGTGGGCACCGGCTGGCAGCGGGAGGAGTACGCGGCCGAAGGCCTCGATTTCGACGGGCGCGGTGCGTTACTCGATGACCTCATGGGCGCGTTACGCGTCTTGTGGCGCGATAGCCCTGCGGCGTATTCGTCGCCCAGCGTGCAGTTCACCGAAACGTGGTGCGAGCCAAAACCGGTGCAGCCGGGCGGTGTACCGCTGTGGGTCGCAGGGACACTGCATCGCCGGGCGGTCGATCGCATCGCGCGCGACGCCGACGGCTGGATCCCCATCATGGGCGAGACGGTGGAAGGGATTGCCGCGGGCGCGGCGCAATTGCGCGACGCGCTGCGGGCGGCCGGGCGTGACCCGGCCGGCTTCGCGGTTCAGGCACCGCTGCGCATCGCGCGCGACGACGAGAAGCATCCCGACCTGGGCCGGAGCATCGAGTCGATCCCCGAACTGCTCTCCGCCGGTGCCACCAATATTCAGGTCCCAATGCAGGCGTTCTGTCGCGAACCGGCCGGCGCGCCGGCGTTCTTCGCCGATCTCGTCACCCGTTTCCGCGCTGCTACGACCTGACAAGAGGCGTGCGGGCGCGCAACGATGCGCCGGTGCTCACTCCGCTTGACGATTATCCGATCCACCAGACGCCGCTCCCCATCGCGCACACCGTTGGGGGGGACCCCAACCATTACGACCGGTATTGGTTCAACGGTTACCGCGACGACCTCTACTTCGGTATCGCGATGGCGACGTACCCGAACCGCGACATCATCGACGCGGCGTTCTCGGTCGTGCACGACGGCCGCCAGCGTTCCGTGTTCGCGTCGGGCCGCCTGCCGCTCGACCGTCGCGAAACGAAGATCGGGCCGATCTCGATCGAGATGGTCGAGCCGTTACGCGTGAACCGCGTTCGCGTCGACGCGCCCGAACACGGCATCGTCGCCGACCTCACCTACCACGCTCGCACCGTCGCGATCGAGGAGCCGCGCCAGACGATGTACCAGGCGAATCGGCTCGTGATGGACTCGACTCGCCTCACGCAGTGGGGTGGGTGGTCGGGCACGATCGACGTCGGCGGCGACCGCATCGAAGCTGATTTCACCGATACGCGCGGCACGAAGGACCGTTCGTGGGGCGTGCGGCCGGTCGGTATGCCGGCACCGATCGCACCCCAGTCGACGGTGCCCCAGATTTTCTTCTTGTGG
>JAODBJ010000181.1 GCA_025463905.1 Actinomycetes bacterium
CGACGAAGCCCGCGCCACCGGCACCGGCGCCCGCGACGAACAAGGCCGCCGCAACGGCGAGCGCGGCGGTCGAAGCGAAGGCGGCGACCGCGCCCACCACTAACCACGCGTCCAGCTCCGGCGGCGCGGACCACAACAATGATGCGCCGATACCGACACCGGTACCGGTCCCGACGCCCGCGCCATCGAAGGCAAGCGAGCCGGGCGCGAACACCACCGACCCGAACGCGGTGCCCGCGACACCCGCAACGAAGGGCACCGACCCGTCGACGGCAACGCCGCTCGACACGGTGCTGCCGCAACTCGTTGCCGATCACGCGAGCGGCGTGACCGCCGACATCGCCACTGCGATCGCGATGCAACCCGTGGTCGCCGCATCGAGCGGCGAGGCCACTCCGGTCGCGACGCGTGTCGCGGCGGCCCCCGGCGCGGGCGCGGGCGAGGTCACTGCGCTCGCGCAAGCCAGCGCGCAGACTGCGGCCGCGGCGGCCGCGTCGCTTCACAACCCGGCCGCGGCGCCCAGCGCGGTTGCATTGGCGTCGACGCCACCTCCGCCGGCCGCCGGTGCCACGCCACCTGCGCCGCAGGAACAAGTGGTGGCCGTCCTCGCGCCGCTCCAGCACAACGCCGACGGCAACTACAAGCTGCACCTCGAACTGCACCCCGCCGAACTCGGTCGGGTCGAGATCGACGTCGAGCTCCGCAGCGGCGTGTTGCACGCAAACCTCCGCGCCGAGCAAGTAGGCGCCGCGCACATCCTGCGCGACGCGCTCTCCGACTTGCGAGGCCGGCTCGAGGCGCAGGGCGTGCGCGCCGGCGACGTCACCGTCGACGGCCGTGGGCCTGGCACCGCCGGACGCGAACGCCAAGCCGGCGGGACCGCCGACGCCCGCAGCGCCGAACGCGAACGCGCCCGTAACCGCGACGCCACAAGCGACGATCCCCGTCCCCGAAATCCTCGGAGCAACACGCCCGAGTCCCTCCTCGACCTACAGATGTGAGGAAGCAATGACCGCAGTCGATCCCTTCGCATCGGTGCGCTCCGGCGCCCCTACCACTACGAACAACTCGTCGAGCTCGACGGCCGGCGCGTTCGGACAGGACACGTTCCTCAAGTTGCTCGTCGCGCAGCTGAAGTACCAGAACCCGCTCGCGCCAACCGACGGCACGCAGTTCCTGACGCAGACCGCGCAGTTCACGATGGTCGAGAAGCTGAGCGCGATCGATACCGAAGTGAAGGCGTCGATGACTGCGAACCAGGTACTCGCCGCGTCTTCGATGATCGGTCACCAGGTGAAATACAAAGACGCGAACGGTGCCGACGCAACGGGCGTCGTGTCGAGCGTCAAGATGAGCACGGCCGGTCCGTTGCTCCACATAGGCAAGGACGACATCGCGTACAACGCGATCGAAGAAATCCAACCACCGCCCACTACCTGAATCCCCCAGTTCATTCGCGCGCGCCCATCTGGGGGATAGGGCACGCCACGCATCAGCACCACACTTCTTCAAGAAAGGCACATTCAAAATGCTTCGTTCGATGTTCGCGGCAGTGTCCGGTCTGCGTAGCCACCAGGCGTACATGGACGTCGTCGGCAACAACATTGCCAACGTCAACACAACGGGTTACAAGGGCAGCACAGTGCTGTTCCAAGACTTGCTCAGCCAGACCTTGCGCGGTGCGGGTGCGCCCCAGGGCACGACCACCGGTGGTACCAACCCGGCGCAGGTCGGCCTCGGCGTGCAGCTCACCGGCGTGCAGCTCAACTTCGCGCAGGGCGCGTCGCAGCTCACCGGCCGCACAACCGACTTCGCGATCCAAGGCGACGGGTTGTTCGTGGTGAACCAGGGCGGCCAGCAGGGCTACACGCGAGCGGGCAGCTTCTCGCTCGACGGCTTCGGCAACCTCGTGACACCGAACGGTGGGTTCGTGCTCGGCTGGCCGGCCGACGTCAACGGCAACATCAACACCAACTCCGCAGTTGGGTCGTTGAAGATTCCCGTCGGCCAGACGATCGCGCCCGTCGCGACGGGCAACGTGAAGATCGGCGGCAACTTGCCGAGCGACGTGGCCGTCGGCACGAAAGTGAACGTGAGCCCGACGGTCTTCAACACGCTCGGTACTGCGGTGCCGTTGCGAGTCGAGTTCACGAAGGTCGCCGACACGGCACCGGCCGTGGGCCCGCCCGCGGTTGCGGGCTCGGTGAACTGGCAAATGCGCACCTACGACGCGGCCGGCAACGTGCTCGCCGGTCCGACCGCGCTGACCTTCGACCTCGTCGGTGCCCGCACGAGCGCGGACCCGACGCTGACGCAGGCGCAGTTGAACGCAGTCGTGGGCACGAGCGGCACGTGGCCGGCGGGTGGCATCGTGCTCGGCATGGGCGGCGCGACCGCAACCGACCGCCTCACCGGCGCGGCGGGTCTCAACACCGTCGGGTTCTTGTCGCAGGACGGATCCGCCATCGGCTCGCTCTCGAGCTTCAGCGTCGGCGCCGACGGCACGATTGCCGGCGTCTTCTCGAACGGGCGCACCCAGCCTCTCGGGCAGTTGGCAATCGCCGTGTTCTCGAACCCGAACGGCCTCACGAAGTCCGGCAACTCGCTCTACTCGTCGTCGGTGAACTCGGGCCAGCCCCAAATCGGCGTTCCGGGCAGTGGTGGTCGCGGAACCCTTTCGGGAGGAACGCTCGAAATGTCCAACGTCGACCTCGCCCAGGAGTTCACGAACCTGATCGTGGCCCAGCGCGGCTTCCAGGCGAACTCCAAGGTGATCACGGCATCGGACGAGATCCTGCAGGACCTCGTCAACATGAAGCGCTAGCTAGCGAGAGCACCCCGGACTGATGAAGACTTGTTCTCGGGGCAGGGCCGCCATACCCCGCACGGCGGCCCTGCCCCGTTCTCCTTTACCGACCCGGATACCGCGCCGATAGTGCTCTTGGACGCCGACCTCGCGGTCGGCCCCGAGACCGGTCCCACCGGACGGGGAACCTGCGGATCCAAGGACGGATCAGATGATCACCGTGACGCGATTGAACGGTCCGCCGTTCGCGTTGAACCCCGACCTGATCGAACGGGTCGAGGCGACGCCCGACACCGTCATCACGCTCGTCGACGACGCGAAATACGTCGTGCGCGAGAGCGTGGAAGAAATCATCGCTCGCGTGCGTGACTCGAAAGCGGCAGTCGTCGCGATGTCGCACATGCTCGAGAAGGGCGTGAGCGGCGCGCCGAACTTGCACCTCGTCTCAGACCACGAAGTGGAGTCCTGAGATGGCCAAGAAGAAAAAGGCCGAGGCAGAAGACGGCGAAGAGGGCGCCAAGAAGGGCGGCAAGAAGAAGCTCATCGGCGGCGTGGTGCTGCTCGTCGTCGGCCTCTACGCCGGCAAGACGTTCTTCGCGCCCGGTCCGAGCCCGGCCGCGATTGCCGCGGCGGCCGTCGCCAAAGAAACCGCCCTGACCGAACTGTGCGCCCGCCAAAACGGCGTGCAGGTGGAGGTCAAGCCCGAGACAACGCTCACGACCACACCTGCGGTCAAGGCGGGGACCCCCACGACCGTGGCGGTCACGCCGACCACAACGAAGGTGATCGACCCACTCACCGAGCGGGGCCCGGTCCTCTCGATGGACCCGATCACGGTGAACCTCGCCGACGGGCACTACCTCAAGATCGGTCTCGCATTGCAGCTGAAGCTGGGCGGCGACGCGGTCTTGGCCAAGACCGACGGGTTGGGCGCCAAGGCGCTCGACCTGGCGATCGCCGAGATCAGCACGAAGACCATGGCGGAGCTCGGCAAAGAGCCGGTGCGCACGGCGATGAAAGAGAAGCTGGGCGTCGAAACCTGCCACAGCTACGACGGCGAAGTGCTCACCGTGTTCTTCACCGACTTCGTGATGCAGTGAGGTAGCGCCGTAGCGCGGTAGGCGAACGGCATGTCTGGGTCGTACGGCCCAGGACCGGCGGCGCCCATCCTCAACTCGGGGCTCCAAACGCCGATCAGGCGGCGTGCCCGTATTGACCTCGAAGCGCGGTAAGTCGAACGTCCAACCGTTCGACTTCCGGCGACCAAGCAAGTTCAGCCGCGACCACGTTCGCGCGTTCCAGATCGTCCATGAGACGTTCGCTCGCCAGTTCTCAACCGTGCTCGGCACCACCTTGCGCGCGGTCGCGCACTGCAGTCTCACGTCGGTAGAACAGCTCACGTACGACGAGTACGTGCGGTCGTTGCCGAACCCGTCGTACATGGTGATCCTGTCGCTCGCACCACTCCCCGGTGCCGCGGTGTTCCAGCTTCCGTTGCCCATCACGTTCGCGGCGATCGACCGCTTGCTCGGTGGCAGTGGAAACGCGCTGAGCCCGAAGCGACCACTCACCGAGATCGAAGCCAACCTGATGCGCACGCTCATCGACCGAGCGTTGCGCGAACTCGAGTACGCGTACGAGTCGCTGGTGCGTATCGAGGCGGAAGTCGTCCAGCAAGAGTTCAACCCGCAGTTTGCGCAGATCGCCGCGCCCTCCGACATGGCATTGACCGTGTCGTTCGAGACGCGCATCGGCGAGAAGCGCGGCACCGCGAGCATCTGCATCCCGTACGCCACGATGCAACCGGTGCTCGAACACCTCGCGAGCCAGTCGCTGTTCCAGAGCGGTGCGACGCACGACGTGCTCGAGTGGGGACAGTCTCTCGAGCGAGCGATGAACGACGTACCTGTCGAGCTGTCGGTGAGTTTCGATCACGTCGCGTTGACGTCGTCGGACATCGTCGCGTTGCGCGTCGGCGACGTCGTGCCGCTGAGCCATGCCGTCGCCAAGCCAGTGAGGGTGTCGGTCGACGGAGTCGAATGCTACGAGGCGGTGACCGGCCGGCGAGGCAAGCGCCTCGCGTGCCTCATCGTCGGAACCTACGAGGAGCACAGCGCATGAGCATGCTGTCCGAACTCACCGAAAACAACGATGTCGCGATGGTGATCGCCTCGGCGATCGAACACGCGCTCGGCGGTGAGCTGATCCTCGCGGTCGGCCTTCCGCGCAACGAGGCACCGAACCAGGAGATGCTTCCCGCCGGGGCCGCACGCGCCGTCAGCGCCGCGTTCACGTCGGGCATCGCCGGTTCCGTATCGATCGCGGTCGGCGAATCGATGGCACGCGCGCTCGAAGCCAGCGCCACCGACGAAGATCTCCTCACTGCCGCCGGGAACGCCGTGTTGGAAGGCGCCGCGAAAGTGGCTGCCATCGCCGACGAAGACGTGCAGTTCGGCCGGGTGGTGGAGCTCCCGGTCGCGGAGCTCAGCGAAGACTCGAGCGGCGAAGACCAGTTCGTGGTGTACCCGTTGCTCGACGGGAACGAACGCGTCGCCGCCATCGTCATCCGCATCGCGCCGCGCGTCGACGCCAGCCCGACGAACGTGGTTCCTCACGAGTTCCCGAACCTCCACGACACCGAGATCAACCTGGGCGACCCGCGGCCGCTTTCGCTGCTGCACGACGTCGAAATGGGAGTGACCGCGGAGCTCGGGCGCCGTCGCATGACCGTGCGCGACCTCCTTTCATTGACACCCGGCGCCGTGATCGAGCTCGACCGCGCCGCCGGCAGCCCGGTCGACGTACTCGTGAACGGCACGCTCATCGCCCGCGGTGAAGTGGTCGTGATCGACGAAGAATTCGGCATCCGCATTTCGGAGATCGTCTCGCCCGACACCGCCGGAGTGCATTGACCGATGGGCAGCGCCTCGACGTTCTGGTTGTTGGCGCGGCTCGTTCTGTCGTTGACCGTTGTTATCGGGCTGATGGTCGGTATCACGACCATCCTTCGCCGGAAGGGTTTTGGCGGCCTCGCTTCGAGTAAGACGCGTCGATCCGTTCGAGGCGCCGATGTGGAAGTACTCGTTCGCAAACCGCTCACCCGGAGCGCGTCCATCGCGGTGGTGCGCGCCGGCAACAAGTCGATGGTGCTCGGCATCACAGACACCAGCGTGACGATGCTCACGGAAACTGAGCTCGAAGAAATCGAACTTGAAGTCGAAGACCCCGGAGTCCCACGGACGGGCCTACCGATCGACCTCGAAGGGTCGAACCCGACATGGAAGACGATGCTCGAAAATTTGCGGGACAAGACCGTCCGACGCACCTGAGTGTCATCCCGATCCCATGGGGGATCCGTGCCTCGTACGGAACGCCTGCTCTTGATGCTGTTCGCCGCGGCTGCATTCTTCGCGCCGCAGCTGATCGCGCGTCCCGCGAGCGCGCAGGTCGCGCCTTCGCCACCATCGGTATCGGCGCCCGTGATCCCCACGCCGAGCGCGACTGCGCCAACCACGAACACGACCGCCAACTCGAACACGATCGGTGACCCGAACGGGAAAGCGTCGATCAACATCGACCTCGGTGGCGTCGGCGCGAACGGCAAGCAAAAGCCCGGACAGAGCGTCGTCATCATCCTGCTGCTCACGCTGCTCGCCATCGCGCCCGCGTTGCTCGTGATGGTCACCAGCTTCACGCGCATCGTGATCGTGCTGTCGCTCACCAGGAACGCGCTCGGCCTCACGTCGATCCCGCCGAACCAAGTGGTGATCGGGCTGTCCCTGTTCCTCAGCCTGTTCGTGATGTTCCCGACGATTCAGGCCATGAACGACACCGCGTTGCAGCCGCTGCTCGACGGCAAGATCACCTACGGCAAGGCCTACGACCAGGCTCAGAAGCCGCTGCGCGCGTTCATGTTGAAAGAGACGCGCAAGAGCGAGCTCGACCTGTTCATCAAGGCGAGCCGCTCACCGAAGCCCGAAACCCGCGAGAAGGTGTCGCTGGCGACGCTCATTCCCGCCTTCGTGCTCTCCGAGTTGAAGACGGCGTTCATCATCGGCTTCATCATCTTCATCCCGTTCTTGATCATCGACCTCGTGATCAGCTCGGCGCTGATGTCGATGGGCATGTTCATGCTCCCACCAGTGCTCGTGTCACTGCCGTTCAAATTGATGCTGTTCGTGATGGTCGACGGTTGGGCGCTCGTCGTGCGATCGCTCATCACCAGCTTCCACTAGCTCCCGTACTCCTGGAGAACCTTCATGTCCGACAGTTCGGTGATGCAGATCGCGGTGCAAGCCCTGATCCTGGCGACGAAACTCGCGGGACCGCTCCTGATGGTGTCGTTGGTGATCGGCCTCGGCGTCGGCCTGCTGCAATCGGCGACGCAAGTGCAGGAGCAGACCCTCGCGTTCGTTCCGAAGCTCGCGGGCGTCGCGCTCGTACTGGTCATCGCCGGCCACTGGATGCTCGGCGAAATCATCGGGTTCACCCACAACCTCTTCGACATGATTCCGAGCCTGCTGCAGTCGTGACGGCGTGACCATCCGCTTCGATCCGTTCATCGTCACCGCGTTCCTCCTCGCGCTCACGCGCGCGACCGCGTGGCTGTTCATCTCGCCGCCGTTCAACACGCGGCTCGTGCCGGTGGGCGTCAAGACCGGCCTCGCAGCCGCACTCGCGCTCGCCGCGGCCCCGCATATCGCGGACACGCACATGTCGCTTGCGACTGCGCCGTTCGTGGGCGCACTGCTGACGCAGGTCGTGGTCGGGGTCACGCTCGGGATGCTGACCCTCATACTCGTGAACGCGCTCACCGCTGCGGGCTCCCTCATCGACATCTTCGCCGGGTACTCACTCGCGATGTTGTACGACCCGCTGTCAGACCATCAGGCGTCGGTGTTCGGACGTCTCTACCAACTCATCGCGGCGACGCTGCTCTTCACGACGAACGCACACATGATCCTCGTCAACGGCTTCTACCGATCGTTCGACGCCGTGCCCGCGTCCGGCCTCGCGATGGGCGACATCGCGAAGGTCCTGACCGACAACGTCAGCGTGTTTTTCGTCGCCGCGATCGAAGTAGCCGGCCCGGTGATCGCGTGCCTGTTCCTCTCGGAGCTCACACTCGGACTGCTGGCCCGCGCCGCGCCGAGCCTCAACGTGTTCTCCCTCGCCTTCCCGCTGCGTGTCGGCGTGGCGTTGCTCGTGGTCGCGATCGCGCTGCCGTTGATCGCCCCGGCACTCGACAACCTCGTGCGCAACGCCGTGCAACCGTTCGGCGGGTAACGGGAGCCGTCAACGATGGCCGGCGCCGACAAGTCACAGAAGACCGAGAAACCCACAGCAAAGCGACTGCGCGAAGCCCGTGAGAAGGGCCAGATCGCGCGCAGTCCGGAGCTGACGGCGTGGATCGGGATGCTCGTCGCGTCGCAAATGGTCAGGCTCACCGTCGTGCACGGCGCGAAGACGTTCGGCTCGATGTTCGAGTCGATGGGCAACGCGATCGCCTCGCCCGACACCGCCGGAGCGAACCGTTTCGCGGTCGACGCGATGATGAAGGGCGCGATATTGATCGCGCCACTACTGCTCACCCTGATGGCCGTAACGATCGTCGTCGCGCTGAGTCAAGTGGGCTTGAAACCGAGCCTGAAGCGACTCAAGCCCGATTTCAGCCGGCTCAACGCGTTCAAGGGCATGAAGCGTCTCGTCAGCGCACAGGCCTACTGGGAAGTGGGCAAGTCGTTACTCAAGGTTGCAGTGCTTGTCGCGGTGGTCTGGCCGGCGGTGGCGACTGCCGCGCACACCTTCACTACTAGTGGCGCCGATTCCTTCAACGAGATCGCGGCGATCGGTGGCGCGACCGCACTCCTGATCCTGCGCAACGTGTCGATCGCCGCGTTGGTGATCGCGTCAGCCGACTACATCGTGCAGCGCCGCCGGGTGATGAAAGACGTCCGCATGACCAAACAAGAGGTCAAGGAGGAGTGGAGGCAAAACGAAGGGAACCCTGAGATTCGCCAGGCGATTCGTTCCCGTCAGGCGGCCATCAGCCGCAACCGGATGATCGGACTGGTGAGCTCGGCCGACGTGGTCGTGGTGAACCCCACCCACTATTCGGTCGCCCTGAAATACGACGCCGCCAAGGGTGCCCCGCAAGTGGTGGCAAAAGGCGCGGGCGTGTTGGCCGCGCGCATCCGCCGGGAGGCCGACAAATACGGCGTGCCCATCGTGGCCGAACCGGTGCTCACCCGAACGCTGTACAGCTCGTGTGAAGTGGGCACGTTCATCCCGGTTGAACTCTACGAAGTGGTCGCGCACCTGCTCGCGTTCGTGTTCAGCCTGCGCGCCAAGGGCAGAGCCAGCGGCTACCACGAGATGCCGGCACCCGCCCCCGCGTTCTAAACCGGCGCTGCGGTTCCTTTCAATCACGGCTCCGTGACACGAGTGGCCGCCGTCGTTGTGCTCGCTGCGCTTGCGGCGACTGCCTGCAGTTCCTCAGGTGCAACGCCGAACACGACCGCCTCGAAGAGCAGCGGAGTGGGCGCGACGGCAACCAGCGCGACGGCAACGAGCGCGCCGGCCACCTCGTCGAAGGCCGACTGCGCGAAGGAACCACCGGCACCCACGCAGTCGACAGCAACAGTCGCGTTGCGGCG
>JAODBJ010000197.1 GCA_025463905.1 Actinomycetes bacterium
CGTTGCCGGCGGCCGTGCACGCCCGCGAGTTCCTGACGAGCACGCTCGCTGGAGACGTCGAAGAGGTGCAGGAGCCACTGCGCGCGTCGCCGCGCGGGCAGCAATGGCGCGAGGTAGAGATGATGGACGATGACCACGTCGTAGTCGCCGGCGATGCGGTCGAGAACTGGGCGAAGCACTCGCCGCACACGCGCCGCGCCCGAGACGCCCGCGGGGTGGCGCGCTCCGAGCGCGAGCCAAAGGTCGCGCCCCCGCCGCGCGGCGTGGCTGCGCGCACGACGTGGACGTACCGGCGGTACCTCGAGCACCGCGCACGCGCGCGCGCGCGTCGCGTCGTCGTCGAGATGACCCGCGAGCAACAACGTGACATCGACACGACCGGCTAGCGCGTCGAGCAGCATCGCCTGGCGGATGTTTCCCCCGCCCTGGTGACGATCGGGAGATTCGTCGGTGACCCACAGCACGCGAACGCGCGAATCAGAGACGCTGACCGACTGAGGCACGTCGAGGAAGCGGCGAGGAGGGAGCGTCATGCCTCTGAACAGACCCGCGGTGAAGGCAACCGACATGCGCGGCCCGAACCATCGGCCGCGTGTTCGCGAGTCGTGCCAGTAGCCGCCCTCGTGAAGGACGCGGAGCACGAACGGCTTGATGGTCCGGCCAAGGTGGCGACGGAGGCCCATACCCAAATACGCACCGCCGCCTCGCGCGTACACGAGCAAGTTGTGCATCGTCTGCTCGTCGTCACGCCAGTCGAGGTGATGCACGGGCGCGGCGTCGGCGATCTCGCACGTCCACCCGCGGGCCGTAAGACGAAGGACGAGATCGGCCTCCTCCCCGTGCACGACCGCTCCCGGCCCGAGCCGTTCGTCGAACCCGCCGGCGTCGACGATCGCGGCGCGGCGCACCGCCATCGACGCGCCGTGCGCGTAGTTCCACAGCTCGGGGGGAGCAGGACCCGCCGCCAGCGCGGGTGGCGGCGAGCCGCCCGGCACCGCCGAGAGCCCGACCACGGGTCCGAACGCCACGCCAACTGCGGGATTGGTGAACGGCCGCGTCATCGCGTCCACCCAGTCCGGCGGGACGCGGCAATCGTCGTCGGTGATGAGGATCACTTCTCCACGCGCGGAGCGAATGGCCGCGTTGAGCTTGGTGCTCTTCGCCTCGTGGGGCGCCGGCATGTGCGTCACCGCTCCGCCAAGTTCGGCGAGCAGCGCGGCCGCGCCGGCGTTACAACATTCTCTGACGATGAGTTCGTCGCCCTCGCTCATGGCGGCGGCGATACTCGCGACACAATCCGCGAGGAACTCGGGCCGCGAGTGGGTGGCGAGCACAATCGACGCGGACGGCCGATCCGGTGAACCAACCGGTTCGAGGTGGCGGTGTTCCTCCATCAGGGGGATGTTTCCAGAGCTCATCTACCTTCGCGGGATGCAACACGGCCGGCCGCCGGATCACTGGAGGCTACGGCTGCGCGACATTGCCGTCGTTCGAGCCGACGAAGCGTGGGCGGCCGCGACGCGCGATGCAAGCGGTTCGGTGGCGACGCGCAGCGGCACGAGCCCGCTGCCGTCCCGATGGCTGCGGTTCCCGCTCGTCGGCAACCTGGCCGGTTTCGCCGAGCGTCTCGTGGTGGCGTTCGTGGTGCTGGCGTGGGCCGAGCACCTTCGGCTCGGTCATGATCGCGGCTGGGCGCGCGTTCGCGCCGTCGCTTCGGCTGCGGGTTTCAGCGCCGTCGTTGCCCGCGAGCACATGGCTCGGCACCGCCCGCCCGCGACCTTCTCGGACGATCTCGGACGCCGCGCCACCGCGGTAGCGCGCGCGGGGCGGGTCGTTGCCTTGACGTTCGACGACGGTCCGTCGCCCGAGCACACGCCGGGCGTCTTGGAAACGCTCGCGCGTGCGCACGTACCGGCGACGTTCTTCCTCGTCGGTGAGTGTGTGCTCGCCCATCCCGACGAGTTCCGTGCCATCCTCGACGCGGGCCACGAGATCGGCAGCCACACGATGAGCCATGCGAGCCTGGTCGGTCTCGACGACGAGACGTTCGCCGCCGAGGTCGACGGAAGTTGTTCGCTACTCCGGGAGATGTCGGGCCGGCCGGTGCGCCGGTTCCGACCACCGTACGGAAATTGCGACGGCACAACGCGTCGCCGTCTCGCCGACCGGTCGCTCGAGACAGTTATGTGGACCGTCGATCCGCAGGACTATCTCGCCGACGGTCCCGCCCGGATCGTGTCGCACGTGGCGCGCAAGACCAGACCGGGTGCGATCGTGCTCCTCCACGACGCGCAGGGCGATCGTTCAGCCACGGTGGCCGCGCTCCCCCAACTCATTTGCGCGCTGCGACGACGTGGCTTCACGTTCGTGACCCTCGACGATCTCGCGAGCGGCTGAAGCATCACGTCGAGTCGATTGCCCGTCGCGCCGCTTCGAGCCTCGCGACCTCGCCCCGGATCCACTCCAGATCACCGTGCGTGTACTGACCCGGTTCGATGGCGCTGTAGAGCAACGACGCCCGATGCTGGCGAAGTTGGTCCTTGCGATGGATCACATAGGGGCCCGACAGCGGTGTGTGCACCGTTCTCGGATCGGCATCGAGCGCGCAGTGAACCTTGCCCTTGTAGCGGAACCCGGTGCGGAACAGCCGGACATGTTGATCGGGCCATTGCACGGGATCGTCGCCGTGCTCGTCGATCAAGTTGAGGAACGGGACGTTCACCGCCTCGACGTCGATCGTCGAGATGATCTGCACGAGCAGTTCGCCGAGATCCGGTTCGAGCACCTCGTCGGCGTCGATGACCAGTGTCCACGGGCAGCGGACGTGTTGGAGACCGGCGTTCTGTTGTGCCCCGAAGTCATGGTCGAATGGCCGCTCGACAATGACCGCATCGAAGCTACGCGCGATCTCGACCGTCTTGTCGTGTGAGCCGCCATCGACGACAACGATCTCTTGCACGAAGGGTCGCACCGACGACAACGCGGCCGCGATGCGCTTCTCTTCGTCTTGCGCGATGAGCACACAGCCGATGTCGGCGCCGACAGTGGGACCCGGTGGCGGACCGATCTTGCGCAGGAAACGATCGAGCGGCGAGACGCGACCTTCGACATCGAGCAGGCGTTCGATACCGAAGCATCGGGCGGTGTCGACGAACGCCATGAACGAAAGAACCTCGCGCGGCCCGATCAGACGGCTCAGGCATGCCGCGGTCGCGACCGGCCGGCCGCCGGCGCGCGCGATTGCGAGGCGGGTCTTCGGGCGAATGCCCGGCGCCAGGAACACGGGCCGCGAGAGCGTCGCGACTTCGGAACGCGTCGGCGCCGTCGCACACCACACGGCCTCGGTCGCGGGAACGAGCACCGACACACACCCCCCTGGTGCCGTAACGAGTGCAAGATTACGCGTGTACGCAGTACCCCGCTCGGCGACGCCGAATCACTCGACGCCGCCGTAACCGAACCCGTATCCCACGTCGCCGCTGCCGGGTTCGGAATGCGCCAACCTCGACTTGAACTTGTTGAGCACCACGCCGAGCAGGCGCGTTTGGTTGCGGGTGAGCGCGTCCTTCGCGCGTTTTGCCGCGGGCACCGGCGTGCGTCCCGCCTCGATGACCAGGACCGCACCCGCGGCGAGCCGGCCGATCACGAGCGTGTCGGCAACGGACAGGACGGGTGGTGCGTCGAGCAGCACGATGTCGGCCTCTGCCGCGAGACCCTCGAGCAGTTTCGCCGTGCGCGGCGTGGAGAGCAGCTCGGTTGGGCTGGCAACTTTCGGGCCGGCGGCGAGGAAGTACATCCCTGCCGGGCTGGCGTGCTTCGTGACCCCCACCTCGAGCCACTGGATGCAGTCTTCGAACGTCCGCTGGTCGAGCAACACGTCGGAGACACCAATCTCGTTGTGCGTGCCGAGCAGCCGGTGCGAGTCGGGGTCGCGCAGATCGAGGTCGACGAGAACCACGCGCGCCCCAGTGGCAGCGAACGACTCCGCCAGGCTGACGCACGTAGAGGTCTTGCCCTCCTTGGGGAACGCGCTGGTGACGACGACAACCGGGTGATCGAGCTCACCGGTCGCGACGAGAAGGTTCGAGCGCAGTACGCGAAACGCCTCGTTGGCGGTGTTCAGCTGCGTCGCTCTCGCCCGCGAAACACCCGGAACATACGCGGACTCGCGCCAGCGGTTGAACCTAAGCAAAGGGTGCCTCAGCGCGGTCGGAGAGTTGGTCGACTTGCAGCACGCCCGTACGCGCCCGCACCGCGCGCGGCACCGGTAACTCCGAGCCCAACGCGGGAACGACGCCGAGTACCGGCAACTCGAGCTGGCGCTCGGCATATTCGGCGGAACGCACCGTGATGTCGAGGTACTCGAGTAGCGCGATCACGCCACCCGCGACGATGAGCCCGAACAGGCCGGCCAGCACCAGGTTGCGCACTCTCCCGGTCGGGTTCGGCACCACCGGACGGCCGGCCTCTTGGTAGACGGACACCACTTGGCCGGCTGCTGCCTTGCTGTCGCGGGGTTCGAACGCACGGATCTGCGCCACGAGCGAAGCCGCAACTGCGTTGGCGAGAAGTTGGCTCACCGCAGGGTCACGATCGGTATACGACACGCTGATCAGGTCCGTGTTCACGACCTGCTTGGCCGACGTCGACCCCGCCACCTGATCGGGTGAACGGGCGACGTTTGTCGCCGTGACGGCGGCCTGGGCGATCGGGCGCGTCGGCAACAACGCCGTGAAGGTGGCGATGAGGCGATCAAGCCCGGCGACCCGGTCCCCGGACTGCTGGCCGCTGGTCGGGTTGACGTCGATGGCACGCGAACCCACGTAGAGGGTGCTGGTGGCGGTGTAGTTGTGATCGCGCGGGGTGATCACGAACCCCGTGCCGAGCGCCGCGACCAGGATGACGACGATCAGGAGCAGCCGCCGCCGGACAATCG
>JAODBJ010000228.1 GCA_025463905.1 Actinomycetes bacterium
GAAATCTGGTCGTTCACCGATGAGTTCGGGGGCTGGGGCGCGTCTCAACTGGTAATGGACGAGGCGGTGGGATGAGACGCGTGGTCGCGGTAACGAAGCCGCCGATCTGATGACCGACGATCGCGACCGCGATCTCGATCAGGTCTCTTTCGTCGACGGTCATTGCCCGCCTGCCTTCGAACGCCGGGTGATCACGGTCGCGCCCGGGCAGGCGCACGCCTACGACGACGCCGAGTGGCGGGACGCGATCGTCGTCGTCCAACGGGGCGACATCGAACTGGAGGGCGTCAGCGGTCGCCGCTACGGCATCGCACCCGGAGACATCCTCTGGCTTGCGGATATGCCGTTGCGCGCCCTGCACAATGTCGGAACCGCTCCGGCAGTGTTCATTGCCGTCAGCCGAAGAAAGTGGCCAGAGGATGGCCGGTTCAACAGTGCATGATCGTCGTACCCCAACCAAAGGATCCGTCATGGACTGGAAGCTCGAATTGGTCTCGGTGCCCGTCTCCGATGTGGACCGCGCCAAGGCGTTCTACACCGAGAAGGTTGGGTTCAACGCCGACCACGATCACCGGGTGAGCGACGACATGCGCTTCGTGCAGCTGACGCCGCCCGGCTCGGCGTGCTCGATCGCGCTCGGTGAAGGAATCGTGGAAGGTGAACCGGGGTCTGTGCGCGGCCTGCAGCTCGTCGTCACCGACATCGATGCCGCGCACGCCGAGTTGGCCGGGCGAGGCGTCGAGGTGAGCGAGATCCAAGACCTCCCGTGGGGATCGTTCGTTTACTTCAGCGATCCCGACGGCAACAGCTGGGCCGTGCAGCAGACGACCGCGCGCAACGCAGGCAAGTAGAAAGGAAGCGGCGAACTACTGCCGCTTGGGGAGCACCGGCGCATCGCGGCCGGTGCCGGAGCGTCCCGACGAGGATGCCTTCTCCTCGTGGTACTCCTCTTCGACGTTGACGGACCAGATGTCGTGCCCGGCGTCCTCGACGATGTTCTCCACCGTGAGCATCGCCGTGTACATCGAGTGGTCCTGGTTGTTGTACTTGTGCATGCCGTTGCGGCCCACCGGATGAACGTTGGGCGCGTTCTCGACCAGCCACTTCCGTAAGACCTCGACGTTGGCGGCGTACGTCTGGTCGTAGAGCGGATACGCCTTCGGCATGCGCACCACGTACCCGGCTTCGACGTCACGCGCGTTCATCAACCCGAGCGATTCGAGTTCGGCTTTCCCTCGCTCGATGAGTTCTTCGTCGCTTGCGGTCCACCATTCGTCGCCCTCGGACACGGTGTACTCGAGGCCGAGCACGTTGCGACCGTCGCGAACCATGAACGGCGACCAGGAACCGAAGTTCTGCACGCGCATCGTCTTGACTTCGGGCGCGTGGATGTAGATCCAGTTGTCGGTCCACGGCACCTTGTCGGCCGGCACGACGAGCGCAACCGAAAGGAAGTCGCGGAAGCCCAAGTCGTCGGCGGCCTGTTGGACCGCGTGCGGTACCGGCGGGTCCATGCTGCGCAACAACGTGGAGAACGGCATCGACGAGATGACGTGATCGGCGGCGTACTCCGTTGCGCCACCGTCAGTCTGAGCGATCACGCTCACCGCGCGGCCGCCGTCGTGGCGAATGGCGATCACCGGCGTCTCCATGATCACCTTGCTACCGGCGGCCTCGACGAGGTCGCGGCAGCGTTCCCACATCATTCCCGGCCCGTACTTCGGGTACTGGAATTCCTCGATGAGGCTGGTGACTTGCTCCGCCTTGTTCTTGCGGGCGCCGGCGAATCGCGCGCGCAGCGGCTCCCACAGCGCGCTCCACAACGACATGCCTTTGATGCGTTGTGCACCCCAGTCGGCCGATATCTCGGACGCGGAAACGGCCCAGACCTTCTCGTTGTAGGTCTTGAAGAAGTGTTCGTAGAGCCGCCACCCGTAGTTCGCGGCGATGTAGCCCTCGAGCGTCGTCTGGTCCTTCGGTGGCCGGACCCTCACCCACACGAATGAGAGGGCGCAGCGGACGGCTTCGATGAAACCGAGGCTGCGCAACGCGTTGACCGGTTTGAGCGGGTAATCGAAGAACTTCCCGCGGTAGTAGATGCGGCTCGAGCGGGGACGCGTGAGGAACTCGTCGGGGGTGAGAATCTCGTGCCAGAAGTGATCGACGCGCTCGACCTTCGAGAAGAACCGGTGTCCGCCGATGTCGAAGCGATAGCCGTCGCGTTGCACCGTCCTGCTGATGCCGCCGACCATGGAGTCGGACTCGAGCACGGTGCTGGTGACGCCCGCTTTGGCGAGCTCATGAGCCGCCGTGAGCCCAGCCGGGCCAGCGCCGATGATGACGATGTTTCCCGCCGGGTGCCCTTGCGGCGGCGAGGAAGGAGTCGATTCGGATGCGCTCACAGGACGGTGGGGATTGCGGCACGAACGGACATGCGCCACAGGGTACCCGGATGCGCCTTCGCCATTCGTAGGCGGCGGACCACGCTCCGGGCCCTCCGAGAGACCGGTTGAGGAGGAGTTCAGACCACCTTGCGACTGGGTAGAGCGGCCCGCTTATCGCGTTTATCGCGCATCGGGGTTCGCTATGGGGCGGTCGTGAAGGTCAACGGGACGAACGCAAGGTTCAGCAGGTTCGCGTTCGTCGCTGCGGCTTGGAGCGTCTTGGTCGCGTTGCGCGGCTTGGCGAGCGCCGTGTGTTTCGGGCCGAAGCCGATGACACCGCCGAAGCCATAGCCGCCGCCCGTCGGGAACGGCACTGCGACGAGCACACACGCGCCGGCTCGCGCCGAGCAGTCGGTGAGTCCGTTGCCGCCGGCGATGGTGCGGTGCACGTCGAAGGCCGTCGTCGCGCTGCCCGCGACCGGCATCGACGTCACCTGAAGCGCGGCCAGGTCGCACGCACCAAGCGCACCGCGCTGGAACGTCTTCGCCGAGCATTCGAGCAACTGCACCGGTCGGTTCGGTGCGAAGCCGGAAAGTTGGACGCTCACTCGCTGATTGTCGGCGAGCCCGGTGTTCGGCGTCGCGCTGATCGCGGGCGTGATCGCCGCCGCGTTCTTGTCGAACGTGAGGGGTGTGCTCGCGCCAACCTCACCGAGATCTCCGAACGAGGCGATCGAACACACCCCTGCGGTCTTGGCACAGTCGACGCGGCTTGGTTTCGCAGCGCCGAAGGTTGCTTGGAAACGGTGAACCGGCATGGTGACGAGGAACTCACCGTGGAAGCCGGGAGTGACCTGCTGGCCGTTCACGTAATCGCAGTCGGGGAACTGCGGGTCGCCCGTGCACTGCTGCAGGTTGACCGGCAGTCCGGGCGTGAAGCCGGTGCCGCTCACCACAATTTCCTGCAGGTCTTTCAGCGCGCCGGACGGGTTGGCGGTGAGCGTCGGGACGACCGGCGGGAGGTTGGGATCGAAGTTGAGCGGTGCGCTGGCCGGGTGGAAGTCGAAGCCGTTCGCGACGATCACGCACTGGCCAACTTTGTGTGCGCAGTCGACCGTGGTTCCGCCGAGAGTGTGGTTGGAGAAGGTGGTGATCGCCCGCTTGAGCACAAAGTTCTTGATCGTGAAGGCGCCCGCGCCGTTGGTCTGCATGAAACGCGCGGTCTCGTACTCGCAGCGCTTGCTCTTGGCGCCCTTCACGCACTGCTGAACTTGAACGAAATCGCGCGACTGGAAGTTTTTGCCTGTAATCGTGACGAGTTGGTGATCGGCGAGGTTCTTGTTCGGGGTGATGGTGATCGTGGGCACGACGGGTGGGATCGTCGGGTCGAACGCGATCGGCGCGGCGGCTGATTCGTCGAGGGCCTCGACGTTGATGGCATCAAGCACACACGAAGCGACCGCACAGTCGAGGCTCGTGAAGTGGTGGCCGCTCACCACGTCGACGAGCCGGCGCAGGTGGGGTTGGAGGGAGAACGCGCCCGACGGGTCGGATGTCGTTTCCGCAACGGGGAAGAGGCCGCAACTCGAGGGCGGTGCCGACGCTTCGCACTCGAAGATCACTATCAGCGAGCCGGGTGTGAAGCCGGTGCCGGCCACGGTCGCCGGCTGCGTGTCGGCAAGCCCGGTGTTCGGCGACACGGTCAGTGTCGGATTCGGGGCCGGCGTGCTGCTCTTGCCGACGATCCCTCCGCTCGCGCTGACCCCGAGCGTCGCGAGGCTGATGCCCAACACGACGGCGAACAGCGCGCGACCAACGCGAACGCGACCACCGAACATCCCGCTACCCCCATGCAGAGGGGTTCGATAGTCAACCCCACTACGGCGGATCATAAGCGCACGCGACGCGCGTACGTCGGAAGGCCGCGCACCATGTCGGCGGGTCCAGCGGGTCAGCGTTGACCGGGTGGCACGAAGACGAACAACTCGAAACCCGGTTGCGTCTCGACCGTCGTGACGCGCCAGGTTGCGAATGGCGCGCCGGGTGGCGGCAGCGATCGTGCGACGAGGTAGCGCAATGTCCCGCGAGATGATCGACGTGCGAACGCGGTTGGCAGCGTTGTGATCACGGTCAGTTTCACTTTGGCGGTCGCGCAGCCCGACGCGACCCCCAACACCGGCATGTTCTCGTCTGCACCCACGAGGCACGGTGCACCTCGCGCGTCGCGTCGCACGACGGTTCCGGTCGCCTCCAGCAAGCGGCCGCGGCGGCTCGCGAACCGGGCGGTGCGACGCGCGGCGTCGACATGAAACACGCCGAACGCGACGAGCAGCAGGACGACCGCCGCGACGCGCGCGACCCGACCCAGCCGCGCGTCGTCGCGCCGGGCCGGCGCGGCGAGGGTGTATACGCCGGTGCCGGACGCCACGGCGAGCGACGCGTACACCGGGATGAGGAAACGAGCTTCGATCGACGAGGGGAGCAAGACGTATACCGCGAGCAGCGGCGCAGCCGCCGCAATCGCGGCCGCGACCGGGAGCGGGTCGCGGCGACGGTAGGCGTAGAGCCCGTATGCCGCTGTGAACGCAATCGCGGCCCACCAGGTGAGTGCCACCAGCACCCGCCACGAAGACAACGGTGCATTGGCGGGTACGACGGCTGTGGTCGACACGAACGTGCGCAACGGGAAGCCCGAGGTGCGGTCGAACGCCGCATGCCAGCGATGTACCGGCCCGCCAAAGTCGCGGTACGCCTCGACCACCCAAACGGACCAGCCGATCGCCATGCCCGCCGCGCCCGCGGCGAAGGCGCCGATCGCGTGCCGCCGGCGGGCGACGACCAACACGATCGTCACGCCCGTGAACTGCAACAACGCGTCGGTGGGGCGGATAGTTGCCGCGACGGCGAACGCGATCGCGCACGCGGCGTAGGCGACCCGTTTCGCGCCCGGCTCCGCCGCAGTTACGGCCCAACCAGTGCCGCCGACCACTGCGAGGGCCATGGGCAGGTTCGGATAGGCCGCCGAACCGAAGTACAACGCGAGCCAGGAGCTCGCGAAGAGCGCGGCGCCGACGACGGCAGACCAACCAAGCCTGCGCACCCAGGGAAAGAACGCGATGAACAGCCCGATCGAGGTGAGCGCGAGCAGCCACCATCGCATCGCAGTCGCGCCGTCGGCGAACGTCGTGATGGGACGGAGGAGCCAAGGAAGGCCGAGCGCGCGGATCGGCCCCCAAGGCGCGTCGACGACCCGCGGTGACGACTTCGAGTAGTAGACGGCTTCGTCGAAACCGAAATAGTGGTCGACGCCAACCACCACGAACTGTGCCGCGCCATAGAGCACCGCGACTGCGCCCAACGACCACGTTGGTGTGACGCGCCAACCGGTGGTCGAGTGTTCGCGCACCAAGACGCCCCCGCCCGTCGTTGCCGACGCGGATGCTACCGACGCGGTTCCAGTTCGCGGGCGACCGTCCGACCCTGACAGATGCTGCCAATTGAGACATTGGCGAAATAAAACTCCGCTACAACGCGACGTTGTTCCGTCCGATGACCTCGCTATGCAATCGGCAGTTCCGCGCGACGCGGTCGGTGATGTTGAAACGGCGATCGAGCGGTTGATCGAGGAAGAGGGCGCGTTGCGCGCGGTCTTCCAACCGATCGTTCGGATCAGTGACGGCACGATCATCGGGTACGAGGCGCTGGCGAGAATGTCGGGCCCACCGGATTTGCCGCCCGACCGTTGGTTGGAGTTGGCCGCCGTGGTCGGCGCTCGCGAACGCCTCGAACTTGCGTGCCTCCTCGCGGCGGCCGCCGCCGGCGCGCCTCCCGACGATGCGCTCTTGTTCGTGAACGTGAGCCCGGCGGTATTGAGCCACCCGCTCGCATTTGCCCTGCGCGACCGCTTGCCGGCTCGCGTGGTACTCGAGTTCACGGAAACCGAAGCGGTCGCCGACTACGACGAGCTCCGCCGCGTGGTGGCGCGATGGAAGGCGCAAGGTGTGCAGGTCGCGGTCGACGACATGGGCGCGGGATGGTCGAGCCTGCGGCACGTTGTGCAACTCCGACCCGACTTCATCAAGATCGATCGGAGCCTGATCACCGACATCCATCGCGATCGCACGAAGCGCGCGCTCGTGTGTGCGATGGTCGCGTTCGCGCGCGAATCCGGCTGCTCGGTGATTGCGGAAGGCGTCGAGAACAGCGACGAGTTGGCCGCCCTCCACGACGCCGAGGTGCCGTTGGTGCAGGGCTACCTCTTCGCCCGCCCGGGGCCGCCGTGGGTCACGGCGGCATGGTCAAATGGCGACAACGGCGCGACCCGACCGCACGGGGAAGTTCGCGCCCGTCTCGAAGATCGGCTCGCGCTCACCACCGACGCTCGCGGTGCGTGCAGCGTCGTCGCCGACCATCTGTGGCGCGAGGGTGCGCTCATGCCGAGCGTGTACCTCGAACGCGGCGGCGTGTTGCGGTGTCACGCGCAGCGCGGCCTCTGGCAAGTCCTCGACGGGATGCCCTCCGGCATCGGGATCACTGGTCTGGCCTTCCAACACGCGAAGGTGTGCCGGCTCGACGATGTCCGTTCGTCGCCCGACTACCTCGAAGCGATCCCGGGTGTGGTGGCTGAACTCTGTGTGCCGGTAATGGCACGCGGGAAAGCCGTCGGCTCATTGAACGTCGAGTCGTACGAGCCGCTGTCGGACGACGCAGTTGCGGAAGTCGGCCGCTGCGCCACGCTTCTCGGGCAACGCCTCGAGGTGGTCGACACGGGCGCAACGGAATCGGCCAACCAGCGGCTGGTGCGGCACGCGGCGCGACTCGCCGAGGCCGGCGACGCATCCACGCTCGCCGACACGGTGTTGCACGCCGCGATCGACGTATCGGGGATGGACTCCTCGGGCCTCGTTCGGATAGGCCCCGACGGGTCGCTCGGCGTAGCCGCGGCGTCCGGTCGCCTCGCGAGCGTGCTCTCCGCGATGGGTGCCGAAGATCTCGCCCACCTCGCGCAGGTCGTGGCGCGGGTCGCGTCGTGTTACACGGCGGGCGCGTCGGTTGATGCTGCGTTCAGCGGCGTCGGAGCGCTACGCGAAGCCGGCGTCCGCAGCATCATCGTGGTGCCGCTGAGTGCGCGTGGACGGCGGGTCGGCCTTCTTCTCGCGGCCGACACTGCTCCCGCGTCGCTTCAGACCGAAGAAGCGGAGCGCATGGAGTTGCTCGGTGCCATCGCCGCGACGTGCTTCGAACACGTGGCGATGGTGGAAGAGTTGCGCGACCAGGCCACGCGCGATCCGCTCACCGGCCTGCGTAACCAGGTTGCGTTGCGCGACGCGCTCGGCGACGTGTTGGGAGCCGCGCAGCACGGCGAACCGATCGCGTTGGTACTTGCGGACATCTCCGGTTTCTCACGCATCAACGACTTGTTCGGCCACCGGGTCGGCGACGACGTGTTGTGCGCGACCGCGAACTCGTTCTCGACCGTATTGCGCGACGTCGACACGGCGTACCGCGTCGGCTGCGACGAGTTCGCGATCGTGTTGCGCGGTACGGGGCCGAGCGCGGCCGGCGAGATCGCCGGAAGGTTGTCGGGCGGTGCCGGCGCGGTCCTCGGGCCGTATCGTGCGTCGCTGTCGGTCGGGGTGGCCGTCGCGTCGGTCGGGGATACCGCTGCCTTCTTACTCAACCGTGCCGCGCGTGAGTTACGTCGAACGCAACAACTGAAGCACCAGCTCCGAGCCTGAACATCACCTCACGGGGCGGGTTACGTTTTTCGCGTTTTTCGTGTGTAGCCGCGGCGAGCCCGGGGTACGAGGCCGCTCGGCCATGGAACGTTGGCGTCTGCCTTCGCGTTCGGCCATGTCGGTAGTGCGCGAACAAGAGGTGTCCATGCACGCACGCTCTGCACGTTGGTTGGTCGTCTTCGCGGCGGTAGGTCTGACCGTTGGGTTCGTTGGCGCGTCCGGGGCAACGGGTGCGAGCGCCCGTTCCGCTCGCCGTCGTCGCGTCACCACGGCCGCGGCCGCAACGTTCGTGAGCGGAGAAATGCAGGCGCAGGTGGTCGGTCAGAACGGCTGCGGCACGAACGTCGCCGGCGAACCGGCGATCCATGTGTCGCGTGCCGACGGCCTCTTCGCCGGGTCCGAAGACGGTGTCGGGAGCGGCAGTGAACTCTGGCGCCAACTTGGCACGGCTGGCGGCGCAGCTGCGTCGGCGTGCGCGTTGGAGTACCGGGGTCAGCCGAACGCGGTGGCGTCGGGTGTCGGTGCTTCGGGTGGCGACATCGACTTGGCAATCGCAAGTGCGAAGAACAGCGCGGGCAACTACAACGTGTACGTCGCGAGCCTGAACCTCGCGTCGATCAGCGTTGCGACGTCGGCCGACAACGGCACCACTTTCACGCAGACCCCGGTGCAGGCCGGTGTACCCGTCGATGACCGCGAGTGGATCGCGGCCTATGGCGCACGCACGTCGCTCGTTAGCTACCACGACATCGCGACAAGCGAGATCGACGTCGTGCGTTCCGACAACAGTGGCGGGCAGTACCACCAGATCTCGCAGGCGATCGATCCCACCAGCCCCGCGGCGACCAGCAACGAGCTCGGCAATCTCGTCATTGATCACACCAATACGCTCGGCACGACGATCAACGCGCTCGACACGAGTGGCGTCGGCGGGTTCTACGCGTACCAGTCGTACGTCGCGCCGAAGACGTCGGCCGACAGCACGCTGGACGAGATGTTCGTCGCCGTGTCGAACGACGGCGGCTACACGTGGGCGGACCGCCCAATCCCTTGCAGTTACGCACCGGGCAAGGACCTCGCGCACAACTTCCCGAACGTTTCTGTTGCGCCGAACGGCACCCTGTGGGCCTCGTGGTCCGACGACACGAGCGTCTACACCGCGAACTCAACCGACCACGGCAAGACGTGGACGTGTTCGGGTGCGATCAGTACGGGCCTGTCGCGCTCGATCTTCCCATGGTTGGCGGCGACGGCGAACGGTGTCGACCTCGTGTACTACGGCACGACCGACCCGACCGGGCCCAACATGACGTGGTCCGTCTACTTCCAGCAGAACCCAACCAGCGCACCCAACCAATGGGCCGCTCCGCAGATGCTGGTGACGGTGCACAAGGGTGACGTGTGCGAGGGTGGCGTCAGCTGCACCGGCGGCCGCCAGTTGCTCGACGACTTCGGCATCGACACCGATAGCGCGGGCTATGCGCACATCGTGTACTCACATGACGCGCCGAGTCTCGGTGGCTCGAGCACGTACACGGGCTACGCGGTGCAAACCGGCGGCCAGACGGTCGGCGCGCCGAACAACTGACGCTGAACGTCGGTTGACGAACAGGCGAACGGTCACCGTCTGTGGTTCGACGTCGCGCGAGATGGATACGGCTGTCGCGATGACCTTGACACGACGTGAGTTGCTCGCGCGCGGCGCGGGCCTGGCTGGTGGCATGGCCGTCGCCGGCGCGCTGCCCCGGCAGTTTGCTTCGGCCGCGACCGGTTCGGGTCTTCCCGATCCACACCGGTCGGATATCGATCACATCGTCGTCGTGATGATGGAGAACCGCAGCTTCGATCACTTCCTCGGATGGTTGCCGGGCGCCGACGGTCGCCAGGCCGGGGCCGAGTACGTCGACCACCACGGTGTGTCGCACCCGACATATCACTTGTCGCAGTTCCAGGGATGCGGGCTTTCGGATCCGGACCATTCTTGGGAGGGCGGGCGCGTCCAATACGGCAACGGCGCCTGCGACGGCTGGTTGCGTGCGGGAACGAACGACGCGTTCCCGATCGGCTACTACGGCGCGGCAGATCTCGCGTTCTACGGGCACGCCGCGCCGTACTGGACGGTGTGCGATCGCTACTTCTCCGCGATCATGGCCGAGACGTACCCGAACCGCTTCTATTTGCACTCGGCGCAGACCGACCGGTTGCACAACGGCGAAGGGCCATCGACGTCGACGCTGCCGAGCATCTGGGATCGCCTCGCCGGCGCAGGTCTCAAAGGTCGTTACTACTACTCCGACGTGCCGTACACCGCCCTGTGGGGCACGAAGTACATGCCGATCAGTACGCGCGTCGAAAACTTCTTCACCGATTGCGCGGCGGGCCGGTTGCCCGACGTTGCGTACGTCGATCCTCGCTTTCTCGACGAAGGTTCCGGCACATCGGGCGATGACCATCCGCACGCAGACATTCGTGCCGGTCAGCACTTCCTTTCGACGATCTACAACGCGGTGACGACGGGTCCCGGATGGTCACGAACCCTTTTGGTGATCACGTACGACGAGTGGGGCGGCTTCTTCGACCATGTGCCGCCACCGGTCGCACCGGACGCAAATCCAGCAGCGCGGCTGCGCGGCTTTCGAGTGCCGTGCATCGTGATCTCGCCGCGGGCTCGCCGCGCGCATGTGGCGCACGACGTCTACGACCATACGTCGGTGCTGAAGATGATCGAGTGGCGCTTCGGTCTTGCGCCTTTGACGGTGCGTGACGCGAAGGCCCGCAATCTCGCCGAGGTGCTCGACTTCAAGCATCAGCCGAACCTCGCCGCGCCCCAGTGGAGGGTCCCGCCGGCGGCTCCGATGCCGTGCGTGCAGGGGAATCCCGCCGACTATGAGGATTGGAAGGCGCTCGCGAATCGCGCGATCGCGAACGGATGGAGTCTGGTATGAAACACGCCCGTATGGCCGTCGCCGCGGTAGCGGCCGCCGTGATGGTGAGCGCCGCGATGGTGAGCGCCGCGATGGTGAGCACGGCGACCCCGGCGAGCGGCGCGACGCGCTCGTTCCGGCTGCCCGCGGTGCACCACGTCTTCGTCGTGAATCTCGAGAACAAGGGTTACAACGAGACGTTCGGTGCCGGGTCGCCGGCGACGTACCTGAACGGCACGCTGGTGCCCCACGGCGCGTTGCTCACCCAGTACTACGGCATCGGCCACCTCAGCCTGCCGAACTACATCGCGCAGATCAGCGGACAGGCGCCCAATCCTCAAACGCAGAGCGACTGCCAGCAGTACACCGATTTCGCGAGAGTCGGGACGACCAGCGACGGCCAGGCGATCGGCAACGGCTGCGTGTTCCCCGCCGACGTGCCGACCCTCGCGAACCAACTCGAGCAGCGCGGCTTGCATTGGAAGGGCTACATGGAGGACATGGGGAATTCGCCGACGGAGCCGGCGACGTGCCGTCACCCCGCGATCAACACCCAGGACAACACGCAACAAGCACACGTGGGCGACCAGTACGCGGCGCGTCACGATCCGTTCGTGTACTTCCATTCGATCATCGACAGTCCGAGTTGCGCAGCCAACGTCGTTCCACTCGACCGGCTTCCGACCGACCTTGCCTCCACGCGCACGACGCCGAACCTCACCTACATCACGCCGAACCTGTGCAACGACGGCCACGACGCACCGTGCGTCGACGGCCGGCCCGGCGGGCTCGTGTCAGCGGACGCGTGGTTACAAACGTGGATCCCGCGCATCCTCGCGTCGCCCGCGTTTCGCCGCGACGGCATGCTCGTCGTCACGTTCGACGAAGCAGAGGCCACTGGCTCATCGGTCGACGCGTCGTCGTGCTGCGGCGAAGGTCCGGGTCCGAACTCGCCGCTGCCCGGCATCACCGGCCTCGGTGGCGGGCGCGTCGGCGCAGTCGTCTTGTCGCCGTTCGTGCGGCCCGGCCGCCAGGTCGACACGTCCTACAACCACTACGCGCTCTTGCGTACGGTCGAAGACCTGTTCGGTCTGACGCATCTCGGCTACGCCGGCGCGACGGGGGTGACGAGCTTCGGCCAGGACGTGTTCCCCGGCTGAGCAAAGCGTTCCGGCGCTCTTCCGCTGACCGCCACGCGTCGTTCAGGGAAGTGTGGTCTTGGCTCGCTAGCAATAACACCGTGGCCCCTCCACGAGAACAGGGAGTTCCATGGTGAGTCGTCGACTCCGATTCGCGGTCACATTGGCCGCGGCCGTAACGCTCATGGCCGGTACGAGCGTTGCCGGCCGATCGCGTTCCTCGACCGCGGCCGCGACGACATCGGCGTGCAACCTCGGCAACGGTGTGCAGCACGTGATCCACATCACCTTCGACAACGTGCATCTCTTCCGCGACAACGCGAATGTGCCGTCGGATCTCGAGTTGATGCCCCACCTGAAGCACTTCCTCGGGGCGAACGGCACGATCCTGTCGAACATGCATACGCCGCTGATCGCGCACACTGCACAGGACAGCCTGGCGTTGTACACGGGCCTCAACGGTGACCGGCACGGCATGGCGGTGAGCAACAGCTTCAAGTCGTACCACCCCGACGGTTCGACAGAGCCCAACGCGTCGTTCGCGTACTGGACGTCACCGGTGATCAACTCGGCGACGAAGTCGGCCAGCACCACAGATCTATCGCCGTCGATGGTGTACTCGCCGACCGTGCCCGCGAATGCGAATACGCCGAACAAGGTCACGCCGGCGCCGTGGGTGCCGTTCACTCGCGCCGGCTGCAGCGTCGGCAACTTCTCGACCGCCAACATGGTGCTCGAGAACACGAGCCCGGATATCAACACCGTCTTCGGCGCGGGATCACCCGAGGCCCAGCAACTGGCCGCCGACCCGAGCTCGTTCAAGGATCCCGAGACCGCCGACTACATCGGTGAAGCCGTCCACTGCGCGCAGGGCGACACGGTTTGCGCCGGCGCGCAGGGCGTGAAGTTCGGGCAGAGCGTCGCGTCACCAACCGCGGCGACTGACTCGCTGCCCGACGAGCCCGGCGGTTACACCGGCTACCAAGCCCTCTTCGGGCACCGGTATGTCGCGCCGCAGCTCGGCGCCGGGACACCGAACGTCACGCACAACGGCTACGCGGTGACCAACGCGTCGGGGAACCTCGTCGACTTGAACGGCAACGAGATCCAGAACGGCTTCACGCACGCGCCCGGCTTCCCCGGGTTCAACCCGGTCGCAGCGGAGTCACTCGCAATGGTCGCCGACATGCAAGAAGCCGGCATCCCGGTGACGTACGGCTACATCTCCGACCTTCACGAGCGGAAGGCCGGCCAGTCCGGTTGCACCACTTCCACCGCGACGGGCACCGGCTTCGCGCTCGGCCCGGGCGACTCGTGCTACGTCCAAACCGCGCAGGCGTACGACGCGGCATTCCAGACCTTCTTCAACCGGTTGGCGGCCGACGGCATTACTTCGGCGAACACGATCTTCGTGATCGGTTCCGAAGAGAACGACCACTTCGCCGGCGGTACACCCGGCCGCGCGGTGCAGCCGACTCCGACCGGCTGCGACGGTACGACGACGCCGTGCAACTACACCAGCAGCACGATCGGCGAAATCAACGCCAACCTGCCCGGCCTCGCCGCCGCGCAGGGTTACAGCGGCACGCCGTTCGACACCGAACCGCAGGGTGCGTCCGTGTACGTCCATCTGCAACTCGGCGCCAACGACAAGAACGTGCGGAGTCTCGAACGGGCGGTAGCGAACGCGACGGCAAACAATCCGTTCAGCGGCGTCAATGGCGAGAAGGTCGTCAACTATCAGGCCGACTCGGTCGAACAGCGAATCCTGCACATCGAAACGGCCGACCCGTTGCGTACTCCGACGTTCTCCGTGTTCCCGAAGGGCGACTACTTCTTCGGCCAGTCGAACTGCACGCCGTCGTGCGTGACCGTGGCGCCGCGCTTTGCCTGGGATCACGGCTATTACGAACCCAACATCAACATCACGTGGTCGGCGTTCGCCGGTCCGCACGTCGCGCGCCACGGGATCGATGGGCCCGGCCCGTCGAACGGCCCCGCAGTGAACGACCCCAACGGCAACGGCACCGTTCCGCAGTACAGCAGCTTCGGAACCTGGGCCGACGAAACCGACGTTCGGCCCACGCTGCTGTCGCTCGTCGGGTTGTCGGACTCGTACATTCCCGACGGACGCGTGCTCACGGAGATCGTCACCAACGCCCCGAGCACCCTGGCCGGGCTCCAATCCCTCGGACAGTGCTACAAGCAGGTGTACGCGAGCGTCGGCACGTTCGGCACCAACACACTCCTCGCCGACACCGCGGCACTCAAGACGGGCACCCTCGCGAGCGACCAGCAGTACGTCGACACGGAAAAGGCGCTGTTGAAGCTGGCCAAAAAGCGCGACGCGCTGGCCAACAAGGTCAAGACGACGCTGACGGACGCGGCCTTCAACGACGTCGCGCCGGCGAAGCAAACTGTGTCGAGCGAGCTCAAGAGTTGCAACGCGCTGCTCAAGGCGTCGCAG
This sequence comes from Actinomycetes bacterium, assembly GCA_025463905.1. GTDB lineage: Bacteria > Actinomycetota > Acidimicrobiia > IMCC26256 > PALSA-610 > JAODBJ01. The sequence continues at coordinate 14,653 of JAODBJ010000228.1, forward strand.
GCGCTTCTTCCCTAGCCGCACCCAACGTGCGCGGCGCCGTTCAGGCCAGGACGGCGCCGCGCAGGTAGCGGGGTGCGCTGCCAACACCGAGTTCGGCGACGAAGCCGTCGAAGCTGCCATAGTCGCGTCGGACGCCTTCAATGAAGGCGGCCATCGCATCGGGATGGGATGCGACCATGGCGGGTGCCACTCTCGACAGTTGTTCGACCGCGTCGGGATACGCACGTTTGTAGTGGTCGACGAGATGCCCCATCGCGGTTTCGCTGAGCGCGTAGTCGGCGACGATGGTGTCGTCGGGAACGCCCAGCACGCCCAGGAGCACCGCCGCGATCACACCGGTGCGATCCTTGCCGGCACTGCAGTGGAACACGACTGGATAGGCACTCGGGTCGGACAGGATCGCGAGGATTTGTGCGATCGTGCCGCGGCCTTCGTCGAGCATGTCGCGGTACCGACGCGCAACGAACGCAGGGTCGATCCACCCCGGCAGCTCTTCGACATCCGGGAGGACGTCGATCATGGGCAGGTGATGCTCCACGGCGTTCGTCAGCACCGTGTCGTAGCAGCCGCGGTCCGTCACCTCTTGCGGTGTGCGCAGGTCGATGACGGTGGCGAGGTCCAAGGCGCGCAGCTTGGCGATGTCGCGTGTGGTCAGCGCGTGTGGTCCGTCGGCGCGGTACAGCCGGCGTGGCCGTACCCATCGGCCGTCGGAGGTTCCGTAGCCGCCGAGGTCACGGAAGTTGAAACAGCCGTCGAAGACGAGTTGTCGTTCGAAGTCCATGGGCGCGGCCTGCATGGCCACGACCGTAGGGTGACGATGTCACCGGCGCGCGAACGTGCGATGAACAACTGCGAGACCCGAAGTGACAGCTCGTTCCCGGTGGGTTCGGGTGGGGTCAGCGCGCCGGATTGATGTTCGCGTTGAGATGAAGGCGGTTGTCGGGGTCGTACTTCGACTTGATCTGAGCGAGCCGGTCGTACTTCGCCGCGCCGTAGGACGCGCGCAGTCGATCTTCGTCGGCGTCGTTCAAGAAGTTGACGTACGTGCCTGATCCACTGGCTTCCGGTCGCAGGGCGTCCCAGAACGTACGCACCCAGGTACGTTCGGCATCGAGGACCGCGGCTTCGGGTGCGATCGCGGAGATGTTGACGATCCATTTCGCCTCGCGGCTGCCGCCGAACGCGGTGTCGTCTTCTCCGGGGTTTGCGTATGCGCCACCCATTGCGAAGATCGGCATGATCGACATTGGTGACGACTTGCGCGGGAAGTGGTCGCTCAGGACCGCGATCGCGTCGTCGGTGAGGTCATCGAGGTACAGCGCTTTCTCGTAGGCCAGGATGCCCCACGGCGCCGCGTCGTCGAGCATCTTCTGCAGGTCGGTGTACGGGATCGGCGTGACCATCTCGAACAACGGCGGCAGTGTGTCTCGGATGGGTTGGACGACGGCCGCGTGCTCCTCGGGTGATCCCCATCCGACGACCGCGAGGATGTAGCCCGGCGCGAAGTGATACTGCTCGGGTACGAACGGCAACGGCGGAGCGTTCAGCCCGACGATCTGCACGCCTGTGTCGTCGGGCAAACCGGCGATGTAGTCGCGCATGAAACGAAATGCGTCGGGGCCCTGCTCGGTGCCCCAGAAGAACAGGCCGAGCTGTACCAACGGACCGACGTCGTGCAGCGCGAACTCGAACTCCGTCACAACACCGAAGTTGCCGCCGCCACCGCGCAGCGCCCAGAAGAGATCATTGTTTTCGTCCGCGGAGGCGTTCACGACTCGACCGTCGACGGTGGCGACGCGCGCACTCAGCAGGTTGTCGCAGCTGAGCCCCGCTTTGCGCGTCAACCAGCCGATTCCACCGCCGAGCGAAAGCCCTGCGACCCCGGTGTGGCTGATCACGCCACCGGTTACGGCGAGGCCGTGCTCCTGCGTCGCGGCGTCGAGGTCGGCCCAGGTAGTGCCGCCGCCGCAACGTACGCGCCGCGCCGCAGTATCGACCGTCACGTCGTGCATGTCGCTGAGGTCGATCATCACCCCGCCTTCGGTCACGCCGTGACCTGCGAAGTTGTGGCCGCCGCCGCGCACCGAGATATCGATGCCCTGCTCAACGCCAAAGGCAAGCGCTTCGACGACGTGCTCGTCCGTGACGCATTGCGCGATGACGAGCGGGTGGCGGTCGATGTCGCCGTTCCACAAGGAGCGCGCGTCGTCGTAGCCGACTTCGCCCGGTGTCAACGCCGTTCCCTGGAACCGGTCGGCGAACAACTTCACACTGTCGACTGCGGCCATGGCCGAGCCCCCCTCATCCGCTGCGCGAACTCAGAGAGCCGTTCGACGCGCAGGTTCCCCTTGGATGGACGCGAGTTTCATCCCCGCACTCCTTGGAAGACAAGGGCCGCACCGAAGCCGACAAATGCGACAGCGGCACCGATGCGGATAGCGCGTTCGGGGAGCCGGGTGCCGAGTTGTTGCCCCACCACGATGGCGAGCGCATCCGCGGCGACCATCCCGACCGTTGAGCCGGCCCACGTGCCGAGCAAGCCTTCGTGCGTCGCCAGCGTGATCGTCGCGAGCATCGTCTTGTCGCCGAGCTCGGCGAGGAAAAACGCCACCGAGGCCGCGACCACTGCAGAACGGTTCGAGCGGTCCGCTTGCGACGCTTCGTCTTCAGAGAGGTCGTCGCCGCGCAGCGTCCACACTGCGAACGCGAAGAAGGCGATACCGGCAACGATGGCAATCGCGCGCGTCGGTAGCGCGACACCGACGATCGCGCCGAGCGCGACGCTGCATGCGTGCACGAACGCGGTGGCGATCGTGATCCCGATGAGGATCGGGATCGCTCGGTAGCGGGCCGCGAACGTGAGCGCCATGAGCTGGCTCTTGTCGCCCATCTCGGCGATGAAGATGACGCCGAACCCGATCAAGAACGCGTGCATCGCTCCTCCTGTTCAACGACCTGGAGGAGGTGGGGACGCGACCTCGACCAGGCATCCAGTGATGCCGATCGAAGGTCTCGCCCACCCGCACGTTCTCGGGCCCGGGGACCGGGGCATATCGCCCAGCGTGTCGATCACCCGGCGTAGGGCTACTCCCCTTCGCTGCCAACAATCTAGCGATCGACGCCTGCGATCGAGTGCAGCGGCCCTCGGCGCGCCGTTCGCCGAACCTCCTGTCCGAATAAGACGCTATCTATAGCTTTATCCGATATAGGCGGTATAGCCTCTGTCGACCGAAATCCGCGCGGCAGGCTGGAAGCAACGGTGTCAAGGACGACCAGAAGGTTCTCGCGCGCGGCGCGGCCGCGAGGTACCCGAGCGTTCGTCGGCTTCGCGTTGCTCCTCCTTTTGGCGTTCGGGCTGCCGGGCCGCGCCTTCGCAAGCGCGGCCGACTACGGCTATCCCTACCCGAACGCCCCCGACTGCGACGAGCAGACCGGCGCCAATTGCCTCAACGACCAGTGGGGGATGACGCAGGGTCAGTGCCACTCGTGGGTCGCGTACCGGTTGAACCAACTGAACAAAGCCGAACTCAACGGCGTGACGTTCACGTCGTCGTACAAGCAGCCGGCCGGGCAGCGATGGGGGGGCGGATGGGAATGGGGTCCCGCGGCCGCACGCGCCGGCATCACCGTCGACGACCACCCGGCGCTCGGATCGGTCGCGTGGTGGTCGGCCAACGGCGGGCACGTCACCTACGTCGAAGCCGTCAACACGGATGGCACCGTCCAGATCTCCGAGATGAACTTCGACTACCACAACACGTTCCGTTTCGCGACGTTGCAGCGAGGAGTGCGATGGCCCGACGGGTTCATCCACATCGCCGATCGGGTACCTTCCGCGCCGGCAACTGCCCCGAGTGCGCCGACCAACGTCGCCGCGACGGCCGGCGACGCACGTGCGTCCGTGTCGTGGGGCGCGCCCGCGTCGAACGGTGGGAGCGCGGTGCTCGGCTACACGATCACGACCAACCCCGGCGGGCAGCAGACGACCGCGCCCGCGTCGTCAACGAACGCGACCGTCACGGGCCTTTCCAACGGGACCGGCTACGCGTTCACGGTCCACGCGACGAACGCAGTCGGCAACAGCACCGAATCCGCGTCATCGAACGTGGTCGTGCCGAGTGGACGACCCGGTCCTCCCACCAACGTCGCCGGCACCGGCGGCGACGCACGTGCGTCCGTGTCGTGGGGCGCGCCCGCGTCGAACGGTGGGAGCGCGGTGCTCGGCTACACGATCACCGCGGCCCCTGGCGGACAGACGGCGACGGCGGGCGCGTCGTCAACGAACGCGACGGTCGCAGGGCTCTCCAACGGAACCGGCTACACGTTCACGGTCCACGCGACGAACGCAGTCGGCAACAGCACTGAGTCTTCGTCGTCGAATGTGGTTGTCCCGGCTGGACACCCGGACCCTCCGACGAACGTGCGCGCGACCGCGGCGAAGCAGTCCGCAGTGGTGTCGTGGACGGCTCCGGCTCGCGACAACGGTGCGCCGATCACCGGTTTCACCATCAGCGTCCTTCGGAAAACGACGGTCGCGAAAACGGTGCGCGTCGCTCCCGTGTCGCGGATAACCGTCACCGGGCTGACCGCGGGCGCGACCTACACGTTCAAGGTCGCCGCGACGAACCGGGCCGGCACCAGTGCAACGTCCGCGTCGTCTCGGCCCATCACGCTCGCCGTCAGTGTTCCGACGCCCGCGCGTCCCGGCTATTGGATGTTGAGCCGCGCCGGCAACGTCTACGCGTTCGGGTCGGCGCCGTACCTCGGCAGCTCGGGTTCCCCGGGCGCGCAAGCGACCCAGATCGTTCCGGCGGGCACGCATGGGTACTACGTCCTCACCGGCTCGCAGATACAGGCGTTCGGCTCGGCCCCGCCGTTACACAACTCGTCGCTGCGGTTGTTCGCGGGCGAGCGCGTCACCAGCATGTCGCTGTTCAGCGGGTCCGGGTCGGGGTACTGGCTGTTCACGTCGCGAGGCCGCGTGTTCCCGGTGCCGTCCACGAACGCAAGTAGCGCTCCGTTCTTCGGAGATCTCAGCCGCGTCGCGCTCAGCGGATCGGTGCTCGGATCCGTCGCCACACCGACGGGGCGCGGCTACTACATGGTGGGCGTCGACGGCGGCGTCTTCGCGTTCGGCGACGCGCGCTTCTACGGCTCGATGGGCGGCCGTCACCTCAGTCAACCGATCGTCGCATTGGTGCCGACCGCCGACAACCACGGCTACTGGCTCGTCGCATCCGATGGTGGCGTCTTCGCGTTCGGGAGCGCGAAGTTCAAGGGCTCAATGGGCGGGGCGCAGCTCCAGCAGCCCATCGTCGGAATGGTGCGATACGGCGACGGCTATCTGATGGTCGCCGCCGACGGCGGCGTGTTCAACTTCTCGACCCGCGCCTTCGCGGGGTCGCTCGGAGGTCGTGCGCTCGCATCTCCCGTGGTGTCGATCGCCGCGCCGTAGCGGCGTCGGCATTCCGTAGTCGCCGGGCCGATGGCACACGATGTGCCATGGCATGGCACGCCTTACAGGTTGGGACACGACCGCGAAGAGAGCGGCCGGGATACAACGTGTGGGGAGTTGCAATGCACGGTCAAAGGCACATGTTTCGGTCACCTCTACCGCGATCGGCGCGATGGGCGGTCGTCGCGATGGCGGTCGCGCTCGTCGTCGCGGTGCTTGCCGGCCCGGCCGGCGCGGACGCCGACGGTTTCAACGACTTCGCGGGCGACGCTCGCATCACGCTCGCGTCCTGGCAGCAGAGCGCGAACGCCTTCGTCGTCAACCCTGCGTTCACGACGACCAAGCCCGGCGTCGTGCGCAGCGCGTTCGACACGGCGTGGTCGTCGATGCACGATCAGTTCTGCAACCAGTTGGAAGCCGGCATCAAAGCCGGTGACGGCAGTTGGGACGGCCGCAACACCTGCAACCCGGTGACGGCTGACCACGCCCAGCTTCGCGCCAAGAGCCTCGGGACGAACCTGGTCGGGCTTCGCTACTTCCTTCCCGGTCACGACGGATCGCAGTACTCGTTCAACCACAAGATCTGTTTCGTCTTCTGCGGGGATGCCAATGTCGCCGTGTCGTTTGACCTGACGATCGACGTCGTGTTGCGCGTGGCGCCCGGGGTCGGCTCCGAAAACGACAGCTCGACACCGCTGACCGTCCAATCCGCGCGTCTGAGCTTCTCGAACTCATGGTTCCGTACGACTGGAAGCATCGGTTGCGGTGACCCCTGCCCGAGCGCCGAGAAGCAACTCAACAGCGCCGCCATCGACGTGTCGGGACAGGTCAACCTCGACTCTACGAACAGCGACTTGCACACGAACCTGGCCCTACTCGGGCCCGCGTACTACGGGTTGAGCGGCTCGGTGGACGCCGGCGCGCTGTCGTTGGCGTTGCGCAAAGACACGCTGCCCGTGTTCAACACCGGGCAGCCACTGGCAACGCTTGCGTGGACGGTCCGGTTCGGAAGCCTCATCATCCCGCAGCAGGGCGTGTTCGGTGTGGACACGAATGGCCATCTGTGGCGGCAGACGTCGAGCTTCGGCAGCTGGAGCCACTGGTTCGACCTGAACACTCCGCCGGGAACGACGACCGCGTCAGGACCCGCGACTGCACTCGGCGACGACGGTGTGAAGCACGCGTTCGTCACCGCGGCGAACGGTCACCTCTACGACTACAACGGCACGCAGTGGGTCGACCATGGGCTCCCGCCCGGCACGACCGCGGTCGGCACACCGTCGGCCGGGGAGAACGGTTCACTGTCGCGCGTGGTCGTGCGCGGAGCGAACGGCCATCTCGAAGAGCTGCAACAGACATCGGCGACCGCATGGCGTTGGGTCGATCTGAGCAACCCGGGAACCGCGATCTCGCTCAACCCGACGATCGTTGTCTTCCACGGTTACACGGCCGCGCTCGCGACGATGCCGAACGGTCATATCGCAGTGCGCGAAGCCTTCGGCGACCCCTGGGCACCGTGGCGCGACCTCGGTGCGTTCGCGTCGCCGGCCACCACGACGTCGTCGGCGTACCTGAACGGGAACTCGATCAGCGCGTACGTGACTGGAGCCAATCAGCAGGTCGAGGTCGCGACGTTCCCGCTCTTCGGCACCGCGACGTTGAGCACGATCTCGCCGATCATCTTCCAGACGCTGCCGCCGGTGAGCGGTGCGCCGTCGGCGACGCTGCTCCCCACCGGAGAACCGACCATCTTCGTGACCGACACGTCGGGCAACCTCCAACAGTTCGTGCCGCGCCACTTCCGCGCCTTCTCCGGGTTCGGCGCCGTCAACAACGGCACGCTGCTCGGCGCGGTCATGCGCCCACCGAAGGTTCTCAGTTCCTTTGGTTCAGTCACTGCGTTCGCAGTGGCGACGAACCAGCACGTGGGTGAAGTGCACGTCAGCGGCACGCGCAACGGGTTGATCGACCACACGGCGCTGTCGCGAGTCGTGTATCAGGCGCACGCGCAGGACGCACCCGTCGTCGGCACGGCCAGCGCGACGACTTCGGAACGAGTCGCCGGGCACGCGTCCGCCGCGGTGTCGGTCGTCGGTTTCCCGGCGTGGGGGACACCGGCACAGGAGGGTCAGAGTGATACGTCACACGGACTGTTTGCGACGTATCCCGACGCATTCCGCGTGCAATCGACCCTCGGCGGCTCCGTGCTCTGCCAAGCGTTCGCGCAGAACGTGGGTTGGCTGCCCGAAGTGAACGACGGTCAGACCTGCGGCACGACCGACCAGGCGCACCACGTCGAGGCAATTCGGTTGCGCCTCGCCGACGCGCCAAACCAACACGTCTTGTACCGATGCAACATCGGAACCTGGACACCGTGGGTCGCGGACGGAACGGCGTGCGGCGCGACTTCGTTCGACCATGCCGTGACTGCCATCCAGGTGCAGTTCAGCGATGCACCGCTACCCGAGGTCACGTATCGCTCGCAATCGCAAGACGGCGCATGGCAACCGCTCGTGAACGACGGAGCGGTCACCGGCTTTGCCGGCCAGCGCATGGACGGCATTGAGGTTCACTCCAACGTCGGCGGCAACTTGCGCTGCGCGGCCCACGTCCAAGACGTCGGGTGGAAGCTCGGAGTTGACGACAGCGCGCTGTGCGGGACGGTCGGCGAAGGCAAGCGGCTGGAGGCGTTCCGGCTCGCGCTAGTGGGTGGTCCGCCCGGGGAGAGCGTCATGTACCGCTCGTTCGTCGCCGGCCTCGGATGGCAGCCGTGGGTATCCAACGGCGCAGTGACGGGGACCACAGGACAGGGTCTGCAGATCGAGCAGATCCAGGTGATGTTCACGCATTAACGGTGTGAACAACGCGGGACACGGTCAGTGGGGGTCGGCGCAACGAGGCGCCGGCCTCCACCGCCGTGTTCGGGCAGCGCTCATGCGGCGAGCGTCGCCGCGAGTTCGTCGAGGAGTTGCTCCGGTCGCTTGGTGACTTTGGCCCAGGTCGCGAACAAGAGGCGGTAACCGTGGCGGCCGGGGACGCTCCACTTCTCGTTGTCGTCTTCGTAGTCCGCCGGGTCGTCGTGCCATCGGCGACCGTTGGTCTCGAGGATCGTGCGCTGTTGCTCGAAGGCGAAGTCGAAGTAGTGCGTGCGACCATTCCACGCGAGCGGGACCTCTCGTACGAAGTCGGCGAAGCCGTGCGCGACGAGGAGCCGGCGAGTCTTCACCTCGAGGGTCGATCGAGACGGGTGCGTTGGATCGAGTTCGCGTAATAAGCGTCGCAAAGCGGCGACTCCGGGCCGGCCCGCGCGACCGAACCGATCGAGGTACGCCTGCAGCGCGGGTACCGAGGTGAGGCGCCGGCGACGGGCGTCTTCACATGCGATCTCGAACGCTTCGTTGTCGAGCGTTTCGGCGAGCGCCAAGAGCGTCGCCTCGATACCGGTGACTTGGAAGCCGCGGTGTTGGCGAACCATCGACGCAGCCGGATTCCCAGGGCGGTGCACGACGACTCTTGCGGAACGCGCGCGATTCGAGCGGGGGACGACGATCTCAGGCGTTGACGCGTGAACCCCTTCGATGCGGTAGACGGCTGCAGCGGAGCGAGCCGCCGCCGCCGCGTCGTCGCCCGCCCACAGGAGCGCAGCGCGCAAGCGCTGCGCGGACGAGCGCGAAACCGCGGTCATGCGATACGTGTCGGGGAGTTCGCGTTCGATGACACCAGCGGACATGAGCGCGGTGAGTGCCTTGCGGGCCACGCCGAGTTCGACAGCCGCGCAACCCCGAAACACGCCGAGGGATGGCGCACTGAGCTTCGACAACACGCCGACGAGAGATTCTCGGGCCAATGAGTGCCCCCTGCGGGAAGCCACGGGACCGAGAAGGACCCCGGCACGGTCACGACAGGGAGAAGGACGGCGAAGAGTACATCGCTTAACTTCCCGACGGGCAGCGCTTCGGATCTGAGTCACCGCCGCCGGCAACGTGCAGACGTGAAACACGGTGGGAGCGCCGATCGGTACCTGCTCGTCGCGTGGCGACGCGATCGGCTGCTGGCGCCTCGGGACCGGCGAGGTCGACCTCACTCGGACGCCGGTGTGGACGCCGAAGTCGGGCAAACAGAGCCTTGAGCTCAACAACCTGGGTGTCGACATGTCGATGTTCAATGTCGATGCGGTCAGCATCACGGCCATCTGATCAGCGCACGTGCGTGAGCACGGCCACGATCCGTTCGTAACGTCTATGTCAGCCTGCGATGAACCGCGTGCTCGCAAGGTCCGCGGCAGCCCCATGAGCGCTGGTTAGGGTCGCCGCGGTGACGCTTCAGACGCGCGTGCGGCGGGCAGGCGAGATGGTCGCGGCAGAGTCTGCGCTGCGGCGCCGCGGAGAGGACGGTCTCGCTCGCGCGGTCGCGATGTCGTACCGAGGTCGACTGCCGGCGGCCGAAGCAGAGTGGGCGGAGCGGATCGAGCGCGTACGCGTCGACCTCGAGGCGTGCAACGACGCGCTCGATCGAGACGGCCGGACCGTCGCGGACGTCACGCGTTCCGGGAGCAAGCGGCGCCGCGAGGCGAGCATGCTCATGGCACTCGTCCGCACCGAGCGGCCCGCGTCGGTGATCGAGATGGGGACGTGCGTCGGCATCTCAGGTGCGTACCTCGCGGCCGCGCTCCGGTTGAACGGCAACGGCGTGCTCGTGACCCTCGAGCGCGGGGCCGAACGGGTCGGGCTCGCGCGCCAAGTGTGGGCGGACCTCGGACTCGCCGACCTCGTCGACGCGCGCGTCGGGCGGTTCGCCAACACACTCGCGCCCGCCCTGTCCGACCAAGAGCCGGTCGACTTCCTCTTCGTCGACGGGCACCACGAGCGCGTACCGACCCTCGAGTTCTACGCCGCCGCCGGGCCGCATCTGCGAGCAGGCGCGCTGGTCGTGTTCGACGACATCCGATGGAGCGACGGAATGCGCGAAGCATGGGCGGACATCGAGCGCCAACCCGACCAGCAATTCGCGGTCAAAGTCGGAGACATAGGGATCGTCCGGCGGACGTGAACCGGCCGCGGCGCGGCGGTCTACGCGGCGAGCGTCGCCGCGAGTTCGCTGAGGAGTTGCTCGGGTCGCTTCGTGACTTTGGCCCAGGTCGCGAACACGAGCCGGTAGCCGTGGCGACCTGGGACGCTCCACTTCTCGTTGTCGTCTTCGTAGTCGGCGGGGTCGTCGTGCCATCGTCGACCGTTGGTTTCGAGGATCGTGCGCTGCCGCGCGAACGCGAAGTCGTAGAGGTAAGTGCGGCCGTTCCACTCGAGTGGGAACTCACGCACGAAGTCCGGGACACGGTGCGCGGCTAGGAGCCGACGAGTCTTCACCTCGAGAGTTGATCGAGACGGGTGCATCGGATCGAGTTCGCGTAACAAGCGTCGCAACGCGGCGACGCCCGGTCGCCCGGCGCGACCGAAACGATCGAGGTACGCCTGTAGCGCGGGCACTGAGGTGAGGTGCCGGCGACGGGCGTCTTCACATGCGATCTCGAACGCTTCGTCGTCGAGCGTTTCGGCGAGCGCCAAGAGAGTCGCCTCGATACCGGTGACCTGGAAGCCGCGGTGTTGGCGAACCATCGACGTAGCGGGGTTCTCCGGTCGATGCACCACCACTGTCTTTCCGCGTGCTCCGCTCGCTCTCGGCACGACGACCTCGGGACGGTCGGCGGTCACACCTTCCAGGCCATAGACCTGTGCGGCCGATCGACCCGCGGCGGCGGCGTCCTCGCCGGCCCAGAAGAGGGCCGCCTGCAAGCGTTGCTCGGGGGATTCTGCGACCGCGGTCATTCGATAGGTGTCGGGCAGGACGCGTTGGATCACGCCGGCCTGGACGAGCATCGATAGTTGCTTTCGGGTTGCGCCGCACTCCACGGCCGCAGCACCACGAAAGACGCCATGTGAAGCCGCGCCAAGCCGTGACAACGCGCCTACGACGGATTCTCGGGTCATTGAATACCCCGTACGGGAACTCAGCGACCCGAGAACGGATCGCGACGGCACGACGGGGGAAGAAGACGCTGAGTACACCCGCGTAGATCAGCTCTTTACCATCATGGCATGAGTGAGGCTCCGTCGAAGGAGGAGCTCGAGGCCGCGCACTGCTGGGAGACGGTCGACCGGGTTCCGGGACGACCGGAGATGACCTCATTGCGTCAACGACTGCGACTTCAGCAGTCGCGGTGGCGGGAGTCGAACGGCCACCCGATCGGATCGCAACCGATCGTCCCGCGTGCCGGCGCTGCGGTCCGGCCAGTCGGGAGCCGGATGCCGCTCGACTACGCGCGGGACAGCGGCGCGAACTTCGT
>JAODBJ010000263.1 GCA_025463905.1 Actinomycetes bacterium
GGAACAACGTGCGAGCCTCGGCCGCGGTCAGCCCGCTGAGATCGGTGCGGGAACCACCGATGAGCGACCAGCCGCCGCCCCGCCCCGCCTGCGAGTAGACGGGGATGCCCGCAATCGACAGCGCCTCGAGGTCGCGCCGCGCGGTGCGGATCGACACCTCCAGCTCCTCGGCCACTTCGTTGGCCGTCACCCGGCCGCGAGACTGGAGAAACAGGAGCGTGGCTACGAGGCGATCAGCGCGCATCAGCCGCGTCGGGTCCTTCCTCGCAATGCCGCGAAGCACATCGACATGCTGATCGCGCCGAGCACCGCTATGGCGAGCACGGCCTTGCCCAGCTCGCCCCATTGCCAGCCTTGCGAGACGAGGGAACGCAGGCCGTCGAGCAGGTAGGTGACGGGATTGAACGCAGCGACTGTGTGCAGCCAGCCCGACAGCTGCGAGCGAGGCACGTAGGACGAGGTGAGGAAGAGGAATGGAAAGAACAGCAAGAAGCTGGAGTTCACGGCCGCAGGGTTGCCGGTCTTGAGCGCGATGGCGTAGCCGAAGCCCGAGAACGCCAAGCTCCACAGCGCGGCCAACAGGATGAACGCGAGGACCCCGAGTGGGCCGCCCTCGAAGCGCACGCCGATGGCGAAACCGAGAGCCAAGATCGGCACGGTCAGCCCGATCGCGACGGCAACGTCGGCGACCATGTGGCCGAGCAGGATTGACAGCCTGCGGATCGGTGTCATCAGCAGCCGGTCGAGATAGCCGTCTTGTATATCGAGCACCAGCGCGGGCGCCCGAGATATGCCGGTGACACCGAGCAGGATCGCGGTGGGCATCTCGAACGCTTTGTAGTCGAAGCCGGCACCGGCCGACTGGGTGAGGCGTTGCAACGTTGCGATGTTCACTACGAAGAAGAACAACGCGATGAATATCGGCGGGGTCACGGCTTCGAGATCACGCGGAACCGCGCGTAACGCCCGGCCGGCAATCGCACTCACGTCATGGAGGAAGCCCGCCGGCCGCGCCCTCAGCGCGTCCGAACTGGTGGTCGGTGCAACGACGTCGGCAACGCTCATCGGTCAGTCTCCTGGTTGGTGTCGTCGCGTTCGATATGGCTACCGGTGAGCTCGAGGAACACGTCGTCGAGCGTGGGTGTGCGCAAGGTGAGGTCGCGCACCGCAACGGCACAGCCGTTGAGCGCAACCGCGACCGGGCTGATCGCGGCCGAGCCGTTGTCGGTGGCGATCAGCAACTCGTTGCCGTGTGCTTCGACGCTCTGCACACCGTCCAAGGCCGCGAGGATCGGGCACAGGGGTGCGGCATCGCCGTCGACCCGGGCCACGATGATGTCGGCGCCGACCGAACGCTTCAGCTCGTCGGGGCTGCCCTCGGCGACGATCCGGCCTTGGTTGATGATGCCGACTCGGTCGCACAGCTCATCGGCTTCTTCGAGGTATTGGGTGGTGAGGAAGATGGTCATGCCCAGCTCGTGGTTGAGGCGGCGCACCTCTTGCCACACGGTGGCTCTGCTCACCGGGTCGAGGCCGGTGGTCGGCTCGTCGAGGAACAGGATCTCCGGGTTGTGCACGAGCGCGGCTACGAGATCGAGCCGCCGTTTCATGCCGCCCGAATACGTGCTGATCGGGCGATCGAGCGCATCAGTGAGGTCGATGAGTTCGCCGAGTTCCTCGACTCGCTTCGGTAGGGCGCTCTTCGGGAGTCCGTAGAGGAGGCCCTGCAGGCGGAGCAGCTCGCGCCCCGTCTGTTTCGGGTCGAGGGCCGCGTCCTGCAGCGCGGCACCGATGTGGAGTCGTACATCGCCCGGTCGTGAGCCGACGTCGTAGCCGGCGACCATCGCGCTGCCGCTCGTGGGCGTCAGCAATGTGCACAGCATCCGGACCGTGGTGGTCTTGCCGGCACCGTTGGGCCCAAGGAAGCCGTAGATCTCGCCTTCGGTGATGTCGAGATCGACCTTGTCGACCGCGATGAAGTCGTCGAACGTGCGGACGAGGTCCTCGGTTCGGATGGCTGCGTCGCTCATGCCTGGTTGACCCCTGCTCGTCGTGCTGTCGAGGGTGAGACGCCGCCGCGTTATGGAACTCATCGGTACGAGGCAGCGCACCCGTGCAGGGCTCATCATCGCACCCAAAGTGGTCACCCCCTGGTTAGTTTTCGAAGAATCGATAACGTCACCTGAGCGCGCCGGAATGGGCGGCAGTGGGGGAGAAACGGTGGGGAAACGTTCGATGCGGCGGCTCGTTGTCGTCGCGGCCGGAGCCGTGCTCCTGGCCGGCTGCGGGCCGCTCGTGTTCATCCTCGGCGACAGCCAGGTCGGCGTCGCCAGTGATGCCGCGGGCCGCGCCTTCAATTCCGACTACCTACTCGCACTGCGAGCGAAGCCGTCGTGCGGCTTGCTACCGAACGCCAACCCGCAGTGTCCCGGGCCGGTCGACTGGCGCGCCGAATACAACGACATGGTCGAGAAGAAGGGCACGCCGAAGGTGGTGATCGTCGAGCTCGGCACGAACGATGCGGCCAACTACAGCGAGACCGTGATCTCGCTGCTCGAACCGCAAGCGATCCGCGACTTCGTTTCAAACATTCCGAGCGATGTCCCGGTCGTGTGGTCGAACATCCCCGCCGTCACTCCGAGCTGGGATCCGACGATCGACACACGGATACAGGCGGTGAATACCGCGCTCGCGCAGGTCGACAGCGAACTGAGTCAACTCCAGGTCGTGGACGTGCGTTCGTTGTTCGCCGATCACTTCCCGGAATGGTTCGGGTCTGACCAATGGCACTTCAACCAAACGGGATCCGAACAGTACGCGGCATTCATGTGCCACTCGCTCGACGGGCTGCACCTCACCGACGGCACGCCGAAGTGCGACCCGACGACCACCACGACCGAGCCGGCCACGACGACGAGCACCGAGTCGCCCACGACGACGACCGAGCTGCCTACGACGACGAGCACCGAGTCGAGCACGACCACGACCACGGTCCCCGAAGAGACGACGACTACCGCAGCGCCGGCTCCCTAGCCCTCACCGGAGCCGTCAGGAGAGCTGGACGATCGTTCGGCCCACGGTCTCGCGATTCGCCATGGCCTCGATCGCCTCGGGGATATCCGCGAAGTCGACGACCTTGCCGATCACGGGCTTCACCTTCTTGCTCAACACGAGCTCGATGATCTCTCCCATGATCTTCTCGCCCAGCTGATCCGATGCGAAGTTCCAGCCCATCGCGCTCTTCAACATGTTCGACATGTCGTTGTTCGCGTATCCAAGAAGCACGCCGCAGAGTTTGAAGTTGCCGAGCATGACGCGTCGCGGCACGATCAGCTTTTCGTCGGCGACCACCTTGTTGGACGCGAATCCCATCATCAGGTAGCGACCGTTGTACGCGGTGCACTTCATCGACGGTTCCATCACGGCTTCGCCCACGTTGTCGAACACGACCTCGACGCCACGGTTACCGGTCTCGTCGAGCACGACCTGGGCGAAGTCGGCGTCGTTGTAGTTGATCGCGACGCCGGCACCGAGGTCACGGCACAACTGCACCTTGTCGTCGGTGCCGGCCGTCGCGAATACCCGCGCACCCGCATGCACCGCGAGTTGGATCGCGGCCGACCCTGATCCTCCCGCGCCGGCATGTATCAACACGCTTTCGCCGCGTTGCAGATCGGCGCGATCGAAGAGCCCGAGCCATGCAAGGTGGAACGGGAAGTAGAGCGCGGCCGCGTCCGGCAGCGGGATCGCCTCCGGCATTTCGAACGCCGACACGACGGGACAAACCGCGTACTCGGCGAAACCTCCGTTCGCGCCCTTCGGCATCGCGACCACGCGCTTGCCTTGCCAGTGCTCGACGCCGTCGCCACACGCGTCGACGATGCCCATCACTTCCATGCCCGGGCTGTACGGCAGGTCGGGGCGCACCATCATGTTGCCCCCGGTGATGCGTTCCAGGTCGTTGAGGTTCAAGGGGATGGCCTGCACACGAACACGCAGTTCGCCCGCGTCCGGCGTGGGGATGGGCACCGAGTCGAGCACGAGTGCGTCTCGCGGCGGGCCGTACTCGTGCGTTCGCCAGGCCCGCATGGTGCCGTCTGTCTGCGTGTCGTTCACCCGGGAAGCATGCCCCATAACAAGACGCGCTTGAACGCGCAGAAGTGCTGCGCAGCCCGCCGCTCACCACTCGGAATTCCCGGGTCGCGAGTGCTCATGATGCAGCCTTCTTGGCTCGACGGGTCGATCGTGCGCCGCCGCGGGTCGAGCGGTAGGCGTCGGGACGTGCGTGCAATGCGACGAACAATGCGCACGGCTCGCCGCCCTCGGCCGGGCTCCACGTTGCCGCTTCTTCAGCGAGCGCGAAGAGGCGCGATTCGAGTTCGTCGCGCTGCTCGGGCGTGAGGCGCAAGCCGAGTCGCGCCCAGCGGCGTTCATCGGGCGGCGATTCGAGGAGTTCGGCGCGGAAAGCGTCGACGATGGCGAGCGCCTGATCGTCGGTTGGGTCGCCGACCTCGAGCGTCCACGACTTGCCGGTGGAGCGGTACGGGATCTCTTTCGCGCCGCGGGCGCCGCGCCGCGGTTCCTGTGCCTCGATGAAGCCGGTCGTCACCAGGGTGCGCACGTGGTGCAACATCGACGCCGGGTCGCGGCCGAGGCGTTCGGCAAGTTCCTTGTTGGTGAGCGCCTCGTCGAGGGTGAGGCGGATGATCCGCCAGCGATCGGGGTGCGAGAGGGCACGCGCCTCTTCCCGGGTCGCCGCCCGCCGAGGGCGGCCGCTCTGCTTGCTCGCGGGACGAGCCACGCCGACAGCATAAGTGATTGACACTTCCCAATCACTGATGCCAGTCTCAACCCAATGGCCGAACCGGCACCGCCTCCGACGCCGCGCTCGCTCTGGCACCACCGCGACTTCATGCTGCTGTGGGGCGGCCAAACGGTGAGCGAGGTGGGCAGCGCCGTCACGACACTCGCGCTGCCGCTGGTCGCGCTGCTGTCGTTACACGCGACCACGTTCGAGGTCGGCGCGCTCGCGGCGTGCACGAACGTCGCGTTCCTCGTCGTTGCACTCCCGGCCGGCGCTTGGGTCGACCGATGGCGCAAGCGCCGCGTGATGCTCTGGAGTGACGCCGGGCGCGTGATCGTGCTCGGCTCGATCCCGGTCGCGAAGGCGTTCGATGCGCTGCGCTTGCCGCAGCTCTACGTGGTCGCCGTTGTGTCCGGTGTGCTCACCGTGTTCTTCGACGTCGCGTACCAGAGCTACTTGCCCGAACTCGTCGAGCGCGACCAACTCGTCGACGGCAACGGCAAGATCGGTGCCAGCCAGGCCTTCGGTCAGGTCGCCGGCCCCGGCCTCGGCGGCGCACTGGTAGGCGCACTCGGTGGTGCCTACGCGGTGGTGGTCGACGCCGCCAGCTTCGCGGTCTCGACCGTCGCGACCTTCGCCATCCGCCGGCCCGAGCCCCGCCCACTGTCCGCCGGAACGCCGCGCAACCTGCGGGGCGAGATTCGCGAGGGACTCGCGTTCGTGTTCGGCCATCCGATCCTGCGCAAGGTCGTGGGTTGCACCGCGACGAGCAACTTCTTCAGCGGTGGCCAATTCGCGATCGAAACCGTGTACCTGGTGCGCACGCTGCACGCGAGTGCGGCCGTCATCGGCCTCGTGCTCAGCGTCGGCAGCGTGGGTGGCTTGATCGGCGGCGTCCTGGCCGGGCGTATCTCAGCGCGCGTCGGAACCGCCCGGGTGATCTGGTTGAGCCAGGTGATCGGCGGCCCATTCGGGTTGCTGGCCGCCCTGGCGTTCCGAGGTTGGGGCGTGGCGCTCGTTGCCGCGAGTTTCTTCGCGGTCAGTGCAACCAGCGTCATCTACAACACGGCCCAGGTCTCGTACCGCCAGGCAGTATCCCCACGACCGCTTCTCGGGCGCATGAACGCATCCGTGCGGTTCATCGTGTGGGGCACCTTGCCCATCGGGGCCATCACAGGCGGCGTGTTGGGCACCGTCATCGGGCTCCGCGCGACCGTGCTGGTGTGCGCCCTCGGCATATGGGCATCTGCGCTCTGGGTGGTGTTCTCCCCACTGTTCGGTATGCGAGATGTGCCGGACGAAGAACCCGCGGTTCGTCCGTTGACAACTGGCCTCGCGGCTGACTAAAGCGGATACGCGCCAGTGGTCGGTGGGATCACGCGCGGTCGCTGGAGGGCGGATGTACGACACGATCGTGGTGGGGACAGACGGTTCGGCGACGGCGGGCGTCGCGGTACAAGAGGCCATCGACCTTGCGCAGATGACCGGCGCGACGCTGCACCTCGTGCACGCGTACCGCTTGGTGTCGGCGGCCGAAGTCACGACGGTCGCGAGCGCGGGCGGGCCGATGGTCGATTTCGAAAGCCTGAACGAAGGCCTCGAGAAGGCGAGCGACGAAACGCTCGCGGCCGCGATCGAGCAAGCCGAACGCGTCGGCGTGAAAGCAGAAGGGCACAGCTGCCCGGGCGACGCCGCGGAAGCGCTCGTGGCGGTGGCCGAGACCAAGCAGGCGGACCTCATGGTGGTGGGCAACCGCGGCATGACCGGCATGCGCCGATTCATGCTCGGCAGCGTGCCCAACAAGGTGTCGCACCACTGCCCCTGCAGCCTCCTAATAGTCGACACCACCGTCTGAGATCTGCGCCGGAGCGGCGAGCCCCACCGCGAGCCGGATATCCCGAGCAATGAGGCGGCGGACCGCGCAGCGAAGCGAGCACGTCCGCTTCGCCGGAGCGGCGAGCGAAGCGAGCGCGACCAGAGAACAGAGTGACAGGGGTTATACGGCCTTCAGCCAGAAGCTCCCTGGTCCGATACCGCTTCGATGCAGAAAGGGACACTTCGAACGCGTATTGGGCCATTCCTGCCCTATTTGGGCGGCCCAGCCGGCGCGCTCGGGTTCTGGCTCATGGACCGAGCCCATCTGCTCGGGAGCACTCCGTACTGGGTCATCCTCACGCTCCTCGTCGGGACCGCGATCGTCAACGCCGGGGCGTACTTCGTCGCCCAACGGCTGAAGCCGGGTGCCGTTCGGCGGAACCTGCGCCTCGCGATCGCAGCCGCGACGACGACCGTGATCATCTACGCAACCGGGTGGGGCCCGGTGATCGCGATCGGCTACGTGCTCGGGTTGTCCGACGTGCTCCGCACCGACGGCAGCAAGGCGTGGTCGCGCGGCGTGATCTGGAGCATTGGCGGCATCGCGCTCGGGCAACTTGCGATCGCCACCCACATCGCACCGACCGTGCTCAGCCCGCACGTTTCTCTCGCGGTCGCCGCCGCGAATGCCACGTGCCTCACGATCGTGATGTACAGCGTCGGGAGCACTGCCGCCGTCGCCGAGCGCGCCACGCTCGACGTTGGCCTCGAACGCGAGCATTTCCGCTCACTGGTTGCGCACGCCACCGACGTGATCGCGGTGATTGGCAGCGACCTCTCGATCGAGTACGCGAGCCCTGCGATCGAGTCGTTGCTCGGCCTCACACCCGAAGAGTGCATCGGGATGACGATCGGTGACGTGTTGGGCATTGCGGAGCACGAGCGCGCAGCCGGTCTTGCCGAACGCCTCGAACAGGTCGGCCGTACGTTCACGACAGAGATGCAGATGCAACACCGCGATGGATCGCCGCGCACCGTCGAGGTGACGGCGACGTTGCGCGACGACGGCACGATCGTCACGAATATTCACGACGTCACCCAGCAGCGCGCGCTCGAACGGGAGCTGCGCTTCCAAGCCAGTCACGACAAGCTGACCGGGTTGAAGAACCGTGCGGCGCTGATCGAAGCGGTCGAGAAACACACGATCAACGAAGTCGTGGTCGACACGATCTCGGTGTTGTTCGTCGACCTCGACGGCTTCAAAGAAGTGAATGATGCACTCGGCCACGAGCGTGGCGACTCCGTGCTCGTCGAGGCGGCGCGTCGCATCGTCGGCGCGGTGCCCTCACACGCGCTCGCAGGGCGTCTCGGCGGCGACGAATTCCTCGTCGTGCTCCCAGGCACCGCCAACGACGAAGCCGGCGCGATCGCCTTGCACATCCTCGACGCGCTGGGCCGCCCGTGGCATTTGCCCGGCAAGATCAGCGCGAGCATCGGTGTTGCCACGACCGGAAGGCACCCCGAATCCGTCGAAGACATCCTCCGTCGTGCCGACGAAGCGATGTACGACGCGAAGCGCCAGGGCAAAGGCCGCTTTGTGCTCGCCGCGGCCGGCTGACGCAACACCGAACTAGGGTCGTGCCCGAGGTTCTCTGCATGGCCGTTCGCGTTTTTCTGCTCGACGATCACGAAGTCGTTCGACGCGGCGTACGCGACCTCCTCGAAGCGCACGAGGAATTCGAAGTCGTAGGCGAGGCCGGCACCGCCGCCGAGGGTGTCTCGCGCATTCTGCCCACCCACCCCGACGTCGCCATCGTCGACGTGCGCCTCCCCGACGGCAACGGCGTCGAGGTGTGCCGCGAGGTCCGCTCGCACGACCCGCAGATCCAGTGCCTGATCCTCACGTCATTCGCCGACGACGAAGCACTCTTCGACGCGATCATGGCCGGCGCGGCCGGTTATCTGCTGAAGCAGATCAAAGGAACCGACCTCGTAGACGCGGTCCGGCGGGTCGCGTCAGGCCAATCGCTTCTCGACCCGCACGTCACCGCGCGCGTGCTCGAACGACTCCGACGTGGTCCCGAAGAAGACGAGCGGATCGCGCGCCTCACCGACCAGGAACGCAAGATCCTCGACCTCATCGCCGAAGGTCTTACGAACCGCCAGATCGCGGAGCGCATCTTTCTCGCCGAGAAAACGGTAAAGAACTACGTGTCGAACCTGCTCGCGAAACTCGGTATGGAACGACGCACCGAAGCTGCCGTCTTCGCCGCTCGTCTCCAGGACCGTCGCAAGTCTTAGTCGTTTCTCACTGTCAGCACGGCCGCGCCGATCAGTCGGCCGTGCGCGACGTCACTCAGCGCGGCGTTGGCCTCATCGAATGCGTACGACCGCGCCATCACGCGCAGCGGTACGCGCGCGGCGAGGTCGAGGAGGGCTTCGCCATCGGCACGCGTATTGGCGGTCGTGCTCGTCATCGCGCGCTCGTAGAACACTTCGTCGTCGTAGCGCAGCACCGGAATGTCGGTGAGATGGATACCTGCGATCGACAACGTCCCGCCCCGATCGAGGGCCCGCATCGCGACGGGCACGATGTCGCCCACCGGCGCGAAGTTCACCGCCGCGTCCAACGGCTCCGGCGGCGTGTCGTAGGCGCCGGCTGCCGAAGAACAACCGAGGTCGAGCGCGAGCTGTTGCGCCGCTTTGGAACGCGTCATCACGTGAACCGTTGCGCCCTCGTGCAACGCGATCTGCGCGGCGAGATGACCCGACGCGCCGAACCCGTAGATGCCAAGCCGGCCTCCGGGCTGCAATCGCGATCGACGCAGCGCGCGGTACCCGATGATGCCCGAGCACAAGAGTGGCGCGGCCTGCTCGTCGGAAAACTCCGACGGCAGCCGGTACGCGTACGCTTCGTCGACAACCGCGTACGGCGCGTAACCGCCGTCTTCGTCCCAGCCGGTGAAGCGCGGAGCCACACAAAGGTTCTCGTCACCGCGCCGGCAGTAGGCGCAGCGGCCGTCGGTGTGGCGGAGCCACGCGATGCCGACGCGATCTCCGAGTGCGAACCGTTCGGCGCCGTCACCGCGCCGGTCGACGGTGCCGACGACTTCGTGGCCGGGCACTGTGGCCGGATGCTTGGGCGGAAGGTCGCCCTCGGCGAGGTGCAGGTCGGTTCGACATACTCCGCAGACCGAAACGGCGACTCGAATCTGGCCGGGGCCTGGTTGCGGGTCAGGACGATCGACGAGCGCGAGCGGGTGGGTGTCGATCGGCCCCGGCTCGGCGACGACCCACGCCCGCATCGGTCAAGAACTCGCGATGGACGCGAGCCCCCACACCATCACGACGAAACCGAGGACCGCGTACACGACGCTCCGCATCAACGGCGCTTGCGGGAGGTCGCCGTCGCCCACGTGCCCACGGCGATTACCTCGCACGGGGCTCCCGGGACGCGCCCGGGCCACGGAACGTTTCGCGGCCCGGCGCGCGTCGGAGCGTCGACGCGACAGCGCGAGGGCATTCGCAACGAACAAGGCACCACCGAGCGCGGTGAGCAGCTCTCGCAGCACCTGGTCGTAAAAGCTCATCGGATGCGAGGCTAGCGACCGGACCCGGCCTGTTTCTCGTCGAGTTGGCGGAGCAAAGCGTTGACCGCGGCGGCCGAGACGTGCCGCTGCACGGCGACGGCCTCGCGTGAGTCGACCGTCGCGCCGCGGTGCAGTTCGGAACGCAACGGGACACCGTCGGCGGCGTAGCACTGGAGCGTTTCGTCGCCCAAGGACGGCTCGGTGTGGCCCGGCTTCGCGACGAGCCGGAAGCATTGCGCCTGCTCACCGGCGATAGTGCGCGACGGTGCGCGATGCACGGTGTAGCCGCCCAGGCTGGTCGCGACGCGGTAGACCGCGGCGGGAGCGAGCGCGGGCGAGCTCTTCTGGTTGGAGCAGCGCGGCCCCTTCGGAGTGGAGGCGCACGATGCCACGTGATCACCGAAGTCGACGGTCACGGTCCCACCACCGGAGAGCACGTGCACCGGTGGACGGTTCGCCTCGGTAATCGACTGGGCGAAGTGCGAACCGGCGCCAAGGCGGCGTTCGAAACGGAAATGCACGAGCCAGCTTGCACTTTCGCGCCGATTCGTCAACGCCAGGAAGTCGCGCAAGGAGGCATTGTCGTCCGAATGCTTCGTCCGCGTGGTCGCGACCACCACGACGACCGCGACCGCCGCGAGCGCTGTCGCCGCGAAGAGCGCTCGGGCCATCCGCCGATCGAGACGCATCGTCGGGCGAGGCTAGTTGTGCGTCGTGCTGCCGCGGCGGCGCGTGCCACACTGCAACGCGATGCGGCTCGTGGTTGCGCAATGTTCCGTGGAGTACCAAGGCCGGCTCGGCGCGCGTCTCGCGCCCGCGACTCGTCTCATCATGTTCAAGGCCGACGGCTCGATCGCGATCCACTCCGACAGTAAGGCGTACAAACCGCTGAACTGGATGAGTCCGCCGTGCACGATCGTCGAGGCCGGTGGTGTGATCAGTGCCACCACCCCCAAAGGCGAGACCCTCCGCATCGAGTTGCACGAGGTCATCTCCGACACGAAGGCCGATTTGGGCGACGACCCCGGCCTCGAGAAGGACGGCGTCGAGGCAGAACTTCAAGCGTTGCTGGCCGCGCGTGTCGCGGCGCTGCGCGACGGTCTCACGCTCATCACGCGCGAGTATCCGACCGACATCGGCCCGGTCGACTTGCTGTGCCGCGACGACGAAGGCCGCACAATCGTCGTCGAGGTGAAGCGCGTCGGTGACATCGCCGGAGTCGAGCAGCTGTTGCGCTACCAAGAACGCCTCGACCGCGACGCGCGCTTCGCACCGACAGTCGGCCTCTTCGTCGCCGAGCGCATCAAACCGCAAGCGCGCGTGTTCGCGCAGAGCCGAGG
>JAODBJ010000275.1 GCA_025463905.1 Actinomycetes bacterium
AAGACTTCGCGCTCCGCTTCGCCGAAGAACCGTCGCGCGTGTGGCATCCGACGGATGACGATCTCGGCGACGACTCGGGGCTTGTCTGGTACCACACCATCGAGTTCCCAGACGGCTCGATCACGCCGGGCATGTACGACCACCGTCCGTTGGTGCCCCATTACGGGTTTCCGGCCAGTCTTCGCGGCAAGCGTGCGCTCGACGTCGGAAGCGGTGATGGCTTCTGGGCATTCGAGTTAGAGCGCCGCGGCGCCGAAGTGACGAGCCTCGATATAGAAACGTTCGCCGATACCGATTTCCCGCGCGCGTTGCACCGGATCTACGTCGATCATCCGGTCAAGCTGTCTTTCCGGCGCGGAATGGAGATCGCACATCGCCGGCTCGGGTCGAAGGTCAAGCTCGTGAACCGCGCGGTGTACGACCTAGATCCCGACGACATCGGTACGTTCGACTTCGTACACGCGGGCGACATCCTGCTCCACCTGCGCGATCCGGCGCTCGCTCTCCAGCGCATCCGGTCCGTGACCGACGGCGAGTGTCTGCTCGCCGACGTCTTCGACCCCGCGCTCGACGAGCTCGGCGTCGGGCCCGGACTGACTCGATACCGCGGCGGCTGGACCGATGCGATGTGGTGGGCGCCCGCGCTCAGCACGCTCGCGCAGATGGTTGCCGACGCCGGCTTCCGCGACGTGCAGATCGTGACGACGTACAACCTCGCGCCGCGCGGTGCCGCGCAGGGACCATGGCGAGCCGTGTTGCGAGCCCACACATGACTGCGACGGACGAAACGATGGATAGCGCGACCACCGAAGAAACGGTCTGGTACCACACCCTCGACTTACCGGCGGGGCCGACACCAGGCCTCTACGACCTCCGAAAGGTGGTCGGCAAGCTGCCGTGGCCCGATCTTCGAGGGTTGCGCTGTCTCGACGTGGGGAGCCGGAACGGTTTTCTCGCCTTTGAGATGGAACGACGCGGCGCGGCCGAGGTTGTGGCGCTCGACATCGACGATCCGGCCGACATCGACTTCGCCGCGTATCGCCCGCGCCACGGGTTCGATCAACAAGACCTCGACAATGGGAGCCGCGCGTACGAGTTAGCGGCGCGCGCGTTGCGTTCGAAGGTCCGGCGGCATGCCCTCTCGGTCTACCGTCTCACACCCGACGCGGTGGGCACCTTTGACTTCGCGATCATCGGCACGCTCCTGCTCCATCTACGCGACCCGGTCGGCGCGCTCGGCTCGCTGAGGAAAGTCGTCACCGGCAATCTCATCGTGAACGAAGCGGTAACACCGAGCCTCGACCTGTTCCGGCGGCGGCCGGTTGCAGAAGCATTGATGTATCCCGGCATGCCGTTCTGGTGGCTCGCGAACCCGAGCGGGCTGCGAACGATCGTCGCGGCCGGCGGCTTCGAGGTCATCGACACGGGGGGCCCGTACCTGCTCCCGAATGGCGCCGGCGCACCGAAGCGGACGCTGCGGGATTGCTTCACGATGCCCGTCCGCGACATCCCCCGCAACCTCGTCAAGCTCCGAGGCGATCCGCATTACTGGCTGCTCGCGCGTCCGGGGCGAGAGGAGTGAACGAACCCACATGGTGGGTGCGGCACGGCCGCGAAGTGGATGAGGCACTCGCCGGCGGCGACCCGTCGTCGATCAAGCAGCTCTACGTCAACCTGGGCCGGTTCCTCGAAGAGGACTACGGCTCCAACGTCGAGTCCACGCCGTTGCTCTCCATCCCCGAGACGGGCCCGGTCGTGTGTCGCATGCTCGACGACGTTCGGGGCGTGCTCCTCGACGCTGGGTGCGGACCGAAGCCGGCGGTCGCGATCGCGCTCGCATCCGAGGCGGGCCGGACGGTCGTCGCGCTCGACATCGGTTTGGGGACGATCCACCTCGCGCTCGCTCATGCGCAGCGCGCCGGGGTCGAGCTCCTCGGCGTCGTGGGCGACGTCGAGGCTCTCCCGTTCCGATCGCGCGCGTTTGCCGGCGGCGTGTGCGACGACACGATTGAGCACCTACCCGACGACGACCGCGGCGCGAGCGAACTTGGTCGTGTGTTGGCACCGGGCGGTCGGATGGTCGTCGCCACACCGAACCGCGTCCGCTTGGGGGTCCTGCTGTGGAAGGTGCGCGACCGAGTACGGGGCCGCCGCCGGCCGGCGACTGCGTACTACGCGGCGGAAAGCCATCTCCGCGAATACACCTGGCGCCAGTTCACCCGGCTGCTTGCTCCCCACGTCGCCATCACGCGCAAGGCCAGCGTGGGCTGGTCGGGGAGTGGTGTGCGTTGGGCGGCGACGAAACTTGTGTCTATCCCAGGTCCGCGTTGGTTTTCACGAATGCTGGTGGTCGAAGTCGAACCGAGAGCCTGACTGTTCATGACCCTGGTAGAGCGCCTCTACGGCGGGCGCGACACTCGTGTCCCAGTCGTAGGGCGCGGCCGCGGCGCGGCATCGTTCTGCAATGCCCGGCTCGCGCGCCAACGCGAGTGCCTGCCGGCATGCCTCGGCCAAAGACACCGGATCGCGCGGCGTCGCCAGCGCGCCGACGCCCGGCTTGACGAGCTCCGGCGGGGCCGAGTCGTTGCACACCACGATGGGTGTGCCGCAGGCCAACGATTCGAGCAGCACGATGCCGAACGCCTCGCTCACCGACGGCAGGACGGTCGTCCACGCGTCGCCGTAGATGGCCGACAGGTCGGTCGTCGCGCGTGGAAGGACCTCGGTCCGCTCACGTGCAGCCGCCGGTGCGGCGGCGATCAGCGACGCAGGGTCGCCAGTGCCGACCAGGCGCAGCCGGATGTCGGGCATGTCGCGCGCGAGGATCGCCAGCGCTTCCAGCAGGTCGTCGACGTGCTTCCGTGGTTCGGTCAGAGCACCCGCGTAGAGCAGGGTCGGTCGCTCGGCTCGCGCGCGCGACATCGTGAACCGCCCGAGATCCACGCCTCCGGGCGTCCGCGCCGCGGGGCGCCCGTAACCGTCCTCGAGCATGCGGGCCGCGTGCTGCGACATGCAGCCGAAGACATCGATGTGCTTGGCGACGAACCGGTGCCAGCGAAAATCGGGTTGCCGCTCGTAGTACGCGCGCAATGGGATGCCGAGGTGGGTGAAGACGGTGCGCCGGCGCCGATGGACCGCGGCCGCAACGATCGACGCGGACGCGTCGAACATGCCGAGCGAGTGGACGACGTCGTAACGCCCGCGCAGGAGCGGCACGAGGACCGCTTTTCCGAACCGGTACTCCTGTTGCAGACCTTCACCCGACGGGCTGGGGAGCCGCAACACGCGCACCCCGTCTTCGATGGTGTCACTCGGCTGGGAAGAGCTCGACAGCACGGTCACGTCGTGACCGCGGCGAGCCATCGCACCGGAGAGTTCATGCAGCAGGCGTTCCCCGCCCCTCTGGACTTCGGGCCAGCAGTACGCGTGAGTGAATGCGACCCGCACGGCCGGGAGGCTACCGAGCCGTGAGAGTGCTGGCCGTCGCGAACATGTACCCACCGCATCACCTCGGCGGCTACGAGCTCACGTGCCGCGACACCCTCGAGCGGTTCCGCGCGCGCGGCCACGACGTCGCGGTGCTCACGACGACGATGCGCCGGCCCGACGTCGACGGCCCACCACCCGAAAGCGAACCGAGCGTCCATCGCGACCTCGAGATGTACTGGCGCGACTACGAGATCTGGCGCCCGCGCCTGCGGGAACGGCTGCGCCTCGAACGCCACAACCAGCGCGTCCTGGCCGGCTTCCTCGACGACTTCGCGCCGGACGTCGTCTCGTTCTGGAATATGGGCGCGATGTCGATGGGCATCGTCACGACGGTCCTCGAACGGTCGATCCCGAGTGTGCTTGTCGCGTGCGACGACTGGCTCGTCTACGGACCGATCGTCGACTCGTGGGCCAAGCTCTTTGTCCGTCGACCGTTCGCCGGCCGCGTTGCGCGGCGATGGACCGGGGTGCCGACGACCATCGCCGATCTCGGTCGCGTCGACGCCGTGTGTTTCGTGAGCGAAGCCGTCCGTCGCGTCGCTGCGGAGCACACACGTTGGTCGTTTGCCCGTTCGACGGTGACCTACAGCGGCATCGACCGAGCCGACTTCCCGCCGTTACGGGACGACGAAGCGGCGGGACCTTGGCGGGGAAAGCTGTGCTACGTGGGTCGTCTCGATCCGCGCAAAGGCATC
>JAODBJ010000343.1 GCA_025463905.1 Actinomycetes bacterium
GACGAGGCGCGGCCAGACCTGGTCGTCCACCTTGATGTCGAGCAGGGTTGCGAGCCGGCGCATCTGGCCCTCGAGGTCGGCCGACAGGTCGTCGTAGTGCACGAGCACGACGTTCGGCTCGGCGCGACGCGCCCACGCATCGGCCGCGTGCCACATCACGCCGGGGAGGGAGTCCATCTGCTCGCGCGGACTGCCGTCCCAGTCGATCCACGACAGCAACCACTCGCGCAGCGGCGGGCGTTTGGAAGCCGGCGCAACCGCGTCGGTTTGGCCCGTGAGTTGGCGAAGGCGTTCGCGATCGATGTTGTCGCCCTGGTGGTAGAGCGACACTGCCATGTCGAGCGGGTGTCTTGCGACCACGATGTACGTGGCGCGCGAGTCGAGCGGTACGCCGTCGAGCGGGGTGTGCGTCTTGACGAATCGCCGGTGCGGTTGCGCTGCCAGCATCGTGTGCAACTCGGCGTTCGGAGTCACGAGCCAGTCCACCCACGGCGACAGATCGGCGAGCGGCGCCGGAAGCTCCGGCGTCCGGAACACCAACAGCGCGCAGATCATCTGCATCCACGTCGTGCCGCTCTTCGACCGGGTGCTGATGACGATGTCGCCGGGGCGGAACGCGAAGTCCAGCCACCGCGCGCTGTCTTCGTCGGGCGAGCGGTATCGGACGGGCGGCCGCGCGGTCACGCGGGTCTAGGGCTTGATCCAGGCGAGCGCTTTCTCCCAGACCATGGCGGCGGCTTCGGGAAGGTGCGCCGGGCGGTCGGGGTCGTGGACGAAACCATGTTCGGCGCCCTCGATGACGATGATCTCGCAGTCTTTGCGGTCGGCCCAGATCTTGCGGAGCGCTTCGATGTCTTCGGGAGGCGTGTAGGGATCGGCGCCGCCGAAGACCGCGAGCGTCGGGCACGCGTTGGCCAGAACATCGAGCGGGTCGCGGTGGCCCGGCCCGCGCCACGGCTCGGGCGTGCGCAGCATCCCGTAGAACGCGACCGCACGATCGAAGCGGTCCGACGCGGCGGCTTTGAACGTGTAGTAGCCGCCGATGCAGAAGCCCATCACCGAGATCGTGAACACATCGTCTTCGACCACGAGCAGGTTCGCGGCGGCTTCGAGGTCGGCGAGCTGGGTCGCGTCGTCGAGTTGCGCAACCGCAGCCATGCGCGCTTCGGCGCTCGCGCGCTGGTCGTCGCCGTAGCGCGAGAACGGGTCGATGGCGGCGACGGCGAAACCGTGCGTCGCGAGGCGTCGCGCCATGTCTTCGAACAGCGGCCGCAGACCCATGATGTCGGGGTGGAGGACGACGCCGGCGATCGGCATGCCGTCGGGACGCACGTGATACGCGGGCACTTCGTCGCCGTCGACCCGCAACACGGTCGTCTCGGCCGTGAGTTCCTGCACCGGTCCTTCCCTCAACGCTCCCATGGGAGCGGATGCTACCGATGCGGTTCAGAACAGTGCGCGGGCGCGCTCGCCGGTGTCAGGCGTAGCGATCGAGGATGGAACTTTCGGCGACACGCGACAACCCGTCTTTGATCGCGCGGGCGCGGGCCTCGCCGACGCCCGGCACTTCGACAAGGTCGGTGATGCTCGCCCGCATGATCTTCGGGAGATGACCGAAGCGGTCCACCACCTTCTCGGCGATGGTTTCGGACAGCCGCGGGATCTTGCTCAGTAGGCGGTACCCGTGCGGTTGCAACGACGAGTCGAGGTCCATGTCGGACGGAAGGTGCAACAGCGACGCGACCTCTCGTAGATCGAGGAGTTCTTCGTCGGAGAGGTGGGCGAGCTTCGTGGTCATCTGCCCGAGCGCCCACTCGGACGACTCCACGAAGTAGTCCTTGCAGACGAGCCGGCGATCTTCTTCCACACCGCCCGTGAGCTCTTCGAGCTGGAGCTCGACGAGGCGACCGTCGGTGCCGAGTTCGATCACGTACTCCTCGATCTCCCCGGCGATGCGCCGCACCATTTCGGCGCGCTGCAACACGGTCGCGACGTCGCGCACGGTCACGAGGTCTTCGACTTCGAGCGCCGAGAGCGCGCCGCTCACACCGTCGAGGCGGGCTTTGTAGCGACCGAGGATCTGCAGCGCCTGGTCGGCGCGGGCGAGCACACGCGGGATCGGTTCGAGCGTCTTCTTGTGGCCGCGGTGGTGGATCGACACCACGCCCATCTCCTCCGACACCGTGATCACCGGTACGTCGATCTGACGCGCGACCCGCTCAGCCGTGCGGTGCCGCGTCCCGGTCTCGGTGGTGGGGATGTCGGGGTCGGGGACCAGGTGCACGTTCGCACGGGCAACGCGCGAACCGTCGAGCGCCAGGATGATCGCGCCGTCCATCTTCGCCAGTTCGGAGAGGCGTTGAGGAGTGAACTCGGCGTCGAGCAGGAACCCACCCGAGCAGATGTTGAGCACGTCGGGGCCGTCGCCGACCACGATCAACGCGCCCATCTTCGCCTGCAGGATCCGATCGATCCCTTCGCGCAGCGGAGTGCCGGGTGCCACCAGCCGCAACGCGGCGAACAGGACCTCGGAGCGGCTCTGCGCCAATGCGACCTCCCAGCTGGTGGAATCGACGGCGCGACGCGGCCAGTTCCGCAACGCTAGCAAGTGCTCCGTTCGGTTTCGTCAGGTTGGGGCCTTCTGTAGTACCCGCATCGACGCGCACAAG
Organism: Actinomycetes bacterium; assembly: GCA_025463905.1. Taxonomy (GTDB): domain Bacteria; phylum Actinomycetota; class Acidimicrobiia; order IMCC26256; family PALSA-610; genus JAODBJ01. The sequence goes on from JAODBJ010000343.1 coordinate 2,670, forward strand.
TCGGTGACGCGGAACAGGCGGATGCCGGGTACGTCCGGGGTGGACTGAGGGACGACCGCGCGTGTGAACCCGAGCCGCGCCGCCTCGGCGAGCCGGCGGGGGGCGTGAGCGACCTGGCGGACCTCACCCCCGAGCCCGACTTCGCCCAGCACCACGGTGTCGCCCGGCACCGCACGGTTATTGGCCGCCGCCGCGATCGCGAGCGCCAGCGCGAGGTCTGCGCCGGGCTCGGCGACCCGCGCGCCACCCGCCACGCTCGTATAGACGTCGTTGTCAGCCAATTGGACCGAGGCCCAACGCTGGAGGACGGCGGTAAGCATCGACACCCGGCTGTTGTCGAGTGCGTGCGCGACTCGGCGCGGTAGGGGCGCCTTCGTTGGCGAGACGAGCGCTTGCAGCTCGACGAGCAATGGACGGTTGCCGTCCATCACCGGCGCGATCACGGAGCCGCACGCCCCGGGCTGGCGGTCGGCGAGGAACATCGCACTCGCGTCGGGCACGCCGCGCAGGCCCTGCTCGGCCATCTCGAGTACGCCGAGCTCGTCGGTCGGGCCGAAGCGATGCTTCGTGGCCCGCAACATGCGCAACGCGTGGTGGCGGTCACCGTCGAACGAGAGCACGGTGTCGACCACGTGCTCGAGCGCGCGCGGCCCGGCGAGCGCGCCGTCTTTCGTCACATGCCCGACGAGCAGTGTCGCGAGGTTGTGCTCCTTCGCGTACCGCACCACTCGGGCCGCGCCGTCGCGGACTTGGGTGACCGAACCCGCCGCGCCGGCCGAGTCGGGATCGTGCAGCGTTTGCACCGAATCGATTGCGAGGACGTCGGGACGAACGGTGCCGGCGTGCGCGAGGACGCACGGCAAGGACGTTTCGGCCACGACCAGCAGGGACGCCGGCAGCGCGTGCAGCCGTTGCGCGCGGGCGCGCACCTGCTCGGGTGACTCCTCACCGGTGACGAGCAGGCATCGTGCCCCGTGCTCCGCCATCTGGGCCAGCGCTTGCAGGACGAGGGTGCTCTTCCCGATTCCCGGCTCACCGCCGATGAGGGTGACGGAGCCGGCGACCAGGCCGCCGCCCAGAACCCGGTCGAGTTCACCTACACCGGTCGGACGCGAAACGGTGCCCATCGATCCAACCTCGGCGAGCGGCAGCACCAACGAGTCCGGCGTGACAATCGCCGCGGCCGGCGGGCCATCGGTCACGACGTCTTCCATGAGCGAGCCCCACTCGCCGCACTCCGGGCAGCGACCCAGCCATTTCGGCGACGTGGCCCCGCACAACTCACACCGGTGACGAACACGCGTTCGTGTCATGTTGGCAAGCTAGCCGCCCGGTGTGACAACTTCGCGGCTCACACTGGACGGCGAGCGAACGCGGCGTACGAGGGCGCCGGGCGATGGGGCAGCTTTCATGCCCGAAGGTGGGGCTGTAGCAACGAGAACGGGCATCAGAGTCGCCTGGGAGACAGAGTGGTTGGAACTATCGGGTTCGATCTCGACATGACGCTCGTCGACTCGAGTGTCGGCATCGAACGATCGATGCAAGCGCTCGCGCGCGAAACGGGGCGCTTCATCGACGTCCCGCTCGTGCTGTCGCGACTCGGCTCGAAGCTCGAAGCCGAGCTCGGTCAGTGGTTCCCGCCCGATGAGGTGACGGACGCGTCGCAGCGCTACCGCGAGATCTACTTCGACGAATGCGTGAACGGCACGACCGCGTTCGCCGGCGCGAGCAGCACGCTCGACGAAGTGCACGCGCGAGGAGGATCCGTGCTGGTGGTCACCGCAAAGTCCGCGCCGCTCGCGCAGCGTTGCCTGGAGCACGTCGGGCTCGAGTACGACGCGCTCGTGGGGCTCGTATACGGGACGGAAAAGACCGCCGCGCTCCACGCGCACGGCGCGCACGCGTATGTGGGTGACACCGTCACCGACGTCGCGTCCGCACTTGCCGCCGGCGCGACTGCGGTGGCGGTCTCGACCGGTCCCGATCGCGCGGAGCAGCTGCGCGCCGCGGGTGCGCACGTGGTGTGCGCGTCGATGGTGGAAGTCGCGGCATGGGTGCGCGGCCTCCCCACGCTCACATGACTGGATACGAACCGCTACGCGATCGCGCCGCGGCGAACTGCAGCTCGCGCGTGCGGCGCCGGCGCGCGCTGATGCTGGCCGACAGGTACAGCAGCAGCGCGAGGAATACCAACATGAAGCCGATCATGAGGACGATGAAACGGTTCCAGTGGACCTTCGACGACGACAGGTTCACCGTGTCTCGTTGCCCCGCCGCGATCGAGAACGTCTGTGTCTTGTTGGGCGGCACCGCGAGGGTGACGGCGAGGGTGAACGCCTTCTTCAACTGCGCGCCGAGCACGAAATCGACCTGAGCAACGTTCACCCCGGCGGCTTGCAACCGGGAGGCGAGCTGTTGGTCGTCGCGGACGCCGCTCTTTAAGGCGCTGAGATCGGCCACGACGCTCACACCGTCGCGGTCTTGCACGAGATTGCGTGATCGCGTGACGTGAGCGTCGCGCAACAAACCCTTCGTGCCGCTGATGCTCGCGACCACCCGTTGCAGTTCGGTGCCGTTGCCGAACACGTGCACCAAGCGGATCGTGGCACCGCCATCCGGCGCGCGCTGCCATGGAGCGAGCTTCCAGCCGGAACCGCGAAGGTCGCTGAGCACGATGCGGCTTTCGAGCTTGCCGCCGCCGCGCTCGACCAACTGCACCGCCGACCGGTCGAGATGCACGCGCACTGCGACGGATCCGCCGCCGCTCTTGTCGAGCGTGATCGTTGCCGACGTGTCGACTTTGCACCCCGCGGCGAGGAGCGCGCCGAGGACGAGAATGACCAACCACTTTGGTCCCATTGCCCAGAGTCTCGCGAACGCGAAAGCGGGACCGCAGCGCGGCCCCGCTTTCGTGAGCGTGGGATTGCTCAGATGAGAGAAGTTAGGTCTCCTGGCCGGCGAGTTCGACCGGCGGGGGCTCGACGCCCTCGATGGCCCGGAACACGATCTCGTCGCCTTCCGCGTCGACGACGATTGTCTCGCCGGCGTGGAATTCCTTCCAGAGGATCTTCTCCGACAACGGGTCTTCGACCATACGCTGGATCGAACGGCGTAGCGGCCGTGCGCCCAACGACGGGTCGTAGCCCCTCGCAGCGAGCAACAGCTTGGCCGGGCGCGTGAGCTCGAAGCCCAAGCCCTGGCTTTCCAACTGCGTCTCCACTCGCTTGATGAGCAGGTCGACGATCTCGGTCACTTCGTCTTGCGAAAGTTCGTGGAAGACGATGATCTCGTCGAGCCGGTTGAGGAATTCAGGCCGGAAGTGGCGCTTGAGTTCCTCGTTGACCTTGTCCTTCATCTTCTCGTACGTGACGGACTCGTCGGACTTGCCGAAACCGATGTTCGCCTTGCGCAGGTCTGCGGTGCCCAAGTTCGACGTCATGATGATGACGGTGTTCTTGAAGTCGACCGTGCGACCTTGCGCGTCCGTGAGCCGCCCGTCTTCGAGGATCTGAAGGAGCGTGTTGAAGACGTCGGGGTGTGCCTTCTCGATCTCGTCGAAGAGCACGACCGAGAACGGCTTGCGCCGCACCGCTTCGGTGAGCTGGCCACCTTCGTCGTAACCGACATAACCCGGAGGCGAACCAACGAGCCGGCTGACCGTGTGCTTCTCCATGTACTCGGACATGTCGAGCTGGATCATCGCCGACTCTTCACCGAACAAGAACTCGGCGAGCGTCTTGGCGGTCTCCGTCTTCCCGACACCCGAAGGTCCGAGGAAGATGAACGAGCCCGACGGACGCTTCGGGTCCTTGAGGCCGGCACGGGTACGCCTTATCGCCTGCGACACCGCTTTGATCGCGTTGTTCTGGCCGACGATCCGCTTGTGCAGCTCGTCTTCCATGCGCAACAGCTTGGCGGTCTCTTCCTCGGTGAGCTTGTAGACCGGGATACCGGTCCACAGCGCGAGCACTTCGGCGATCGACTCTTCGTTGACCTCGTTGAACAGGTCGACACCTTCGGCACGCCACTGCGCTTCTTTTTCGCCCCGCTGCTCGAGCAGGTCCTTTTCCTTGTCGCGCAGCTTCGCGGCCCGCTCGAACTGCTGAGCCTCGATGGCGGCTTCCTTCTCCTTGCGCGCCTTCGAGATCTCGTCTTCGAGCTCGCGGTAGTCGGGCGGTGCCTGCATGCGCCGGATGCGCAGACGCGACCCGGCTTCGTCGATCAGGTCGATCGCCTTGTCGGGGAGGTGACGGTCGGAGATGTAACGGTCGGCGAGGTTGGCCGCCGCGACGATCGCCTGGTCGGTGATCGTGACGCGGTGGTGCGCTTCGTAGCGCTCACGCAGGCCCTTGAGGATTTCGATGGTGTGCGTGACCGACGGTTCCTCGACCTTGATCGGCTGGAAACGTCGCTCGAGCGCAGCATCTTTCTCGAGGTGCTTGCGGTACTCGTCGAGTGTGGTCGCGCCGATCGTTTGCAGCTCACCGCGGGCGAGCATCGGCTTGAGGATCGACGCGGCGTCGATCGCACCTTCGGCAGCCCCCGCACCCACGAGCGTGTGCAGCTCGTCGATGAAGAGGATGATGTCGCCGCGCGTGCGGATCTCCTTGAGCACCTTCTTCAGGCGCTCTTCGAAGTCGCCGCGGTAGCGGGAACCGGCGACCAGCGCGCCGAGGTCGAGCGTGTAGAGCTGCTTGCCGTGCAACGTCTCGGGCACGATGCCCTCGACGATGTTCTGCGCGAGCCCTTCGACGATCGCCGTCTTGCCGACGCCGGGTTCACCGATGAGCACCGGGTTGTTCTTCGTGCGGCGCGAAAGCACCTGCATCACGCGCTCGATCTCGCGCTCGCGCCCGATGACCGGGTCGAGCTTCTTTTCGCGTGCGAGCTGTGTGAGGTTGCGGCCGAACTGGTCGAGCACGAGCGAGCCGGACGGCTGCGCCTCTGAAGCGCCGGAACCGGCCGGTGCGCCGCCGCCTTCCTTCGTGCCTGCATAACCCGACAGCAGTTGGATCACCTGCTGGCGGACGCGGGAGAGGTCGGCGCCCAACTTCACGAGCACCTGGGCGGCGACGCCCTCGCCCTCGCGAATCAAGCCGAGCAGGATGTGCTCGGTGCCGATGTAGTTGTGACCGAGCTGCAGCGCCTCGCGCAGAGACAGCTCGAGCACCTTTTTCGCGCGGGGCGTGAACGGGATGTGCCCCGAAGGAGCCTGGCCGCCGTGGCCGATGATCTCCTCGACTTGGGCGCGCACTGCTTCCAGCGAGATGCCCAAGGACTCGAGCGCCTTCGCTGCAACGCCTTCACCCTCGTGGATGAGACCCAGCAGGATGTGCTCGGTGCCGATGTAGTTGTGGTTGAGGAGTCGTGCCTCCTCTTGCGCGAGGACGACGACCCGACGAGCCCGGTCCGTGAAGCGCTCGAACAATGTGAACCGCCTTGGAGAATCGATCCGGTTCCGAGGCGCTCCGCCACTGTGTGACGAAACCCCGATCGGTTCCGGGGCTACATGGATTCTATCGACCAGTTCCCGAGCTTCTTTGGCGGGACCCGGCCCCGGATGCGCCTTCGGAGGAAATTCCTTCCCCCTTCTGCCGCACCCGATCTTGTCATTACATAACCGTTCTTCGACGCCACGCGTTCCCGCGGGTGAAGACTTCGTGATTGCTCCGTTGTGCCTTGTCGGCACGGGAGCCCCATTACGACACCGGATCGGCGTCCGTTGTTCCCGACGGATAGCCTCGTCCCGTGGCGCTGGTCGAGTCGCTTGGGCTGACCCCGCTGCGGGGCGATCTCGAGCGGATCGAGACGGCGCTGGCCGCATCGGTGCAGGCAAATGACCGTTTCCTGGGCGACGTGGCCTCCCATCTGCTCTCCGCGGGCGGAAAGCGGATCCGCCCGGTCCTTACCCTCTGCGCGGCCTACGCGATCCACGGTGCGGACGATCCCGTCCATTCCGACGCGGTCACGGGAGCGAGTTCCGTGGAACTCGTGCACCTCGGGTCGCTGTACCACGACGACGTGATCGACGAGGCCGAAACCCGTCGGGGCGTGCCGAGCGTGAACGCCCGCTGGAGCAACATCGTCGCAATTCTTGCGGGCGACTACCTGCTCGCGCAGGCATCCTCGCTCGCGGCGTCGCTCGGCGCCGACGTCGCAGCCCTGCTCGCCGCCACGATCGGCGAGTTGTGCCGCGGCCAGGTGCTCGAACTGCAGCACCTGTTCGACGCCGACCGCAGCGAAGAGGCGTACCTCTCGGCGATCGAAGGCAAGACGGCCTCGCTCATGGCCACCGCATGCCGGGTCGGAGGGATGGTGAGCGCCGTCGCCGACCCCACCCTCGACGCGCTCACGCAGTTCGGCCATCACCTCGGCATGTGCTTCCAGATCGTCGACGACGTGCTCGACATCACCGGCACCGAAGCCGAGCTCGGCAAGCCGGCCGGAAACGATGTGCACGAGGGCGTGTACACGCTGCCCGTGATCTACGCCCTCGGCTCGTCGAACGAGCTGCGCGACCTGCTCGGGCGCAAGCTCGACTGGCCCGACGTTGAGCACGCCCGGGCGCTCGTGCACACCCCCGCGACCGTTGATGCCTCGCTGGCCGTCGCGCGGACGCACGCGACCAAAGCGACCGAAGCATTGACCGGCGCCGAGGGTCTCGACCCGTTCGTCTGCGATCGCCTCGCCGGGCTCGTCGAAGGGCTCGTCACCCGCAGTTCGTGACGAGCGTCTGCGAGTTGCGCGACGGGCTGATCAGTTGGTGGCGCGCGTACCACCGGAGGCCGACGGCCCCGGGAGCGGAGTGACCTCGGCTCCCACGGCCGATTCGAGCGCTTCCTGCGCCTCGAGGTCGAGCACGTCGGCGCGATCCACTTCGGCGATGAACGACAGCACCTCCCGGTTGAACGCGGCCGGCGCTTCGGCCATGAGGCCGTGCGCCGCGCCCGACAGCACGACGAGGCGCGAGTTCGGGATGCATTCGGCGAGTTCTTCGGCGTCGCCTACCGGTGTGAGCGAATCCTGGGAGCCGGTGATGATCAAGGTTGGCGCGTGAATGTTGGGCAACTCGAAACGCATGTCGTCTGACATCGCGAGGATCGCGTCGACCTGCGCGATGAACGGTTCGGGCGCGCCCGACAACACCAACCGCGAGAGCAGGTTGAGCGCGAGGCCGAAGCGGCGTTGCAGCCGTGGCCCGACCAACCACTGCATGCCTTCGCCGGCCAGCGCTTGCATCCCGCGCAGCGACACCATCTCGGCCCAGTCGGCGAGCAGTTCGCGACGCCACGGATGGTGGCGACACGCGGTGCATGCGAGGGTGAGCGACCGGGTGCGTTCGGGGTACAGCACGCCGATGATCTGGGCGATGATGCCGCCCATCGACGCGCCGACAACGTGTGCGCGTTCGATGCCCGCCGCGTCGAGCACCTCGACCGCGTCGTGGGCCATCCGGAAGAGGTCGTACGGACCTTCGGGCTTGCTCGACCCCCCGGTGCCGCGGTTGTCGAAGGCGACACACCGGTGCGACCGGCCGAACTGCCCGCGCTGCAACGCCCAACCCCGTGCATCGACACCCAGCCCCTGGACCAACAGGACCGGCGTGCCGTTCCCGCGACCAAAGACCGAGTATGCGATTTCCCCGCCATCTTCGACGATCACGCTTGGCACGTGACCTCCTCTACGCCCGCCCCAGGGCGATGGTACGCCCGCGTTGCGCGCGGCGCGATCACCGTCAGTGAGAAGTGACGACTATCACCAGTCGTGCAACGCCGTCGAGGAGGGGGCAATTTCGTCGGCCTCGTCGCCCGCGAGCAACCCGCCGACGGCGGCGCGCACCGCTTCGCCCAACTCCGCGGCGCCAAGGGGGTCGCCGGGCGTGTAGGTGCGCCCGAGGGTGATGGGCAGGCCAATGCGGACGTCCCAAACGATCGGCGTGTGGAAGGGGCCGCCGGGGCGTACGGAGACCGGTAGCACCGGGTAGGGCATCATCGCCTGCACGAGCGCGAGCGGCGGGAGTCCGGCGCCCGCGCGCAACCACGTGGGCGTGAGCGGCACGGCAACGAGGTGGCCGGCGGCCAGGGCCGAACCGAGATCCTCGGCGCTGGAACTCACGGCCCCGAGCCGGCGCGACACCGCGCCGAGGACCGGCACGATCGGCGCGCCCACCACCCGCAACCGGCGCTGCGCGTACTGACGCATGGCCACTCCGAGCGCCGCCGGCTCGCCCACGCCGAGGCCCCGGTTCGATACCAGGGCGGCCGGGCCCGTGGCCGGGATGCGCTCGGGATGGTCGACCCGAACGCGCACGAACACCCCGAACGCGGGGGCGACGAGGTCGCAGAGTTGGGGGTCGAGCCCGAACGGATCCACGGGATAGTGGCCGGAGATCCGGCGGCGCAGCGCCTTGGGCAGCGCTTCCACCCCACCGGTTCGGTCGGCGTCGAAACCGAAGTCACGCGCCATGGATCAAGCCACCTCTTCTCGCGCGGTCAAGATCGGGACGACGTCGGCCCACTCGAACAACTCCCGCAGCACGTCCTGCGTCGATTGGAAGCGCGGCAAGCCCAGCGCGTCGATGGCGCGCGCACCGGAGCCGGTGCGGCCGAACCGCAACAACTCCACGACGTGCGGTGCAATCGCCGCGCCGCCCAGTTCGGTGCCCCGAGCGGCCCAGCCCCACATCGTTCCGAGAATCGGCACCGGGATTCTTCCACCCAGCCGCGCGGCTTGGAACGGCGTGGCCGCGCCGGAGCCGACGATGTTGAGGGGGCCGTCGTGGCGTCGCGTGATCGCGGTGACCATCGCCACCGCGGCATCTTCCGGGTGCAACAACGAGAAGGGTGGGTCGGCGAACGCCGGAACCGGCACGAACGGCAGCCGCAACAACCGGCCGAGCGGACTCGGCACGTGCGAACCGACCACTGGCGCGTACCGCAGCGACGACACGGGGATGCCGTGGCGGCGCCCGATGCCGGCGGTGATGGTTTCGACCTGCAACAGCGACGTGCCGTACGGCGTCGCCGGCTCGGGCGGCACGCTCTCGTCGGGAACGGAGGCGCGCGATGAACGACGGCCGTACACCTCGAGCCCGCTGCGGGAAACCACGTACTCGAGCGCGCCGGTGCGGGCGGCGGCACCAAGCGCGCCGACGGTGCAGAACTCCGTGCGTTCCACCGCCGCCTGCAGGCTCATGCGCGACGCGGGTTCGTACACGCCGAAGTGCGCGACGACTTCGGGTGCGTACTCCGTGACGAACTCGACGACGCGCTCACGATTGCGGGGGTCGATCCGTCGGAACTCCGCCCGGCGCAAGCGCCGGCGCGGCGGCACGAAGTCGAAGCCGACGATTTCACGTACGTCTGAGCGCTCTTCGAGGAGTTGCGCGACGCGGGTGCCGAGCTCGCCGCCCATGCCTGTGACGAGCACGCGCATCACGTCACCTCTGGCCGTAGGTGGGGGAACAGGATCACTTCACGAATCGACGTCACTCCCGCCAGGAGCATCACGAGGCGATCCATACCCATGCCCATGCCTCCGGTCGGCGGGAGGCCGTACTCGAGCGCGCGTACGTAGTCGTCGTCGACACCGTGCGCCTCGACGTCGCCCAGTTGCTTGAGCCGAGCCTGGGCTTCGAAGCGCCGCAACTGATCGACGGGGTCGTTCAGCTCGCTGAACGCGTTGGCAATCTCACGGCCCCCCACGATCAGCTCGAAGCGCTCGGTGAGCGTCGGGTCGTCGCGGTGCGGGCGCGCGAGCGGCGACACCTCACGCGGGTAGTCGCACACGAACGTCGGCCCGACGATGTTCGCTTCCGTCGTCTTCTCGTAGATCTCCAGGATCAACTTCCCGGGACCCCACGTTGGTTCGTACGGCACGCCGAGATCGTCGCAGACCTTGCGCAACTGCTCGACCGGCTGGCTCGGGTGCACGTCGACGCCGGCGTGTTCCTTCACGAGGTCGAGCAACGTGCGGCGCTGCCACGGTGGCGCCAACTCGAGATGGTGGCCGTCCCACTCGACCGAGGTAGTTCCGATCGCGTGCCGGGCGGCGTCGGCAACCATCTCCTCGGTGAGCGCCATCATGTCGTGGTAATCGGCATAGGCCTCGTAGAGCTCAAGCATCGTGAACTCGGTGTTGTGCCGCGTCGATAGACCTTCATTGCGGAACACGCGCGCGATTTCGAACACGCGCTCGAAGCCGGCCACGATCAGCCGCTTCAGGTACAGCTCCGGAGCGATACGCAAGTACAGGTCGACGTCGAGCGCGAGGTGGTGCGTCTCGAACGGGCGCGCCGCCGCGCCGCCGGGGATCGGGTGCAACACGGGTGTCTCGACTTCGATGTAGCCGCGCGCCTCGAGAAACGCGCGCACTGCACGCACGGTCGCGAACCGGATCTCGAAGACACGCCTCGCGTCGTCGTTCGCGATGAGGTCCACGTAGCGTTGTCGGTAACGCGTGTCGACGTCGGAGAGGCCGTGCCACTTGTCGGGGAGCGGCCGTAACGCCTTCGCCAGGAGTGCGAACTGCTCGACCTTGATCGACAGCTCGCCCTTCCTGGTCTTCATCACGCGGCCTTCGACCCCGACCCAGTCGCCGAGATCGAGCGTGTTGAACCGCTCGAACGCGTCTTCGCCCACGACCCCTTGCGACACGAACAACTGCACCGTGCCGGAACCGTCGCGCAGCGTCCCGAACGTGAGCTTGCCTTGCCGACGGATCAACAACAGCCGGCCGGCGACGCGCACCACCGCGTCGGTTTCGGCGCCGGCTTCGATCGTGTCGTCGTACTGCGCGTGCAGTTCGCGCGCGAGCGAGTCGCGGTCGAAGCGCACCGGATACGGGTCGATCCCTTGCGCGCGCAGCTCGTCGAGCTTCGCCAACCTCAGGGTGCGTTCTTCGGCCGCACCACCGTCGAGATCGCGCGGGGTGTCGGTCATGAGGTCATTGGTTCCGTTCGAAGACGATGCGCAACCCGTACAGCGTGAGCCACGGCTCGAAGTACTGCACCGTACGCGTGTAGGGGATGATCAACTCGCCGAGCCCACCGGTACCGATCGCGGGGCAGTCACCGATCTCCGCCCGGAACCGGTCGACAAGACCGTCGACCTGGGCGCTGAATCCGTAAATGCAACCCGACTGGATCGACTCGAGCGACGACTTGCCGATGACGTGTTTCGGCTCGACGAGTTCGACGCGCCGGAGTCCGGCGGCGCGTTCGAACAGCGCGTCGAGCGAGATCTCTACACCCGGGAAGATCGCGCCACCGAGGTATTCACCCTTCCCGCTGATCGCTTCGATGGTGGTGGCCGTGCCGAAGTCGACCACGATCGACGGGCCGCCGTAGAGGTCGTACGCGCCTACCGCGTTCGCGATGCGGTCGGCACCGACTTCCTTCGGGTTGTCGTAGAGGATCGGCATGCCGGTGCGCACGCCGGGTTCGAGCACGAGTGCCGGGAAACCGAAGTAGCGCTCGGTCATCTCGCGTAGTGCGCCGGTGACGCGCGGCACACCCGACGACACCGCGACTCCCGTGATCACATCGTCGAACGAGAAGCCGTGGAATCCGAGGAACTGTTGGATCATGAGCGCGAGTTCGTCGGAAGTGCGCTCGGCGTCGGTTGCGATACGCCAATGGTCAGCCAGTTCGCTGTTGTTGAACAGCCCGACCACCGTGTGCGTGTTCCCGACATCGATCGCGAGCAGCATCAGGCCTCACATCACCACGTCGAGGGCGATGTCGAGCGCGCGGGCAGAGTGCGTGAGTGCTCCAGCCGAGATGAAGTCGGCACCGCTCTCGGAATACGCGCCAACCGAATCGAGCGTGACGCCTCCCGACACTTCGACCGCGGCGATACCACCGAGGATCGCCACCGCTTCTTTCACCTGCTCGGGCGTCATGTTGTCGACGAGCACGACGTCAGGCCGCGCGTCGCGCGCTTCGGTGACCTGTTCCAGGGTGTCGCACTCCACTTCAATGATGCGCCCGGGCCAACGCGCGCGCGCTCGCTCGACCGACTTCGTGATCCCCAGGGCGGCGAGATGGTTGTCTTTGATCAGCACCGCTGCCGACAACGAGTCACGGTGGTTGAAGCCACCGCCCGCCCGCACGGCCGCCTTCTGGACCGCGCGCAACCCGGGCAGCGTCTTGCGGGTGTCGAGGATGCGTGCGCTGCCGCGCGCGGCGCGCACGTACCGGCGGGTGAGTGACGCGACTCCCGAACAGTGCTGCAAGAAGTTCAGCGCGACCCGTTCGCCCCCGAGGATCGACTGCATTCCTCCGGCGACGGTACCGATGACGTCGCCGGGAGCGAGCGCATCGCCGTCGTAGCTACGCCACGCGAGCGAGGTCGTCGGGTCCACCTGGCGGTACACCTCGGCCGCCGCGGCGGTACCGGCGAGCACACCTTCCTGACGGGCGACGAAGGTGGCTTCACCGAACACATCGTCGGCGATGCACGCGATGGACGTGATGTCGCCGAGCAGACCGAAGTCCTCGGCGAGGGCAGTCGCGACGAGGTCTCGCAGCGCGCCGGGCGGCGGATCGTACGCGCTCATGTTTCGCGCTCGTGACGCTGCGCACGCCTCACTGTGCCGCCCTGGGCAATGCCGGTTCTGCGAGCGGCACGAACCGCGGCGCCGAGTCGCCCGTCGCGACGAAGCGGCCGAGCAATTCGTCGGAACGCTCGGGATAGTCGCGACGCGTGTGAGAGCCGCGCGACTCGGTGCGGGCGGTCGCGTTCGCCACGATCGCCTGCGAAACGCGCGCGAGGTTCAGTGCTTCGTAGGTGGCGGCTTGACGAGCCGGCAGGTCTTCGGCGAGGGTGGCGAGGTCTGCCAGTGTCTGCGCGGCCATCTCCAATGACGCGGCGTCGCGGACCACACCGCAGTCTTGCGACATGACTCGCTGGATCGACGCGCGGAGCTTCGCGGGATCGGTCGCGCGGTCCTTCGGGAGCACCACCGGGTCGGCCACGCTCACCAGCGGCAACGACAAGTCGAGGACGCCGGCCATCACGCCCGTCGGTTCAGCTTCGGTCTTCCCGCGGGCGATCGCGTCCACGACGCGCGCGCCGAACACGAGGCCGTCGAGTAACGAGTTCGACGCCAAGCGGTTCGCACCGTGCACGCCGCTGCACGCGGTCTCGCCGCACGCCCAGAGCCGGCTGAGCGTGGTGGCGCCGTCGAGGTCGGTCATGACACCGCCCGACATGTAATGCGCGGCGGGCGCAACCGGAAGCCAGTTCTCGGTGGGGTCGAGGCCGACGGATTGGCACGCGGCCCAGATCGTGGGGAAGCGGTGTTCGAAGTCGTCGACCATCGTGGCGTCGAGCCACACATGTTCGGCACCGGTTCGTTGCATGAGTTGCGTGATGGCACGCGAGACGACGTCGCGCGGCGCGAGATCGGCGAGCGGGTGTTCGTCGACCATGAACGCGACGCCGCGGTCGTCGCGCAAGATCGCTCCCTCGCCGCGCACCGCCTCCGACAGCAAGGGTCGTGGCATCGACGGATGGTGCAATGCGGTCGGATGGAACTGCATGAACTCGAGGTCGGCGCACGCCACACCGGCGCGCAACGCCAGCGCGATGCCGTCGCCGGTGGACAGTGCGGGGTTCGTGGTGACGGCGAAGCACTGACCCGCTCCGCCCGTGGCGAGCACGGTGTCGAGCGCTCGCACATAGTGGGGCTCGCCGGATGGGTCGATGGCGAGCACACCGGCGCACCGGTCGCGTTCCACGAGCAACTCGAGCGCGAACCAACCTTCGCGTACCTCGACGTCGGCTCGGTGCAGCGCGTCCACCAGCGCCCGTTCGATCTCTGCACCGGTTTGGTCACCACCCGCATGCACGACCCGGGCGAGCGAGTGGCCCCCTTCGCGCGCCAGCAGGAGTTGCGAGACGCCGTCGTCGTCGAGATCGGTGTCGAACGTCGCGCCGAGGGCGGCGAGTTCCCGGACCCGCGCGGGCCCTTCGTTCACGAGGATGCGCACCGCTTCGCCGTCGCACAGACCCGCACCGGCGACGAGGGTGTCGGCGAGATGCAATTCGGGTGAGTCGGGCGACGCGAGCGCGGCCGCCACGCCACCTTGGGCGTAGCGCGTGGCGCTGTGCGACAGCTCACCCTTCGTGACGACGAGGACGGACATCCCCCGGCGGGCGGCATGCAGCGCGGTCGTCAAGCCGGCCACGCCGCTGCCGAGCACCAGAAGATCGAACATCGAACGTCGAGCCTACGAGCTACCCGCGGCGGCCTGCCGAACGTAAACGACGTTGCTGCCGACCCGTTCGATCGCCTCGTGCTCGGCAATGACGCGATTGCGCTCGTCGACGTGCACGATCCGCGGCTCGTACGACTCCATTTCCTGCTCGTCGTACGAGCCGTACGTGATCACGATCACGCGGTCACCCGGCTGTACCAGCCTCGCCGCCGCACCGTTCAGGATCACGTCCCCGGCGCGACCCGCCATTGCGTACGTCTCGAACCGGGCGCCGTTGTCGATATCGAGCACGTGCACCTGCTCGAATTCGCGCAGGTCCGCCAGCGCCATCAGGTCCGGATCGAGCGTGATCGAACCGACGTAGTCCAGGCACGCGCCCGTGACCGTGGCGCGGTGGATCTTCGACTTCATCATGGTGCGGTTCACGCGGGCTCCTTGGGGGTTGCGATCACGCCGGCGTCGACCTGGACGCCGCGGCCATCGATCAGGAAGGTGACGTTGTCGATCAAACGGGTGTTGCCCACCCGCGCCGCGACCGCGACGAGAACCTTGCCGGTTGTGATCTCGTCGAGCGTCGCGAGGTCCGCGGCATCGCGCACGTCCGCATACTCGAGGTCTACGAGACGTTCGCTCGCGACCGTTTCGACCACGATCGAGCGCACCGCTGCGGCTCGGCGCTCTCCGGCCACCACCGCGCCGGCGGCCGCCCGCAAGCCTTTCGACAACACGAGCGCGGCACGGCGCTCGTCGCCCGACAGGTACGCGTTCCGGCTCGACATCGCGAGACCGTCGGATTCGCGTACGAGCGGACACCCCACCACGTCCACCGGGAGGTCAAGGTCCTGGGCCATGCGGGTGACGACGGCGAGTTGTTGCGCGTCCTTGCGCCCGAAGAACGCTCGGCACGGTCCCACGATCGAGAACAGTTTCGTGACCACGGTGGTGACACCGTCGAAGTGGGTGGGCCGGGCCAGGCCACACATCACGTCGGTGAGCCCGGCGACGGAAACGGTCGTGAGCGACGGGCGCGGGTACATCTCGTCGACGCTCGGGGCGAACACCGCATCGACGCCGTCGGCTTCGCATGCGGCAGTGTCGGCGGCAAGATCGCGCGGATAACGCTCCAGGTCTTCGGTGGGCCCGAACTGCAACGGGTTGACGAAGATCGTGACCACCACCAGGTCAGTCGCAGCGCGGGCAGCGCGAATCAGCGAGCGATGGCCCTCGTGGAGGAAGCCCATCGTTGGTACGAGGCCGACGCTCCCGCCCGAACGGCGAGCGTCGTCGCACACGGCGCGCAGGCGCCCGATGGTGTCGAGATGGAGCA
>JAODBJ010000006.1 GCA_025463905.1 Actinomycetes bacterium
TAGAGGTCGCCGGACGGCCCGCCGTTCGCTCCCGCGGCGCCGCGACCTTTGACGCGGATGCGCTGGCCGTCGTCGACGCCGGTTGGGACGCGCACTTTCACTTCACGGGCGCGCATCTCGACGCCACGGCCCTGGCACGTGGGGCACGGGTTCGCGACGACTTGCCCGCGTCCGCCGCAACGCGGGCAGACCTGCGAAAAGGAGAACGGTCCCTGGTCGACCGCGATCGCGCCGGTGCCTTTGCACTCGGGGCACATCTCGGGTTGGGTACCCGGACGCGCACCGTTGCCGTGGCACGTGTCGCACACCGCGTCGGCTCGGAACCGAACGGTGCTCGTGACGCCGCGCACCGCGTCGCCGAAGCTCAGGTGCAACTCGGTCTCGAGGTCCTGGCCTCGTTGCGGACCCGTAGGACGCCGGCCTCGCCCGCGCGCACCGCCACCGCCACGCGAACCGAACAGGCCACCGAGCAGGTCGGAGAACACGCCGCTGCCGCCCGCACCGTCGCCCTGGAAATCGCCGAAGTCGAAGTTGAAGGCGCCGCCACCAGGCGACGCGCCGCCGGGACCGACCCCCGCCGCGACCATCCGGCGCACTTCGTCGTACTCGGTCTTCTTGTCTTTGTCGCCGAGCACGTCGTACGCGGCCGACACATCCTTGAAGTGATCCTCGGCACTCGCGTTCCCCGGGTTGGCGTCGGGGTGGTGCTGCTTGGCGAGCTTCTTGTAGGCGCGCGAGATCTCCTTCTCCGTCGCGTCCTTCGACACGCCGAGAACCGAGTAGTAGTCCTTCTCGAACCACTCGCGCTGAGGCGCCAACCGTTACTCCGTTCCTACTTCAGTTCCCTCTTCGGACGAGCGCACGACCTTGACCATCGCGGGCCGCAACACACGTCCCTTCAACTTCCAACCGGTGCGCAACACGTCGCCGACGACCGGTTCACCGTCGCCGCCGTCTTGCATCACGGCTTCGTGCTCGTTCGGATCGAACGCGACACCTTGGCTCTCGATGCGTTCGAGGCCGTTCTTCTCCAGCACCGAGAGGAACTCGGCGAACACCAGCTCGACACCCTTGCGCACCTTGTCGAGATCGACATCGGAGCCATCGAGGTTGACCACCGCCAACTCGAAACTGTCGAGCACCGGCAGCAGCGCTTCCACGAGCCCGACGGTCGAGCGCTCGACGAGCGTCGTCTGCTCGCGCAACACCCGCTTGCGGTAGTTCTCAAAGTCCGCTTGTAGACGACGGGCGACGTCGAGCGCGTCGTCGCGTTCCCTCAATAGAGCGGCCAAATCAGCCTCGATCTGTGCTTCTTCGTCTTCCGCGGTGGCCGGGCCCTGAGGTTCAGGGCCCAGCTCCGCTTCGTGTTGGTCGGCCATTGCCTTACGCGCTGCGCTCGTCGTCGACGATTTCGGCGTCGGCCACTTCCTCGTCCGACGGCGCGTTGCCATTTGCGTCGCCGCCCGCGGTGGCACCGCCGGCAGCCTGCTGCGCCTGCGCCGACTGGTACAGCCGCTGCGCGAACTCCTGGCTTGCTTGCATCAAGCCGTCGTGTGCGCTCTTCACGGCTTCGATGTCGGCGCCGGCCAGTGCGTCCTTCAACGTCTTCACGGCGTCTTCGATCTTCTGACGCTCGTCGGCCGATACCTTCTCGCCCTGCTCACGCAGCAACTGCTCGGTTTGGTAGACGAGCGAGTCCGCGTTGTTGCGCACTTCCGCTTCGTCGCGACGCTGACGGTCTTCGTCCGCGTGCACTTCCGCTTCGCGCACCATCCGGTCGATGTCGTCACGGCCGAGCGCGGTGCCGCCGGTGATCGTCATCGACTGTTCCTTGCTCGTGCCGAGGTCTTTCGCCGACACATTGACGATCCCGTTCGCGTCGATGTCGAATGACACCTCGATCTGCGGGACGCCACGCGGCGCGGGCGGTAGGCCGGTGAGTTGGAACGTACCGAGTGACTTGTTGCGGTACGCCATGTCGCTCTCGCCTTGCAGCACTTTGATCTCGACCGAAGGCTGGTTGTCGTCGGCGGTCGTGAAGATCTCCGAACGACGCGTCGGGATCGTGGTGTTGCGCTCGATGAGCTTGGTCATGATCTGACCCTTGGTCTCGATACCGAGCGACAGCGGCGTGACGTCGAGAAGGAGGATGTCCTTCACTTCGCCTTTGAGCACGCCCGCCTGGATCGAAGCGCCCATCGCGACGGCTTCGTCGGGGTTCACACCCTTGTGAGCTTCCTTACCGGTGAGCTCGCGCACGAGGTCGGCGACCGCCGGCATACGCGTGGAACCACCGACGAGGATGATGTGCTCGATCTGCTCCTTCGGCATGCCCGCGTCGCGGATCGCCTGCTCCACCGGGCCCCGGCACGACTTCAGCAAGTCGGCGGTGAGCTCTTGGAACTTCGAGCGAGTGAGCGACAACTCGAGGTGCAACGGGCCTTCGTTGGTTGCCGTGATGAACGGCAGGTTGATCGTGGTCTCCTGCAACGTGGAGAGTTCGATCTTCGCCTTCTCCGCCGCTTCCTTCAGGCGCTGCAACGCCATCTTGTCGTTGCCGAGGTCGACGCCGTGGTTGTTCTTGAATTCCGACACGAGCCAGTCGATGACGCGCTGGTCCCAGTCGTCGCCACCGAGGTGCGTGTTGCCCGACGTGCTCTTCACTTCGAACACGCCGTCGCCGATCTCGAGCACCGACACGTCGAACGTGCCGCCACCGAGGTCGAACACCAGGATCGTCTGGTCTTTGCCTTCCTTGTCGAGCCCGTACGCGAGTGCGGCCGCGGTGGGCTCGTTGATGATGCGCAGCACTTCGAGGCCGGCAATGTCGCCGGCTTCCTTCGTTGCTTGCCGCTGCGCGTCGTCGAAGTACGCGGGCACGGTGATCACGGCCTGGCTCACGGTCTCGCCGAGGTAGGCCTCCGCGTCGCGCTTCAGCTTCTGCAGCACGCGCGCGCTGATCTCTTGCGACGTGTAGTTCTTCCCGTCGATCGCGATGGACCAGTTGGTGCCCATGTGGCGCTTGACCGAGCGGATCGTGCGATCGGGGTTGGTGATGGCCTGACGCTTCGCGACTTCACCGACGAGGACTTCGCCGGTCTTCGAGAATGCGACGACCGAGGGCGTCGTGCGGCTGCCCTCAGAGTTGGGGATGACGGTTGGCTCCCCGGCCTCCAGCACCGCGACAACGGAGTTGGTGGTGCCGAGGTCGATGCCGACGGCCTTCGCCATGGGGGTTCCTCCAAATGGAATCAGAGTGGATACTGGGTACGGTCTCTTCGACCTCTGTGCGACTTCTTGAGTCGTTCGAGAGAGTTTAACTTGAGCGCGTCGTTGTCAATTCCCGGATTCGGTGCCCAATACCGGACAATTCGCCCGGTCCCTTCCCTCCGCGTGACGTTTCGCTGACCGGTCGTTAGATTTCCCGCCCATGGCGCGCAACGACGCTTTCATCCAACATCTGCAACAAGTCCCGATGTTCTCGGCGTGTTCGAAACGCGACCTGCAACTCGTGGCCCGGCGCGCCGAAGACGTGCGGGTTCCCGCCGGCAAAGTGCTCGTCAACGAAGGCGAGACCGGCCACGAGTTCTTCGTGATCCTCGACGGCAACGCCCGCGTGACGCGCCACGGCAAGCGGGTGGCCACGCTCGGGCCCGGAAGCGCGTTCGGTGAGCTCGCCCTGCTCGACAAGGCGCCCCGCAACGCGACGGTGATCGCCGAGACGCCGATGGAACTCGTGGTGCTGGGTCAGCGCGAGTTCGCGGGCATCGTCGACGAGGTGCCGGGCTTCGCTCGCAAGCTCCTCGCCGGCATGGCGGCGCGCCTGCGCGACGCCGACAGCAAAACCGTGCAGTAGTACGCCCCGCGCTTAGTGCGTGTCCCGGTCGTAGTGCCAGACGGCCTCGAGCACCCGGAAGCGTCGTGCGGGAGCACCCAGAAGCGTCGTGCGGGAGCTAGGGCCGAAGCCGTTGTAGATTCGAAATCGTGCCGCGACCCAAGCCAAATCAGCTTGTCCTGATCATCGGGTTCCTGATCGCGATCGGTGCGCTCGCATCGGGGATCATTCCCTCGATCACGCACTGGGAGCACAAGTCGTCGGTCGAGCGCGTCGTGTTCGGCGACATACCGACCGCAGTGAAGGTGGCGTTCTACGCCGCGGTGTCGACGATGCTCTTCATCACCGCGTGGCTCGCGTCGCTACGCGTGCGCAACTACGAGCGGGGCGGCCCCGACGACCGGCGCACGACGAAGCGCAACGTCAAGAAGCGCGTCGAAGACTTCCGGGCCGGCGTGTACATGCAGACGCTGTTGCGCGATCCCGCGGCCGGCTTGATGCACGCCTTCCTCTACTTCGGGTTCATCGCACTGTTCATTGCGACCACGATCCTCGAGATCGACCACCAGCTGCCCGGGTCGTGGAAGTTCCTGCACGGCCGCACGTACGAGGGCTACGCGATGGGCGCCGACCTCGCGGGCGTGTTCTTCCTCATCGGTGTGGTGTGGGCGATCGGGCGCCGTTACGTGCAGCGCCCCTACCGAATCCGCATCAAGACCAAGCCGGAAGACGCGGTGATCCTCGCCACGTTCTTCACCATCGGGCTCACCGGCTTCTTCACCGAAGCGCTGCGCATCGCGCTCGTCGGCCGGCCCGCGTTCGAGAAGTGGTCGTTCGTCGGCTACCCGCTGTCGTCACTCGTCAACTCCTGGTCGGCCGGCGCGTTACGTGACGGGCACCGGTGGCTGTGGGGCGTGCACTTCCTCGCATTCCTCGTGTTCCTCGCGATCCTGCCCACCACGAAGTTGCGCCACATGGTGACGTCTCCCATCAACATGTATCTGCGCGACCGAGAGCGGCCCAAGGGCGCGATGCGCTACATGCCGAACTTGATGGAGACCGAGCTCGACACGTTCGGCGCGTCGACGATCGAAGACTTCACGTGGAAGCAGCTCCTCGACACGGACGCATGCACGGTGTGCGGTCGTTGCACGTCGGTGTGCCCGGCGCAAAACACCGGCAAGCCACTCGACCCGCGCGAGATCGTGTTGAAGGTCGGCGAGGTGATGGCCGCGACGGGCGACCCGGTTGTGTCGCCGCCCGTCGGTGTGGTGCCGGACATCACGATCAGCGCCGACAATGTGTTCGAACGCATCACCAACGAAGAACTGTTCGCGTGCACCAGTTGTAAAGCGTGCGACGAGATCTGCCCGGTCAACATCGAAATCCTCGACAAGATTCTCGACATGCGCCGGTACAAGACCCTCATGGAGAGCGACTTCCCGACCGAGCTCGGCAACACGTTCCGGTCGATGGAAAACGCATCGAACCCGTACGGGATGAACCAGGGCGAACGAGCCGACTGGGCCGCGTCGCTCGAAGGGGTCGACATCGTCGACGGCTCCGGCGCGCTCGACCACGAGTACCTCTACTGGGTCGGTTGCGCGGGCAGCTTCGACGACCGCAACAAGAAGACCAGCCGCGCGATGGCAAAGTTGTTGCAACGCGCCGGGCTCGACTTCGCGATTCTCGGCCCGAGCGAGTTGTGCACCGGCGACCCGGCCCGACGTTCCGGCAACGAGTACATCTTCCAGATGCTCGCGCTGCAGAACATCGAGACGCTGAACGGCATGGGCGTCAAGAAGATCATCACGCAGTGCCCCCACTGCTTCAACACCTTGAAGAACGAGTACCCGCAGTACGGCGGACAGTACGAAGTGGTGCACCACAGCGAGTTGCTCGCCAAGCTCGTGGCCGACGGCACGTTGGACCTTGCCGGTGCCTCGATGGAGGAACGGGTCACGTACCACGACTCCTGTTACCTCGGCCGTCACAACGACGTGTACCTCGCGCCGCGGAAGGTGATCGGTGCGCTCGGCGGTATCGACGTCGTCGAGATGCCGCGCAACGGCACACGCGGTTTCTGCTGCGGCGCCGGCGGCGCGCGCATGTGGATGGAAGAGAGCATCGGCAAGAAGGTCAACACCGAGCGGAGCGAAGAGGCGCTGGCAACCGGCGCGACGCGTATCGCGGTCGCGTGCCCCTTCTGCTACGTGATGATGGACGACGGCGTGAAGGAAAAGGGCAAGGAAGAAGAGGTGAAGGTGCAAGACATCGCCGAGATCCTCTGGGAAGCGCTCGAGTCCGAGGCTTCACTTCCTGCGCCCGCGGGTGGCACCTTCCAACCTGGTCTCTGACCGGGCGGCGTTCCCGCGTTAGAGCAAGTGCCACTCGCCGTTGGCGTCGTCGTAACGGAGCCATGCCCCGCGGCCGGGGTCGTACGACACCCACGCGCCGCGCACCGCGTCCCACACCGGCGTCGACGGTGTAGGCGTGGGCGTCTGCGTCGGCGCAGTGACCGCGGCGGCGGGCCGGTCGTAGGTGGGGGGTGGCTCAACGGCTTCGCCGACCCGGTGGCCGACGTCGGGGGCACCCACGACGTAGGTGCCGGCTGCGAAGTCGCCGATCCGGCGATGCGGATGCGTCACCAAGGTCACGACGAGACCGACAACAACGAACACGCCGTCGACGACCAACAGCAGCCACCGGATGAACGCGCGCCCGATGCCGCCGAAGTTGCCGTCGGCGTCGATGACCCGGAGCCCGGTGATGCGCTTGCCGACGCTCGCACCGGTCACACCTTGGAGCACCACGAGATTCAGGAGGCTCACGAGCGCGGGCACCCCGAACGCGAGTGCGGCACCGCCGGGCGTGAGCGTGTACGCCGTGCTCTTGTTCTCGAAACAGAACTGCACGCCGGAACGCTGCTTGAGGGCGTCGCACACGTGCACGCCGCTGAGGTCGACGAAGCCGCCGTGCTTGTCGTATCCGGTCGAGAGCGCGCCCGCGAGCGCGACGAACACGACGGCGGTGATGGCCACGTCGATCGCATAGGCGAGCACGCGGCGCGGGATGACCGCAGTGGGGTCGTGCGCCGCCGCGTACGCGGCGTTCACTTCTCGAAGTTGAGGTAGTACCGGCTCGGTGTGGGGCCCCGCTGGCCCTGGTACTTCGAGCCGGTCTTGTCGCTGCCGTATGGGTTGTCGGCGGCCGTCGTCATCTGCAAGAACGAGATCTGACCGATCTTCATCTTCGGGTAGATCGCGATCGGAAGATTCGCGACGTTCGACAGTTCGAGCGTGAGATGACCGTCCCATCCCGCGTCGACGAACCCCGCGGTGGAGTGGATGAGGAGACCCAGCCTCCCTAAAGAACTTTTCCCCTCGAGTCTGGCGACGATGTCGTCGGGAAGCGCGACGCGCTCCAACGTGGACCCGAGCACGAACTCGCCCGGGTGGAGAATGAACGCGCCTTCGTCGCCCACCTCTACGAGCTCGGTGAGATCTTCCTGCGGAAGCTTCGGGTCGATGAACGGCGTGGTGTCGTTGCGGAAGACGCGAAAGTAACGATCGACGCGTAGGTCGACCGACGACGGTTGCACCGCGTCGTCCATGAGGGGGTCGATCACGACACGCCCCTCGGCTAGTGCCTTACGAATCGAGGCGTCCGACAGGATCATGCGGCGAGCCTACGCAACCGCACCCGGCATTCGCGCGAGGGTCATTTGGTAGCGTCGCGGCCCGTTCGCGGGTGTAGTTCAGCGGCAGAACATCAGCTTCCCAAGCTGAGAACGCGAGTTCGATTCTCGTCACCCGCTCTCCTCAGAGGCCCAGGTCCGGCAGGTTTTCGTCGGCGTGGGCCTCGTACGCGTCCGGCTCCATCGCGCGTGCCTCGCGCGCGGCAGAGAACACGAGGTCGAGCCGGCGAGCGATCTCGACGTCTCGAGTGGCAGCCGCGTGTTGGTAGCGAAGCGCAGCGCGAGGCGACGCGTGCCCGAGCCGCGCCATCAACTCTTTCGTCGACGCACCGGTCCACGCCGCGAGCGTGGCGCCCGCGTGGCGCAGGTCGTGGATCGTGGCGTCCGGCAGACCGACGTCCTGGCGGGCGCGCCAGAACGACTTGTAGAGCGTCGCCCGTCGGAGTGGTCCGCCACCCGGCCCGGTGAACAACAACGCGCTCGGCGAAGGCGCGACGAAGCGCTCGACGTGCTCAGCGAGTGCGTCCGTCGCGATGGTGGGCAGCGCGACCGCTCGAATGCCCGCGTGAGTCTTCGGCGGCGTCGTGAGGCGGGTGCCGTCACGCAGCTGGACGGCCTGAACAGAGATCTGTACAGACCCCTGAGCGAGGTCCACGTCGCCGCGTCGTAACGCGAGCAGCTCACCGAGCCGGAGCCCACCCGTCGCGGCGAGCACGACGAGGGCGCGATACCGCGGCTCGATCACATCGGCCAATGCGAGCACCTGTTCGGGAGTGACCAGCGGTCGCTCGGCGGAGCGCTCCTGGCCCGCGCCGGCGATCCGGCACGGGTTGCGGATCAGCAGACCGTCGTCGACGGCAGTGTTGAGGACGGACCGCAGCAGCCGGTACGACTTCGCCGCCTGGAGCGGGCTCACTCGGCGGGAGAGGTCGCTGTACCAGAGCCTGATCGCTTCTGGTGCGAGCTTCGTGAGCGCGAGCGAACCGAGCGAGGGAAAGATGTACCGAGCAAGCAGGTCGGCGTAGAGCTCCGTCGTGCGAGGCCGGAGGTCGCGGCCCTTCAGCCAGCGGGCTGCGTACTGCTCAAGCCGCTCGGCGCCCGCGCGTGGGTCGACGGCCGCGCCGAGGACTCGGTCGGCTTCGAACAAGCGAGCCCAACGGTCGGCATCCTGCCGTCGCTTGAACGTCTTCGTCGCAACACGGCCGCCAACGCGGACCCGTACGTCGTAGCGGGCTTCGCCGGCGGCCGTCACGCGGCGATTGATCGACGCCACAACACTCCCCTCAGCGCGACGCCGTAGAGGGGGAAGTGACGGCCCTCGCGGGCAGGGTCACGATACGCGAGGGGTGCGACAACCTTCGACGAACGCATGCAACGCGTCGCACCGCACGACCGATGTGCACGACCTCGATCTCACCGCGGCCGACGAGCTCGTAAAGCGTGCTGCGCCCGACCCGAAGCACACCCGCGGCCTCAGGGATCGTCAACAGCATCGGCGTAACTTCGTCCACGCCGATAAATGGCGCGATCACCGCCTCAACCGCGACACCGACTTCGCGAGACTCGACCTCAGCGCGACGCAACCACGCTTATCGCCACATCGTGATGTGAGCCGCGAAAACCGTCCTCAAGAACGTCACAGACTTGCCGGTTGCGCTAAGCGCAACTGGCAGAGCCTGAACGCGGAACTCAGTCGCACAGGTCGCCGGCAAGCTGGGATTGGGACGCGTGAAGGACAAGCTCGACGGCAAGCCGCGTTCACCACTTGGGCCTGCCGCCGCCGGCCGAAAGCCGCCCGAGGAGGATCAAGACGCACCCCACTCCGCTGGGGCGGCGTTTCCCCATGTCAGGCCGCCGATTCACCACTCGCGCGCGTCCTCGCGCGCCACGCGCGTCGAATGCTGGTAACCGATGGCGGCCTGTGACGACGCGGGGCCGGACACATGTCTCGATGCCTCCTTGACTATATGTAGTCACTCTGTTAAATAACCAACCTGTGAAGTATC
>JAODBJ010000007.1 GCA_025463905.1 Actinomycetes bacterium
TTCGCAGAAAAACGCGGCGTCACCATCGAAACCTCCGGCGACATGACCCCCGCCATCGGCTCACACGCGCTCCTGCTGCAGATGACCACGAACCTCGTGCACAACGCGATCGTCCACAATCTGCCTGAACACGGCACCGTGTGGGTCACGAGCAGCGTTCACCCCACGGGTGTGGTGCTCACCGTCGAGAACACCGGCGAGAAGCTCAGCCCAGAATTGGTTTCCACGCTTGTCGAGCCGTTTCTTCGCGGCACCGAACGCATACGCACCGACAACGAAGGCGTCGGCCTCGGCCTGGCAATCGTCAAGAGCATCTCCGAAGCACACGACGGAACCGTCACCCTCACCTCCCGGCCCACCGGCGGGCTTTGCGTCACGGTGCAACTACCCGTCGCGCCACCGCACTGACGATCAGGGGAATTGCCGCACGCCTCGAGAGGAAGAGTCACGGCCCTGCGGATCCGCGTGTCATGTGGCGTGAACGTCACCGTTTGTTGATTCGTCGGGTCATTCGACGATGACGCCGTACTCGAACTTCGCGCCGGCTCTTTCCAGCGCGACGAGCCCGGCGTCCGCGCTACGCCGGCTGGTCGTCTTGCGCGGTACGCAGCCGCTTCGCCAGCGTCTGGAGCAGGTTCCACGCGATGGTTGCGTTCTGCTGCACGAGCGGTCGGAACTCCCAGTACGTCAGCCCGTAGCAAACAAGCTCGCTGCTCGCGGTGATCGTCGCCGATCGTGCGCCTTCGTCGATGAGGGCGATCTCGCCGAAGTAGTCGCCCTTCGTCAGCTTCGCTCGTACCCGGCCACCGACCGAGACGCTCGCCTCGCCCGACTCGATCACGAAGAAGGCCGCGCCGCCCGCGCCTTCCTTGGTGACCGTCTCGCCCGCGGCGAAACGACGTTCCTTGAACAGCGCAGCGATCCCTTCGACGTCGCGCGGGCTCATGTTGGCGAAGAACGGCACGCGCTCGATCGCCTCGACCTGCTCGCTCCCAACTGGGGGCGTCGTCGGCCGCGATGACGATCCCGCCCGCGTCACTGCGCGGCATTGGAGCAGGTACAACTGCCCGCCCGCGAAGGCCCACTCGATATCGCGCGCCGGGCCGTACACCTCATCGCACTGTTCGGCGAGCGCGCTGAGTTGCGCAAGCTGACCGTCGTCGAGGCATAGCTGCTCGACGAGCTCGGGCGCGACGGTCTCCTCGACGGTGCCGCCGTCGGCGGCGGCGCGGATCGCGATCTTCTTGACGCCGGGTGTGCGCTCGAGCACCGTGCCGGCGCGGTCCATGCGGAAGCTGTCGGGAATCACGCGGCCGGCGACGACGACCTCGCCGAGCCCCCAGCTCGCCTCGATCAGCCGTTCGTCGGCCTTGTTGATCGGGTTCTGCGTGAACATCACTCCGGCGACATCAGGATCGAGTAGCGACTGGACGACGACACCGATGCTCGGGCGCGCGAAGAGACCCACGCGCTGGCGGTAGGTGATCGCCGAGTCGGAGTTCGCCGACCACCAGATCTCCCGAACCGCCGCGCTCAGGTCGTCGACCGACGGCACGTTGAGCAGGGTGAGGTGTTGGCCGGCGAAGCTTGCGTCCGCGCCGTCCTCGTCGGCCGCCGACGAACGCACCGCGAGTGGCCCCACCAGCGACTGGGCCGCGGTCACGAGCAGTTCGATCGCGAGCTCGTTCCCCACGGCCACCTCGTCGACAAACGAACCCGACAGCGCGATACCGGGCGGGATCGGCAGCCCGTTGCGCACCGCTGCTCCCAACCCGGTTGCCTTCGCGCCGAAGCGCGAGTCCTCTTGCGCGTCAGCGAGCCCGACGACCTCACTCACGCGTGGCTGCTCATACGTAGACCGTCACTTCACCGGCATCGCCGTCCACTCGCACGCGCTTGCCGTCGGCAATGTGGTCGGTCGCGTCACGCGTCCCGACCACTCCGTGGATGCCGTACTCGCGCGCCACGATCGCCGAGTGCGAGAGCAGACCACCGCTATCGGTGACGATCGCGCCGAGCAACGGCAGCAGGATGTTGAACGCCTCGGTTGTCGACTCGGTGACGAGCACGTCGCCCTGCACGATGCGATCGAACTCCGACGGGCCCGAGACGCGCCGCGCCGGCCCTTCGTATACACCGCCACTGGCGGCGAGACCGCGCAGCAGGTTCTCGTCGTGCGGCGCCTCCGAGCTGCCGAACAGCTCGCCCAGCGCGATGCCCGTCGCGTGCATGACCCTGGCGACGCCCGGCGGGAGTCCCGACGGGTCGGGAGGCGGAGGTGCCGGCGGCCCGAGCGACGCCGGTGCGTCCTTGGCCGTGCGCGAGTTGCGTTCCGCGAAGCGCTGCGCGAGCTCGTCGGCGGACGGGCCACCCGCGCCGGTCACCAGCGAGCACATCTCGTTGAAGCCGGCGTCGACGAAGTGCTCCGCGTCGTGGACGCGGCCGTTGTCCTCGACCCGGCGACCGGCCGCGAGCGCGGCGCGACGCATGATGCCCGATGCCCAGATGTCGCTGAAGACGCCCCGTTCGTC
>JAODBJ010000032.1 GCA_025463905.1 Actinomycetes bacterium
GCCGAGATCATGGCGGCCGGTGCGCCGTCGACTCCGGCGATGTAGGCGAGGGCCGGCGTGGGCAACACGCCGAGCCGCGTCACCTCGGCTCCCTCCGCGGCCATCCCCGCGCAGAGGTCGGCCTCGATCCGCGGGCCGGACTCACGCGTGTCGCGACCAACCAGGATCGACGTGCCGTTGCCGAGCACCCGCGCCGCGGCGCGACCCAGCGCGGCGACGAGGGGCGAGGTGAGATCGGCGTCCGCGTCGCCGCGGACACCGTCGGTGCCGAACCGCAGCGACATGCGCGCCGGCGAACTACCGCTTCGAGTACTGCGGCGCCTTGCGCGCCTTCTTGAGGCCGTACTTGCGGCGCTCCTTCTCGCGCGCGTCACGCGTGAGAAGCCCGGCCTTCTTCAGCACACCGCGCGACTCGGGATCGAGCGCAACGAGTGCGCGGGCGATACCGAGTCGGACTGCGCCGGCCTGTCCCGAGGTGCCACCGCCGTCGAGCGTCGCGTCGACGTCGTAGACCTCTTCGGTCTGGGTGAGGCGCAACGCCTCCGTTGCGACGACGCGATGCGTGAGGATCGGGAAGTACTGCTCCATGGGACGCCCGTTCACCACGACCTTCCCGGTGCCGGGGCGCAACCGCACGCGCGCCACCGCTTCCTTGCGACGACCGGTGGTCTGGATCAAAGGCTTGGGCACTGCGTACGTCCTTCGGTGTCTTTCACGAAAGCGTCTTGCACGAACGTGTCTTTCAGGTGATGGCGAAATCAGGCGGTGCGGGCGATGGAGCGGGCCGGCAAGGGGCGCACCTTCGGCTGCTGCGCCTGATGCGGGTGCGAGGGGCCGCCGTGCACTTTCAACTTCTTGAGTTGGCGCCGGCCGAGCGGGCCCTTCGGAAGCATGCGGCGGACCGCGAGCTTCACGACCCGTTCCGGGTTGCGAGCCAGCAAGTCTTCGAGACGCTCGGAACTCAGACCACCCGGGTACTGGGAGTGGCGGTAGTAGATCTTGTCGTGGCCCTTGCGGGGCGACACCGCAATCTTCGACGCGTTCACGACGATCACGTGGTCGCCGGTGTCGATGTGCGGCGCGAAGATCGGCTTGTGCTTGCCGCGCAGCAGCGTGGCGATCTCGGTGGCGAGACGTCCGAGCACCGCACCGTCGGCATCGATGACGTGCCAGTCGTGGGTGATCTCGGATGCTTTGGGCGTGTAGGTACGCACGGTAGGTTCCTGGCTCGGTCTCGCTCGGGAGGCTGGCGTCGCAGGCGCGTAGAGGTGCCGGACGCGACCGGCCACAGTAGCCAATCGGAGCGCCCCGGCCCAACCCGTCGCAGGCCTGCACCCCGCCGCATCCCGGCCCACCCCCCGCCGCGCCGCCCCCATGCTGGCGTAGTCTCCGCGTCCGTGCCCCGCGAAACCGTTCTTCCTGGTCACGAAGTTCGCGCCGAGGACGCCGAGGTCGTCGACGCCGCGCTCGAGGTGCTCCTCGACGCCTCCCTCGATCCCATCGTCGACATGGTGCTCACCCGCCGTGACGGCGCCTACGAAGCCCTCACTCACGACGGTCGGGTGCGCTTCCAGCGCGACGACGAGCGGGGCACGTTCGAAGTGCTCGCGGTCGAAGGCGCGAACCCGCTGGCCGACCAGTCGACCGACAAGTTCACCCCCTTGGCCGCCGAACAGGCGCTTCCCTACCCCCACCGCTCGGCGAACGCCTACCCGTACGCCTTCGAGCAGATCGCGCAGCTCTACGACTCCCCCTCGGCCCCCGACCTGTGTGTGATCCACTCGGCCGCGCATAACTGGGAAGACCAGGGCGGCCACCTCGGTGAGCACGGCTCGATCGGCGTGGTGCAGGCCCGGGCGCCGTTCGTGATCGCCGGCAAGGGTGTGCGCCGCGACGGGTTGGTACCACGATCGGGCCGCCTTGTCGACGTCGCGCCCACCATCGCCGCGTTGCTCGGCGCCGCGCCGCTCGACGACGACGGCCGTTACTTCGGCGTGCAAGACGGTGTGGTTCGCGACGACGTGATCGACATCACCGACGGCCGCCCGCGCCACGTGATCGGTTTCCTCTTCGACGGCACGAACCCGAACGTCCTCTACCAGATGGCCGCGTCCGGCGAGGCGCCGAACGTCGCCCGCCTGATGGAGATGGGCACTGCCTACGCGCACGGCGCGATGGCGGGACTACCAACCGTGACGCTCGCCAACCACACGTCGATCATCACGTCGGCGCTGCCGGGGCATCACGGGATCCTGCACAACGCGTGGTACGACCGCGCGAGCGGGAAGCAGGTGATCACGAACTCGCCGGCCACGTGGCCGAACGCGATGGCGCTCCTCGGCCCGAACGTCGACACGATCCACGACGTCGTGCACCGCACGTGGCCCGACGCGTTCAGCGTTTCGGTCAACGAGCCGTGCGACACCCGCGCCGACTACTCCACCTTCGACTTCATGCGTCGCGGCGACGTACCGCCGCTACCCGCCGCACCCGACGGCCTGCCGTTCGTGACGGAGCGCTTCGTGCGCCCTTCGAAGGACTACTCCTGGTCGTCGGTGGTCGACCACATGTGCGTCGAACAGGCGCTCGGGATCCTGTCCGGGCACTACCGCGACGTCAGCTACCCGGTGGCCCCGACGTTCATGTGGGTCAACTTCACGCTCACCGACGCGGCGATGCACGAAGGCGGCCCCTACTCGGAGATGGCGGCCGCATCGATCCGCGACAGCGACGGCCGCGTCGGCGCGGTGCTCGACGCCACGCAACAAGCCGGCATCTTCGACGACTGCGCGTTCCTGCTGGTCGCCGACCACGGCATGGAACAGAACGATCGCTCGTGCCAGGGCGACTGGGACGTGCCCCTGCGCGAAGCCGGCTTCAAGTTCCGCGACGAGGGTTACGGCTTCCTCTACTTCGGCGTCCAGTAGGGGCGTGCGTCGCTAGACAACACTATTTGTTGCGTAGCGACGCACGCCTAGCTGGCGGGGGCGCGGCCGTAGTCGTCGTCGAGGCGGACGATGTCGTCTTCGCCGAAGTACTCGCCGTGCTGCACCTCGACAAAGACGAGGTCGTCGGTGCCGACGTTCGCGATGCGGTGCGGGGTGCCCATCGGGATGTCGACCGCGGTCCCCGGGCCGACCTGGACCTCGCGCCCGTCGAGGGTCACCATGCCCGAGCCCCGCACGATGAACCAGTGCTCGGCGCGTCGCGCGTGCTGCTGGTAGCTGAGGCGCGTGCCGGGATTGACGACGATCTCTTTGACCTTGTGGTCGTCGCCGTCGAGGAGCACCTCGTATCTCCCCCACGGGCGTTCGTCGCGTTCCAATCGGGGCGCTTGTTCCGGCTCAGACATAACCGACCTCCCAAAGGCACAAACCGTGCGGTGGTGCGATGTTCCCGACCGCGTTGCGGTCACCCGCCCGAATGATGCCGAGCACATCGCCCGGTCTACGGCGACCCACGCCGACGTCGACGAGCGTCCCGACGATCGAGCGCACCATCTGTTGGCAGAACGCGTGGGCGCGGATCTCGTAACGCAACAGCCCGTCGTCTTCGATCTGCCACTGTGAACGCACGACGCGGCGCGTCGTCGTGACACCTTCCTTCTTGCGGCAGAACGACGCGAAGTCGTGCTCACCGATGAAGGGGTCGGCCGCGAGGCGCAGCGCGCGCAGATCAAGTTTCTCGGCGACGTACCAAGAGAACCGATCCTGGAACGGGTCGGGTACGGGCCGGTTCACGATCGTGTAGCGATACTGGCGCCACTCCGCGGAATGGCGCGCGTCGAACGACGGCGCGACAAGCTCCGAACTGCGCACCACCACTTCCGGCGCGAGCATCGAGTTGATCGAGTTCTGCAGGCGCCACGGGTCGAGGCCGGGTTGGGCCTCGAAACTCACAACCTGGCCCCAGGCGTGCACGCCCGCATCGGTACGTCCCGCGCACACCAACTCGACGTCGTGCTGCAGCACCTTCTCGATCGTCGCCGTGAGCACCCCGCCGACGGTGCGATGCGACGGTTGCGGCGCGAACCCGCGAAAGCCCGTGCCGTCGTACGCGACGACGAGCTTCACCTTCGCGGGGCCCTCATCACGCGCGTCGAACAACGTCATCCGAAGGCCGCGCTAACTGGCAGAACTCGCCGCGCCGCGGCCGGGGCCCGAGCGGCCCGAGCGGCCCGAACCGTACGGACGAGAGCGGGAAGCATGCCCGCGCTAGCCAGCGAAGCCCCCGCGCCCCGCTCGTCTTTAGACGAACTCGATGCGGGCCATGGGCGCGTTGTCGCCCCGGCGCGGACCGAGCTTGAGGATGCGCGTATAGCCACCGTTGCGGTTCGCGTAGCGCGGCCCGATCTCGGCGAAGAGCTTGTGCGCCATGTCCTTGTCGTGAATGCGGCTCACCACGATGCGCTGGCGGTGCACTCCGCCGTGCTTCGCCTTCGTGACGAGCTTCTCGACGTAGGGCCGCAGCGCCTTCGCCTTCGCTTCGGTCGTGGTGATCCCCTCGGACGCGATGAGGTGCGCGGCGAGGTTGGCCATCATGAGCCTGCTGTGCGATGGCGACCCGCCGAAACGGGCGCCTTTCTTCGGCGCCGGCACGACTACTCCTTCACGCGCAGCGACAGCCCGCGCTCATCAAGCTTCTGGATCACTTCTTCGAGCGACTTCGAGCCGAAGTTCGTGATTGCGAGCAGGTCGTCTTCGGTCTTCTGTACGAGCTGACCGATCGAGTCGACACGCGCCCGCTTCAGGCAGTTGCGCGGCCGCTCCGACAGGTCGAGTTCCTCGATCGGCAGGTCGAGGTCGGGGGACGTCGACGCCGGCGAGGCAACCTCGCCGAGCTCGAGACCACGCCGCTCGCCCGACAGGTCGGCGACCAGGGCGACGAGCTTGCCCAGTGTGTCGCCGGCCGACGCCAGCGCGTCGCGCGGCGAGATCGAACCATCGGTTTCGATCTCGAGCGAGAGCTTGTCGTAGTTCGTCGCCTGCTCGACGCGCGTCGGCTCCACCAGGAACGTCACCCGTCGCACCGGCGAGAAGATGGCGTCGACCGGGATGACCCCGATCGTGGTGGTGCGCTTGTTGCGCTCGGCCGACAAGTACCCGCGGCCCTGCTCGACCGTGAGGTCCATCGCGAGGCGGCCACTGGCGTTCACCGTGGCGAGGTAGATGTCGGGGTTGAGGATCTCGACGTCTGACGTGGTCTGAATGTCGGAGCCACGCACTTCGCCGGGACCGCGCTTGTCGAGGCGCAGGGTGACTGCTTCCTCCGACTCGCAGCGCAGCACGAGGTCCTTGAGGTTGAGGATGACGTCGGTGACGTCTTCCTTCACCCCTTTGATCACGTCGAACTCGTGCAGGGCTTCGTCGAAACGCACCTGCGTCACGGCGGCGCCGGGGATCGACGAGAGCAGCGTGCGACGCAGGCTGTTACCGAGCGTGTGGCCGAAGCCAGGCTCGAGAGGCGAGATGGAAAAGCGCTGCAGGTTGCCTTCCGGCTCGCCGGCTTCGATCTCGGGTCGTTGGATGATGAGCATGGGGGACGCCCCTCCGCTTTCGAAAACTTACTTTGAGTACAGCTCGACGATGAGCTGCTCTCGCACGGGTACGTCGATCTGCGCGCGCAACGGAAGGTCGCGCACGGTTCCTTTGAATTCGTCGACCGCGACTTCGAGCCACTGCGGCACGGCACGGTCGAGCGTGTCGATGTTGTGGCGGACCACGATCATCTTGCGCGCCTTGTCACGCAACGTGATGACTTCGCCCTGGCGCATCGCGTACGACGGAATCGTGACGCGCTTGCCGTTGACGTTGACGTGGCCGTGACGCACGAGCTGGCGTGCCTGGTTGCGGCTCGACGCGAAGCCGGCCCGGTACACGACGTTGTCGAGACGCAATTCGAGCATCCGCAGCAAGCTTTCGCCGGTGATGCCCTTCTCGCGCGCGGCCTTGTCGTAGAGGTTGCGGAACTGCTTCTCGAGCAGCCCGTAGATGCGGCGCGCCTTTTGCTTCTCGCGCAGCTGCAGCAAGTACTCGCTCTCACGGATACGACCACGACCGTGCTGGCCCGGCGGGTAAGGCCGGCGCTCGATCGGGCAGCGCATCGTGTCGCACTTGGTGCCTTTGAGGAACAGCTTCATCCGTTCGCGCCGGCAGAGGCGGCAAACGGCCTTCGTATAACGCGCCATGAGAATTAGACCCTTCGCCGCTTGGGCGGTCGGCAACCGTTGTGCGGAATGGGGGTGACGTCTTTGATGCCGACGACTTCGATGCCGGCGTTCTGGATCGAACGGATCGCGGTTTCGCGGCCAGAACCCGGGCCCTTCACGACCACGTCGACGCGCCTCACGCCATGCTCCATCGCGCGCCGCGCTGCCGCCTCGGCGGCGAGCTGCGCAGCGAACGGCGTCGACTTGCGCGAAC
>JAODBJ010000052.1 GCA_025463905.1 Actinomycetes bacterium
GCCGCCTGGCCGGCCGACAATCCGGCGGTGCGCTGAAGTTCGGCGATCTGCGCCGCCCGTGTGGGCGGAGCGCACGCGATCGTCGCGAGCACGATCGCGTCCTCGATCTTCGTCTGGGCGGTGCCGCTCAAGTTGCCCTTCGCCGCGAGTTGATCGGAGCCGACCCGTTTCTCCACCCCTTCCGCGAGGCACTTCGCGAAGGTCGCACTGAGTTTCGCTTGCACCTGCAGGGCACGCTCGATCTTGGCGCGGTCGTACGGCGCGCCGCTGCACGCGACGATTGCGAAGATGAGGGCCGCACCGGCCTTCTCGCGGTCGCGCGCAGAGGGCGCCGTGCGCGCACTCAAACGATCGACACCGATCGACCGTTCGAGGCCGACCGCGAAGCAGTCCGCTTGCGACGCGGAGAGGCCGGTGTCGTTCACGAGATCGTGCTCGACCGTGGAGCGTTTGTACGTCGGGTTGTTGCACCCACCGAGGCCAAGCACGAGCACGGCGACGATGAGCAGCGCTCTGACCTTCACAGTGGCGAATCTATGTCGCACCCATGTGGAATAACGGTTCGATGCAGCATGCGCTCAGCCTTCCGCCCGTCGGATCGCCTCGCGATCTCGCCGACCTTGCCGTCACCGCAGAAGCAGGCGGCTGGGACGCGGTATTCCTCTGGGATCACCTCCACCTGGTCCGGTCGATGCGGCTCCCGATCGTCGATCCGTGGGTCACCCTCGGCGCGATTGCCGCCCGTACGGAGCGGGTGATGCTCGGGCCGTTGATCACACCTCTGCCGCGCCGGCGGCCGTGGAAGGTCGCAAAGGAACTCGTCACCCTCGATCACCTGAGCGGAGGTCGAGCGATCTTCGGTGCCGGGCTCGGTTTCCCACCCGACGACGAGTTCGGCGCGTTCGGCGAACCCACTGACGCCCGCGCTCGCGCCGACCTGCTCGACGAAGGCCTCGTCGTGCTCGACGCCCTGTTGCGCGGCTTGCCCTTCGATCACGACGGCGAGCATTTCCACGTGCACGCCGAGTTGCTCCCCCGGTCGCGACGCGAACCCCGTCCACCGATATGGATCGCGGCGATGCAGCCGTTCCGCCGCCCGTTGGCCCGAGCGCTTCGTTGGGACGGTATTGCACCAATCGGGAACGACGGTGGCCCGCTCACGCCCGATGCGCTCGCGGATTACCTGCGCGGTGTTGCACTCCCGGCTGGGTTCGACGTCGTCGCCGGTCGGCTGGCGGGCTACTCCGTGGCCGACTATGAGCAGGCGGGCGCCACGTGGCTGGTGGAATCACGCTGGCCCGACGGTGACTGGTTCGACGAACTCACGCTCGCCGCGCGCGAGGGCCCTCGCCTCTGACCCGCGCAGACACGCTCATGAGATCGTGAGATCGTCACCGCCACGACGATCATCAGCGCGAACGACCGAGCGGAACGAACGGGGCCGGGTTGCTGGCGGAAGCACGTTTTCAGGTCACGGGCACGGACGCCCACCTCATCGCCTTCGACCCGCCCGACCACTGGGAGCTCGCAGCGCGCCAGATCCTCGACGAGCTCGACGCGCGTTGGAGCCGGTTCCACGCCGATTCGGAACTCAGCCGGCTCAACGCGACCGGCGAGCTCGCGCCCGCGTCGCAGCTCACCTTCGCGCTGATCGAGGCGGCCGCCAACGCGCACGTCGTCACCGGAGGCCGGTTCGACGCGACCGTGCTCGGCGCGCTGCTCGCCGCGGGCTACGACCGCGACTTCGCGGAACTGCGCGAGCGCGGGCCGATCGCGATGCAGCCCGCGCGACCGGCGTCGTGGGCGTCGGTGGAGATCGATCGCGCGACCGGATGGGTCGTGTTGCACGACGACGTCTCGATCGATCTCGGCGGAATCGCCAAAGGGTTCGCCGCGGATCTCGTCGCGAATGAATTGCTGGCTCTCGGCGCGGCCGCGGTGTTGGTAGATCTCGGCGGCGACGTGCGCACGACGGCGCGGCCCGACGGCGTGGCGTGGAAGATCGCCGTCGACGATCCCTGGTCTCCCCACGGCGTCATCGCGAACGTCGCCTTGGGCGACGGCGCGATCGCAACGTGTACCGGCATGGCGCGCCGCTGGGCGGTGACCACGGAGCGCGGTGATGTCTTCGCCCATCACCTGATCGATCCCGCGACCGGGCTGCCGGCCGAGAGTGACGTCATCGCCGCTACCGTCGTCACGACGGAAGCCGTGTGGGCGGCGCCGCTGGCGAAGGCGGCGTTCATCGCCGGCGCCGGCGAAGGCGTGGCCGTCCTCGAAGAACTCGGGCTCGGGGCTGTGGTTCTGACCGAGAACGGCCGAAAGTACGAGACGTCGCGCTGGAGGGAGTACTCGCGATGACGGTCGACCCGAAGCTCTGGTGGTACGTCGCTCGCGCCAGCGGCGTGACCGCCATGGTGCTGGCGTCGTCGTCGGTCGTGTGGGGAGTCGCGCTGTCGAGCCGGCTCACCCGTCGCCCCCGCCCGGCGTGGGTGCTCGACCTGCACCGGTACCTGGGCGGGCTCACCGTCACGTTCGTCGGGGTGCACCTCGGGGGACTCGTCGCCGACAATTTCACGCACTGGGGCTTGTCGGATCTCTTCGTGCCCCTTGCCACCAATTGGCACCCGATTCCGGTCGCGTTCGGCATCGTCGGCTTTTACCTGCTCATCGCGGTCGAGATCACGTCGCTCCTCATGAAGCGTTTGCCGCGACGGGTCTGGTACGCGATCCATCTGTCGAGCTACGGCCTGTGGGTGCTCGCGATGGTGCACAGTTTCACTTCCGGCACCGACCGGCACGCGGCGTGGTTCTTGGCGACGCTCGCGATCCCGGGGCTCGCCGTCGTGGTGATCACGTTGTTCCGCTGGTTCACCCGCGGCAGCGAACGCCGCCCGCGCAAACGCGCCGGCACCCACACTCCGGCCCCCGCCTGATCACTGTTCACGAGCGCGTTGACGATTAGGCGTTGCGCGGCGCCACATTCTCAGACAGCGTTTGCAGTGTGACGCTACGCAAGACGGTCAACGGGTTGCTCACGATGTTCGTCGCGATCGCGGTGCTCGCATCCGGTGCGGCCGGAACGGGCGGTGCGCCGCCGGCCGCGCCGCATCCAAGCGAGGTCGGCCCCGCGTTCCGCCTCACCGCCAACGGCCGGCACCTGCGCCCGGCCGGCCGGCTGACGCAGGTGGGCAACTTCCCTACGGGCGGGGCCCTCACGCATGACGGGCACTTCTACTGGGCCGTCGATTCCGGTCATGGCCGCAACGACGTCCAGGTCGTCGACGTCGCGACCGGTGTGGTCGTGCAGGTGCTCCCGCTGCCGGGCGCGTACGGCGGGATCGTCTTCGCGCCGGATGGGGCGACCGCGTACGTCGGCGGCGAACCTCGAGGCAACAGCTCACCAATCGGACCGACGCAGGCCGACGGAGGCGACGCCGTGCATGTGTTTGCCGTCGACCCCGCGAGCGGCAAGGGCGTCGAGGGCGCGCCGATCCCGTTGCCGCCGACGACGGGGGGAACCGCGCAAGGTGCTGAAGGCGGTCGTCTCGGTTGGCCCGAAGGGCTGAGCGTCACGCCCGATGGTTCCAAATTGCTCATCGCGTTGAACCAGGCCGACACGCTCGCCATCGTCGACCTCGTGAGTACTCCGCACGTCACCCGGCTCGTGCGAGTCGGGAAGTTTCCCTACGGCGTCGCCGCCGGTGCCGACAACAAGACCGGCTACGTGAGCAACGAGCTCGACGGCACCGTCTCGGTCGTCGATCTCGTCGCCGGTGCCGTCGTCAAGACCATCGGCGTCGGCGGCGTACGCGGCGACCTCGAGGCACATCCAGAAGGTTTGCTCGTCGACGCGACGCGGCCACTGCTCTACGTCGCCGTGACGAACCGTGATCTCGTCGCGGTGATCGACACGACGACACAGGAAGTCGTGCGCTATGTATCGGTCGGTCGCAAGGAAGGAATCGGCACCGCGCCGCTCGCATTGGCGGAGAGCCCCGACGGCGCGAGGTTGTACGTCGCGAACAGCGGCGAAGACGCGGTCGCCGTGATTGCGCTCCCGCGGCATTCGAGCGGGTTGACGAACGCTTCTGCGTTCCGTGTGATTGGCCGGCTGCCGACGGCGGCATACCCCTCGGCGGTCGCGGTGACGCCCGACGGGAAGCGGCTCGTATGGCTCGCGGCGAAGGGGCTGGGGGCAGGCCCGAATCCGGATTATGCGGTGCACTGGGCCGACAGCGGTGCCGCGCCGTACGGCAGCTACGTGCCCGACAAGCTGCTCGGCTACGTCGGGGTATTGCATCAACCGTCGAAGGTCGCGCTGCGTCATTTCACGACGCGCGCCGACGCCCAGGTCCATCCGGCCAACTGGAAGCCCGCACCGTCGGGCACGCCGGTCGTCGGACCGCACAACCGCGCGAGCGCGCAGATCAAGCACGTGTTCTACGTCGTGCGCGAGAACCGCACGTACGACCAGGTCTTCGGTTCCGAACCACGTGGCAACGGTGATCCGAACCTCGAAGTCGTCGGCGACAACGGCAAGCCCGGCCCTTCCGGCGGCGTCACGCCGAACGCACACGCGTTGGCGCGCCGGTTCCCGTTGCTCGACCACTTCTTCGCCGACAGCGAAGTCAGCACCGACGGTCACGTGATCACGTCGAGCGCGTACGCGATCGACTTCGTACAGAAAGCACTGCACGCCGACTACTCCAACCGAGGTCGCATCAACTGGGCCGGGCAATTTCCGGAGACCTACCCGCCCAACGCGTTCGTGTTCGACCAGGCCGTGCGCGACGGCACTGCATTCGCCAACTTCGGCGAGTTCTCGGCCGGGCTCATCAACGACGGACGACCGACGTTTCCCGCGGTGACGGCCAACCAAGACTTCGGGTATCCGTTCCGCTTCGGCTGCGACGGCTCATACCCGGCGCTGGCGTGCAGCACCGACTCCGGTCATCCCGGCCAGCTCGGGGACCCGACGACGAGCCGGTTCGACCACTTCCAGCAGCGGTTCAACCAATGGGTGGCGAACGGCACCGACCACGTGCCGTCGTTCGTGTACCTCACGCTCCCGAACGACCACACGAACGGCGCGTCGCCCGGCAAGCCGACGCCGAAAGCGTTGATCGCCGACAACGACCTCGCACTCGGGCAACTCGTGCAGCTCATCAGCCATTCGTCGATCTGGCACAACAGCGCGATCTTCGTGATCGAGGACGATTCACAAGATGGTGCCGACCACCTCGACGCGCACCGCATGCCGGCCTTCGTGATCTCGCCGTACGCGAAGCAGGGTGCTGTCGTGCACACTCGCTACGACCAATACAGCGCGTTGCGCACCGCGGAACTGATCCTCGGGATGCACCCGCTGGCGCTGTTCGACTCGCTCGCGACGCCCATGTACGACGCGTTTACGAGCACACCAAACCTCACCGCGTACGACGCGATCCAGCCCGAGCAGCCGCTCGACGAGCGCAACCCGGTCCCCCCGACTCCCTTGACTGCGGTGGCTTTGCCGGGCTCGACCTTGCTCACCAGCGCGGGCGTCGACGCTCAGAAACTCGCGCTCGCGCTGCCATTCGAGAAACTGGATCTCGTGCCGCAGGAACTCTCCGACGCCGTGCTGTGGCACAGCGTCTACGGGTGGGGCTCTTCCCCACCGGCGCCGGGCCCCGGCGCATCCTTCGATGAGCGCACGCGTGCGCTCATCGCGCTCGACGCGTATCACCAGCACCGTGCGCTCATTGAGGCACTCGCACCCGCCGGCGCGCCGGACTAATCCGAGCGCGTCGTGCGTGCGCGAGGGGGGACTTGAACCCCCACGACCTTGCGGCCACAGGCACCTGAAGCCTGCGCGTCTGCCAATTCCGCCACTCGCGCGTGAGCGCGTTACGCTACCAGCCACTCGCGCGGGCACTGAGAGTGGCCCGAGAACGCGCGGGACCCACCGGTAACATCGCTCGCGATGGGACTCCAGCGCTTCGAGCGGCGGCTCGAGCGGATGGTCGAAGGGGCGTTCAACAAGACGTTCCGAAGCGGTCTGCAGCCCCTGGAGATCGGTCGTCGCCTGGCGCGCGAGATGGATGCCCGGCGCACCCTCGGCGTACGCGGCCCCGTCGTCCCGAACTCCTTCACGGTCGTGCTCTCCGGCGAAGACGCGTCGCGCTTCGAATCGTTCCACGACGCGCTCGCGCGCGAACTCGAGGAGGCGGCGCGCGAGCATGCGCGCGATGAGGGTTTCTCGTTCGTCGGTCCCGTCACAGTTGCGTTCGTCACCGACGAACATCGCCATCGCGGTGATTTCAATGTTGGCGCCGCGATCGTCGAGGGCCCGGGCGGCAACATCGGCGCCCTCGTGCTCCCCGACGGCCGGCGGTTGTCCCTCGGCGCCGAACCGATGCGTATCGGCCGGCTCCCCGATTGCCCCATTGCGCTTTCGGACCCGCAGGTCTCGCGTCACCATGCCGAGGTTCGCCCGTCGCACCAGGGGTACGAAGTGGTCGATCTCGGCTCGACCAACGGCACATTGGTGAACGGCGCTCTGATCAAGGAGCGCGAGCTCCACGACGGCGACGTGATCCTCGTGGGTGCAACCTCGATCCGCTACGAGGAGTCGTAAGCGCAACTCATGTCCGAGGGTGTTCTCACGGTCCTGAAGTTCTGTCTGCTCGCACTCGTCTACCTGTTCCTCGCGCGCGTGGTCTGGGTCGTCGGGCTCGAGCTGCGCGGCACGCCCGTCGCGGCCGACGTGCCGCCGGAACCGGCTCCGTCGCGTTCGTCGCGCCGGCGCTCTTACCGGCTCACCATCGTCGAGCCCGCGAGCGAGCGCGGCAGCGCGTACGTCGTCGACGGTGAGCTCACTATCGGCCGTGCAGGCGGCTGCCACATCACCCTGAGTTCCGACACGTTCGTGTCGCAGGTGCACGCGCGTGTGTTCGAACGCGACGGTGACGCGTATCTGGAAGACCTCGGCTCCACCAACGGGACGTTCTTGAACGGTGCGCAGGTCACCGAAACGACCCGCCTGAAACGCGGCGACCACGTGCAGATCGGCGAGACGGAATTCGAGGTGGCGCGGTGAGAATCGCGGCCGCGGCGCGCACCGAAGTTGGGCAGGTACGCGACGGGAACGAAGACTCGTTCGTCATCGACGAACGACTCGAGTTGTTCGCCGTCGCCGACGGGATGGGTGGACATCGCGGGGGCGAAGTCGCGAGCGCGACCGCGATCGAGGCATTACGCGCCGCGGTCGCCGGCGGTCGCGCGATCGACGCCGCGGTGAAGGCTGCCAACACCGCGGTGATCGAGAAGGCGGCGCAAGACCCCGATCTTGCGGGCATGGGCACGACGCTCACAGCCGCGATCGCGCTCGACGCCGCCACGCTGCGGATCGGGCACGTCGGCGACTCGCGCGCCTACCTCCTGCGCGACGGCGTCCTGCAGCGTCTCACCGACGACCACAGCCTGGTCGAGGAACTCGTACGCGAGGGCCGGCTCACACCTGAACAGGCCGAGAGCCACCCCCAACGCGCCGTCATCACCCGCGCCCTCGGGGTTGACGAAGACGTAGAAGTCGACCTCTACACCATCGACGTGCGCGTCGCTGACCGGATCATCATCTGTTCCGACGGCCTCACGACGATGGTGCGAGAGCGCGACATCGAAGCCATCGCGCGCACTGAGCCCGACACGCGCCTTGTCGCGAACAAGCTGGTAGAGGCGGCCGACGAGGCCGGCGGCGAAGACAACATCACCGTCGTCGTGCTCGACGTACTCGACGTCGACGGGTCGCCGGTCGAAGAGACGGCGGACGCAGTCGACGCGATGGTGGCGACGCCTGCAGCGACAAGTCCCTCGGACGACGACATACAGCCGGTCGCGTCCGCCGCGCCACGACGGAGCCGGCGTCGCCGGCGAGTCGCGAGCATCGCGTTGGTGCTGGTGCCGGTTCTGCTAATCGCCGCGGTCGCGCTCGGGGCGATCTCCTGGTACGACCGCAACAACTGGTACTTCGCGCAGCAGCGCGGCCAGGTCGTCTTGTACCGCGGCCGGCCCGATCCGGTGCTGTGGAGCGCAACGCGTGAGCAGTCACCGGCAGTGGCGTATTCCGACCTCAACGCGCGCGGCCGTACCGACGTGCGAACGAACGCCTCGTTCACATCGAAGCCGGCTGCGATTGCATACCTGCGCACCGTGACGACCACCACGACCACGACAACAACAACAACGACGACGACCATCAAGAAGCGACGCCCGGCGCCGACGTCGACAACACGCCCGAAACCGTGAGGACACCGACGCTCGCGCGGCACCGCCGCAACGTCGAGATCACGCTGGGTCTGCTCACGATCATCGTGACGGTCGGCGGTTACGTCCTCGTCGCGCTGGCGAAGAATTCGACGCTTCCACCCGACCTTTACCTGCTGCTCGCCGCGGTGGTCGGTCTCTACGTGCTCGCGCACCTCACGATCCGCCGGTTCGCACCGGCGGCCGACGGCACGCTCCTGCCCCTCGCCGCGTTGCTGAACGGCATCGGCTTCGTCACGATCGCGCGTCTCGATCGCAATCTCGCTCGTATTCAATCGGTGTGGGTCGCGGTAGGTGTCGCCGCGTTCATCGCGACGCTCGTGCTGGTACGCGACAGCCGAATGGTTGAGCGCTACCGATATACGTTCGCGTTGCTCGGCATTCTCTGTTTGTTGCTGCCACTCGTGCCGGGCGTCGGGCAGCAGATCAACGGCGCTCGCCTCTGGGTGCGTTTCGGC
This sequence comes from Actinomycetes bacterium, assembly GCA_025463905.1. GTDB lineage: Bacteria > Actinomycetota > Acidimicrobiia > IMCC26256 > PALSA-610 > JAODBJ01. The sequence continues at coordinate 8,766 of JAODBJ010000052.1, forward strand.
GCACTCAACTTCCAGCCCGGCGAAGCGGCCAAGGTGTTGCTCGTCATCTTCTTCGCGGCGTACCTCGTCGACAAACGCGAACTGCTCTCGTCCGGCAGCGTTCGCGTTGCCGGCATGTACTTCCCCGCGCTGCGACACCTCGGACCACTGATGCTCGCGTGGGGCTTCTCCATCATCGTGATGGTGCAGGAGAAAGACCTCGGATCGTCGCTGCTGTTCTTCGCAGTGTTCTCGGCCATGCTCTACATGGCGACGAACCGTGGCGTCTACCTGCTCGGCGGCCTGGTGTTGTTCGTCATCGGCGCGGTGATCGCCTACCACCTCTTCACACACGTGCAGGTGCGGGTCACCACGTGGATTAACCCGTGGCCCAAGGCGCGCGGCGAGGGCTACCAGATCACGCAGTCGTGGTTCGCGTTCGGAACCGGTGGGGTCGCGGGCACCGGGCTCGGTCTCGGCAGTCCCGACAAGATCCCGAACGCTGCCACCGACTTCATCTTCTCGGCGATCGGCGAGGAACTCGGCCTGGTCGGCACGATGGCGATCGTGCTCTCGTACGTGTTGCTCGTGGGCAGCGCGTTCCGGGTCGCGGTCGATTCCGTGCGCAACTTCTCGAAACTGTTCGCCGCCGGTCTCGCCACGATTTTCGGCATCCAGACGCTCATCATCATGGGCGGGGTCACCCGGCTGATCCCGCTCACCGGCATCACGCTGCCGTTCGTGTCCTACGGCGGCTCGTCCCTCGTCGCGAACTTCGTTCTCCTTGCGTTGCTGTTGCGCATCTCTCACGAGACCGTGGCCGGGCCCCCGCCGCCTCGAGTGCGCGCATGAATCGTGGCATCCGCCGCGTCGGCACCGGCATCCTCGTGCTGTTCCTCGCCATCGTCGGCCAACTCACTTACCTCCAGGTGTTTCGCTCCAACGACCTGAAGAACAACCCCAACAACGTGCGCGCGTTCATCCGCGACATCAATCGTCCACGCGGCCCGATCATCACGGCCGACGGTGCGATCGTCGCGGACTCGAAGCCCACGAAGGGCGAGTTGAAGCAGCAGCGGGAGTATCCGCTGGGCTCACTGTTTTCACACGTCGTCGGTTATCAATCGATCGTGTACGGCACCACGGGAGTGGAACGCACTTACAACAACTCGCTCGTCGGAAGCGACGTCCAGCTCAGCCTGAAGAACCTCGGCCAACTGCTCAACGGCCAGTCGCGCGTCGGCACCGTCGTACTCACGTTGAGCAAAGCCGCGCAGCAAGCCGCGCACGACGGGCTGGCCGGAAAACGCGGATCGGTCGTTGCGCTGAACGTGAAAACCGGTGGGGTCGTCGCGATGTACTCGGAGCCGAGCTTCGACCCGAACCCGCTCGCGAACCACAACTCCAACAACGTGCAGAAGGTGCAACAGGCGTTGCTCGCCGCACCCGACAACCCCGAACTCCCGCGTGCGTGGCGCGAGCGTTATCCCGCCGGTTCCACGTTCAAGGTGGTGACCACCTCGCTTGCGTTGGACGACGGCATCGCGACCCCCGATCGGGTGTTCCCCACGTTGCGAGAGCTCCCACTCCCACAGACCAACAACACACTGCAGAACTTCGGTGGCGAGATCTGCGGCGGCACGCTCGAACAGAGCTTCACCGTGTCGTGTAACACGACCTTCGGCGCGCTCGGCCTCGAGCTGGGTGAACAACTTGCATCGGGAGTGGAGCGCTTCGGCCTCAACGTCGCGCCGCCGCCGGCCGACATCAGCCCGAGCGTCATACGCAGCCTCGGACCGACACGCGGCACCTTCAAAGACAACCAGCCGGTGTTCGCGCAGGCCGCCATCGGTCAGAACGCGATCGAGGTCACTCCCCTCGAGATGGCGATGATCGCGGCGTCGGTCGGCAACGGCGGGAAGATGATGGTCCCGCACGTGGTGAGCGAGGTCCGCGACGCCCAGAACCGCACCGTGCGGCGCATCCCCCCACAGGTGTGGCGCCAAGCAATGACACCCGCTACTGCGACCACGGTCACTCGCTTCATGGTGAACGTCGTCGACCACGGCACCGGGACCGCGGCGCAGATCCCCGGAGTTGTGGTCGCGGGCAAGACCGGTACCGCGCAGGTGCAGGGCAAGGCGCCCCACGCATGGTTCGTTGCATTCGCGCCCGCGGCGAACCCGCAATACGCGGTCGCGGTGTTGGTGGAGAACGGCGGCAACCTCGGCAGCGACGCAACCGGTGGGCGCGTCGCGGCTCCGATCGCAGCCCAGGTCTTACGGGTGCTGCTCGCGCAGCAACCGCAGTAACGCAAATGCAGCTTCGAGGTCTGATGGGGCGCCGCGAACCCCAGAAATGCGGCGGATAGGGTGTCGAACGCGATGTCGCTGGTGGGCCGCGTTTTCTCGAACCGGTATGAAATCCAGCGCGAGCTGGCGCAGGGGGGGATGGCTGAGGTCTACCTCGCCCGCGACCGCCTGCTGGATCGTCCCGTCGCGCTCAAGGCGCTGTTTCCTGAATATGCGCGCGAGCCGTCGTTCGTCGAGCGATTCCGGCGAGAGGCGCAAGCTGCCGCGAACCTGAACCACCCGAACATCGTCGCGATCTACGACTGGGGCCAGGAGACCGGCACGTACTTCATCGTGATGGAGTACGTCGAGGGCCGCTCGCTGCGCGACGTGATCCGCAGCGACGGGCCGATCGAAGGCCCGCAGGCGGCGGAGATCAGCGGCGAGATCGCCTCCGCGCTCGCCTTCGCGCACCGCAGCGGTGTGGTGCATCGCGACGTCAAGCCCGGCAACGTGCTGATCACCCAGACCGGCATCGTGAAGGTCACCGACTTCGGGATCGCGCGCGCGGGCACGAGCGACGGGCTGACCCAAACCGGGTCGGTGATGGGCACCGCCACCTACTTCTCACCTGAACAAGCGCAAGGGTTGTCGGTCGACGGCCGTAGCGACGTGTACTCGCTCGGCATCGTGCTCTACGAGATGGTGACCGGTATCGCACCGTTCACTGGCGACTCGCCGGTCGCCGTCGCGTACAAGCACGTGCGCGAAGCGCCGGTACCGCCGTCGCGCCGCAACCCCGACGTCGACCCCGATCTCGAACAAATCATCCTCACCGCCATGGCGAAGGACGCCGACCTTCGCTACCAGAGCGCCGACGACATGCGCGCCGACTTGTTGCGTTTCCGTCGCGGCCGTCCGCTCGCCGCCGCGCCCGTGACCGCCCTTATCGCCGACGGGAGCGTCGCGACCGCGGGCGCCACGATGGCGAACCCGCGAGTAGGCGCGGCACAGACCCAAATTGGTGGCGTCCCGCCGATGGGCACCGCAACCGGAACGTTGGTCCCTGCGCGTTCGCGTGGCAAGCGCGCGGCCATAACGTTCGCGACGTTCGTGGTGCTCGCGTTGATCGCGTCGGCGGCGTACGCAGTCACCCAGATGGCCGGCGCCAAGCAGGGACAGGTCGGCGTACCGGGCGTCGTCGGATCCACGGTCACTGTCGCGCGGGCACAGCTCGAGCAAGCCGGCTTCGCGGTCAGTGTCACGAAGGTGCCGAACAACAAGGTCCCGAAGAACAACGTCATTTCGCAAGACCCCAAAGAGGGACAGCTGCTCAAGAAGGGCGGCACGGTTCGCTTACGCGTCAGCGCGGGCGTGGGGCAAGTCAACATCGTCGATGTCGCGGGCCAGAACGCCAACGATGCGCGGAAAGCGCTCGAAGCGCAGGGCTTGAAGGTGACCGTGAAGTCGGAGCCCAGTGACACGGTCGCCGCCCTCAACGTGCTGCGTACCGATCCGCCGGCCACCACGTCGGTGGACGGAGGATCCGCGGTCACGCTGTTCGTGTCGAGCGGGCCGAGCAGCGTGCCCGTCCCGAACGTCCTCAACGAAGACTCCACCGCTGCGGCCGCGCAACTCGGCCAGGCCGGTTTCGCGGTTGTCGTGAGGCCCGAGGCGAGCGCCACAGTGCCCAAGAACAGCGTGATCCGCACCGAACCCGGTCCCAACACGCCGGCGCCCAAGGGATCGTCCGTCACGATCGTCGTGTCGATCGGCAAGCAACAGGTGTCGGTGCCGTCGGTGGTCGGCGATTCGCAGGCGACTGCAACATCGAAACTGCAAGCCGCGGGCCTGCAGGTAAATGTGGTCATGCAGCCGTCGAACGCGGGGAACGTGGGCAAGGTGATCGATCAGCAGCCGGCCGCCAGTACGCAAGTGGATTCCGGCAGCTCAGTGTTGATCATCGTCGGCCAGGAGACCACGACGACGTCGTCCGGCGGTACGACGTCGACCACCTGACGTGACGCGGCAATCGTCGCTGGCACGGTGGTACGCGCGCCATGGCCGCCACGACCTGCCGTGGCGCGCGACGCGCGATCGCTGGCCGATCCTCGTGTCGGAGGTGATGCTGCACCAGACGCAGGCACCACGGGTTGCGGCCGCGTGGCACGACTTCATCGGCCGCTTCCCGGACCCTCCCACCACCGCGGCGGCGGGCCCGGCCGCGGTGATCGCCGCGTGGGGACGCTTGGGCTATCCGCGCCGGGCGCGCTGGCTCTGGGAAGCCGCGACACGCATCACGGAACACGGCTGGCCCACCGATCTCATGACGTTGCCCGGTGTCGGCCGCTACACCGCGGCCGCGATCGCCGCGCAAGCGAACGACACCGACGACATCGGTATCGAGGTGAACATCCGCCGGGTGTGTGAGCGCGTGCGCGGGACGCGGCTGAACGATCGCGACGCGCAGATCGCGGCGCGCGAAATCAGTTCACCCCTCGGCGGACGCGACCGTTTGCTCGCGTTGATGGACGTCGGCGCGACGGTGTGCTCGGCGCGCACGCCGCGTTGCGACGCGTGCCCCCTGTTCGACCAGTGCTCGTCGCGCGGCGTCCACGACGACGAGACACGACACCGCCAGAGTCGCTTCGAAGGTTCGTTCCGCCAACGTCGCGGGCTGGTACTCGCGCAGTTGCGCACCGCCCCGGCGCCGGCCGGCGACCTCGACGGCGAAGCGCTGTTCAGCTTGATCGCCGACGGCCTCGCCGAAGTTGAACGCGGCGTCGCGCGGCTCGCTACTGCCTGACCGGCGCGCCGGCGAGGAAGTTACGCAAGAGCGCGTGGCCCGACTCCGTGAGGATCGACTCGGGATGGAATTGCACGCCTTCGATCGGCAGCTCGCGATGGCGTAGGCCCATCACCAATCCGTCTTCGGATTCGGCGGTGATCTCGAGGACGGCCGGCACCGACTCACGCGCCACGACGAGCGAGTGGTAGCGAGTCGCGGTGATCGGGTTGGGAAGACCGCTGAACACACCGACGCCGGTATGGCGGATCTCCGACGTCTTGCCGTGCATCACCTGCGGTGCCCGTACGACCTCGCCGCCGTAGAGCTGGCCGATGCATTGCAGGCCGAGGCACACACCGAGCACCGAGATGCCGAGACGGCCAAAGTGCTCGATCGCCGCGTTCGACATACCGGCATCCTCGGGGCGGCCCGGGCCGGGCGACACCAGCACGGCGTCGGGCGCAAGGTCGTCCATCTCGTCGAGCGTCACGGCATCGTGGCGGTAGACGACCGGCTCCGCACCCAGTTCACCGAGATATTGGACGAGGTTGTAGACGAACGAGTCGTAGTTATCGATCACGAGGACCCGCGCGCCCATGCTGGAACGTTAACCTCGGCGGCCGTGCCGGTTTCCAAAGCCAAGCGATCCCGCTATACGCCACCGCCTCCGAAGAAGGCGCCGCCGAGCCCCCTGTGGGTGCCGGTGGTGATGGCGGCGATGCTGCTCACGGGCCTGATCGTGGTGCTCACGAACTATCTCGGGATCCTGCCCGGCGACCAGCAGAACAGCTATTTGCTGGTCGGATTGGCGCTCATCACGTCGGGGTTCATCCTCGCGACCACCTACCGGTAACCCGCCTGAACGCTGGGTAACAGAATCCCAAACGTGTAAGTCCTCACAGCTTTATCCACAACCTGTGGATACAGGCGCAGACCGTAGGCACGGGCTGCGTGCCCCAATCGCCGTCAGGCGATTGGAGCGATGAGCGCCATGGGTTCACGGCAGTGGCGGGGTGGTTCGGGGGGATCGCCTTCGGGCGCCGAATACATCACGGCCTGGGCGCCGCACACGATGCATCGATAGCGGTAGTCGACGTCTTCGAGCGTCGTCACGTCGGGTTCGTCGGGCGGCGCTTCGGCCTGGGCAAAGTTGCGCACGAAAGCCGCGGCGATGAGGTAGAGCACGATCGCCGCACCCAGCGCGATCACGATTCGTAGCGTCGTCCACAGCATGAAGAGGGCGCCACGTGAGTGGCGCCCTCCAGTGTACGAACCTCAGATGCTCAGAGCCGTTCGATGATCGTGGCGTTGGCCATGCCACCGCCCTCGCACATCGTCTGCAGGCCGAAGCGGCCACCGGTGCGCTCGAGTTCGTTCACCAACGTCGCCATCAGGCGCGCGCCGGAGCAACCGAGCGGGTGACCGATGGCGATGGCGCCACCGTTCACGTTGACCTTGCTGAGGTCCGCGTTGTGTTCCTTCTGCCACGCCAGCACGACCGGTGCGAACGCCTCGTTGATCTCGGTGAGGTCCATCTGGTCGAGTGTCATCTTCGCCCGCTCGAGCACCTTGGTCGTGGCCGGGATCGGGCCGGTGAGCATGATCACCGGGTCCACGCCGGCAAGCGCGAAGGTGTGGAACCGCGCCCGGGGCGTAAGGCCGAGTTGATTGGCTTTTTCTTCGCTCATGATGAGCACGGCGGCGGCACCGTCGGTGATCTGCGACGAGTTCGCGGCGGTGATCACGCCGTCGGGCTTGAAGGCCGGCTTCAACGTTGCGAGCTTTTCGACCGACGAGTCGGGGCGGATGCCTTCGTCTCTCGTCATCAGTTCTTCGCCGGCGTCGGTGGTGATGTTGATCGGAACGATCTCGCGCTCGAATCGACCTTCGTCGGTGGCGCGCGCCGCACGGCGATGCGACTCCACCGAGAACGCGTCGTTCTGTTCCCGGGTGATGTTCCACTTCTCGGAGATCATCTCGGCGGAGATGCCCTGCGGCACGAGGCCCGGGTAACGCTGCGTCATCATCGGGCCGAACGGGAAGCTGCCGGGGAGAACCGATGCGCCCATCGGCACCCGCGTCATGTTCTCGACACCCGCTGCGATCACGACGTCGTACGCACCGGCGATGACACCTTGCGCGGCGAAGTGCGCGGCCTGCTGCGACGAACCGCACTGGCGGTCGATGGTGGTACCGACGGTCGTCTCGGGGAAGCCGGCGGCGAGCGCCGCGTTGCGCCCGATGTTGATGCCCTGGTCGCCGACCTGCATCACGCAACCCATGATCACGTCTTCGACGAGCTGCGGGTCGAGGTCGTTGCGATCGACCAACGCCTTCAACACGTGGGCGGCGAGATCGACGGGGTGGGTGTCCTTGAGCTTGCCGTTGCGACGACCGAGCGGTGTACGAACCGCGTCGACGATGACAGCCGTGGCCATGAAGTCTCCTCCGAGCGAACTAGACCGAACGGTCAAGTCTTTCCGTTGCTTGCACAGGGGTCAAACCGCAACCCCATCTGATTGACTCCCATTTTGTGCGACGTCTTCTTATCGTGCGCCACGGGCAGTCGGAGTGGAACTCGCAACAGCGCTGGCAGGGCTGGATCGATGTCCCGCTCACGGCGCTCGGCGAGGCGCAGGCCCGGGCCCGGGGCCTGGAATTGGCCGGTGGCGGGGTCGACGCGCCCGTGGTGTTCGCGTCTGATCTCGTGCGAGCGCGCCGGACCGCCGACATCATCGCCGAGCACCTCGGCGCCGGCGTCGTCACCGACGAGCGCCTGCGCGAGCGCCATGGCGGCGAGTGGCAGGGCCATACCGCGGCCGAAATCGACGAGCTGTGGCCGGGTTGGCGCGAACGGTGGGGGAAGCGTGAGGTCGCGGCACCACCTGGAGGCGAGAGCGACGACGCGGTCCTCGACCGTTTCGACACCGCACTTGTCGATGTCCTGGCGGCCACACCGGCCGAGCAGGACGCGATCATCGTCACCCACGGAGGCATGTTGCGCCTCCTGGCGGCGCGAACGGGGATCACGTCGCGAGACGTCGTTTCGAATCTGGGCGGCCATTGGTTCCGCCACGACGGCGACACGCTGGTGGCCGACGAACCGCTGCCGCCGCTCTCGCAAGATGGCGCGCTGAAGGTCGAGTAGCCGTGCTCGCCGGACTCAGCCGACTGGATCGACTCAGTCGGGCGTGACGACGATGGGGCCGTCGGGTGGACGCTCCCCTGCTCGCGTGAGGGTCACCACGAGTTGACCGTTGCCCATGCGGGCAACGACCGGGGCACCGAATCCTTCGGCGATGGGCTCCGAGCGCCGGTACCCGCCGTAGTCCCATTCGTGAATGAGATAGTCCCGCGGTGCCGGCGACCGCAGCCGCGCTTCGAGGACGACGCAATCGGCGTCGATGATCACATCGACATCCTCGGGCATCACTCCGGGCATGGGCGCGACCACCACCAGCGCTTGCGACGTCTCATACGCGTTGATCGGGATGGTCTGCGTCATGTTTTCTGGGATACCCGATATCGGGGTGTCGTATGCGGGCCGTCAGACGAGCGGGAAGTACCCCGGGACCGCGCGATGCGGGGTGTCGAGGTACACCTTCGCCTCGGGAGGACCCGAGAAGCGGCCGTGGCTCCAGCGCACTTCGACGTGCCCCTCCACCGGAATGTCGTCGCGCGTCGCGCGGTCACGCACCAGTGCGCGCCAGCGCACGACGGGTTGGCCGGCGTCGCCCGCGCTCGTGTTGAACTCGCACAGTTCGTAGCGCTGCCGCCAATCCCACGGTGTGGCGATACGCATCCGCAGCACGTCGTCGGCCGCGACGCCGAGCACGTAGTACGGGGCGCTTCCGATTCGGAGCATGCGCCACAGAAGCCGTTCCGCGTTGTTGGCGATCGCGCTCTGCCAGCGCGCGGCCGACCGTCCTGCCACGGCGCCGCACAGCGCGTCGTAGAGCGGTGCCACACCACTCGGCCAACCTGCCCGCAGTTCAGTCGCGAGCGCGCGGCGTTGCGCGACGTCGCATCCGGCGACGTCGTCGGGAAGCGTGAGCGCGACGCTGGATCGCACCGCGTCGTACAACGCGCTGAGTTCCGCGGGCGCCACTACTCCGAACCAATCACTGCCGCGCTTGCCGTATCCACCGGCGAGCAGGCGGTCGAAGAGATGGGCGGGCGACGCGTTCACCACGATGCGCGACAGGTACTTGCAGCTCACGAAGTACACGTGGTCGATGCGGATGTCGGCCGGCACAACTTCGTCGCCCGGCGCCCGATGCGCGCCTTTCCATTCGACGAGTTCAGGCCGCCGGCCCCGCAACGCGTCACGCGCACATAGGAAGGCGCGGCCATTGCTCCACGCGGCGTGAAACAACGCTCGCTTCCCGGGCGCCGCCCAGGCGGCTTGCAGGTCGCGCCACACGTCGTCGTCGACATTGTGGAGTTCGACCGGCCGCGCCTCGAGCGCGGCCTCGACGTCTTCGAACCCGAGGGTGCCGAGCGCGGTGACGACCTCAGTGATCGTTGTGCGGAGGTCCGCCATCCGTCAGCCGTCGATTGCGAGATCCTGCTCCGACCAGAACCCGGCGAGCGGCGCCGAGTCGTGGTCGCCAGCAGCGTACGCGTGCAAGCGTTCGAAGCCTTCGTTGGAACGCATCTCGATCGCGTCGAAGAAGGCAGTCGTGCCGGCAGCACGCAGCGCGACATCGCCCTCGCTGCCGCGGCGCGGGAGATGCGACGTGAGGAATACGACCGGACGGATCTCGCGGTTCGCGAGCACGTGCGCACGCCCCAGCGACTTCCACACGGTGTCGGTACGCAGGAGTCCGCCGCGCGTCGTGGTGAACGCGCCCGACACGTCGAAGTACCACACCACGCCGTCGCGGTCACTGGCGACGAAGTTCACCGTGACGCCCGTGCCGCGCAACCGCTTGTTGCGTTCGATGTTCTTGAACCCGGCTTGTTCGAGTAACTGCTCGGCGAGGGCCTGCGCGGCCTTGCCTTCGCGCGTCGCGCGCGACTGGAAGTCGTCGTCGATGATCGGGACCGCGACAACCGCTTCCGTGCTCGGTTCGGTTTCTGGCTCCGTCGCCCCGGGCAGGGACCGCAACGCGTCGGCCACCCGCACACGAGCGATCTCCACGTACTGCGGGTCGAGGTCGTAACCCACGTAACGGCGGCCGTTCTTGGCCGCGGCCACGAGCGCTGAACCCGACCCCATGAACGGGTCGAGTACGAGGTCGTGGCGGTAGGTATAAAGGTGAATCAGGCGCTCCGGCAGTTCCACCGGAAACGGCGCCGGGTGGTGCACGCGGCGCGCGCTCTCCGGTGGGATGTCCCACACGTCGAGTGTCGCAGCCATGAATTCGTCGGCCCACACCGTGTTCTCGAAGGGGAGGCCGAGCCGTTCGCGATCGCGCACCGATTGCGCGCGATCGAAGCGGCCCTTGCTGGCAATGACCACGCGCTCGGTGACATCGCGCAGCACCGGATTGGCGGCGCTTCGGAACGAACCCCACGCGCAGTTGCCGGCCGCGCCTTCGCCCTTGCGCCAGATCACCTCGCCGCGCAGGAGCAGCCGCAGCCGGTTCTGCAGGATGTCGATGATGTCGGCCGAGAGGCTGCGGTACGGCTTTCGACCAAGGTTCGCGACGTTGACCGCGATGCGGCCACCCGGTTCGAGCACGCGCTTGCACTCGGCAAAGACATCTTCGAGCAACTCGAGGTACTCGGCGTACGAGCTCGGTACACCGTCGCGTTCGAGTTCTTCCTCGTACTGCTTCCCCGCGAAGTAGGGCGGCGACGTTACGACCAGCGCGACCGACCCTTCGCGGAGATCGGTCATCTTGCGGGAGTCGCCCACCTTGAACGCTTCGCCGAAGTCGTACGGCACCTCGACGTCGTCGTCGGCCGAGACTTCCGGCGCTTCGAAGCGGTCGTAGAACCCGCTCGCGTCGTGACTTTCGCGCCGGCCGACACCGAAGTTCGAGGTGGAGGTCGGTCGGCGATCGGGGCCGCGAGCGCTCATCCGCCTGCGCCGTCCGGGCGCGTACGCACCAACTCGTCGACGGGCACGAGCCGGTCGAGGTATTCCTCGAGCGCGCGCACGACGAGGAGGTTTACGCCGACCTGACGTTCGTCGGCCGCGGCCCGTACGCGGTCGTGCAGCGTTTTCGGTACGCGCACCGCGGTGGTCACACGTTCTTCTTGGTGCACGCGCGGTCGGCCCACGCGGGCAGCCTACGGAGCGCCGGCGCGCGGTCGGTGGATTTCCGCGCGCAGAAACGCGCGATTACGCGGCGCCCGCCGTGGTCACAGCTGGCCGTCGATCATTTCGGGCCAAGAGTCGAGCGGGTGGGCGGCCCGCCACTGGTCGGCGGGCGAGACCATCCCGTAGCTCGGTGCGGTAGTGGAGATGGCGCTGTCGGTCACATCGATGCGCGAAGGTTGCGCGTTCGCATCGTGGTACTGGACCCCGTCGACGATGTCGATGCGGTCGTAGCCGTTCTTATGGCCCCACGACCGAACGTCGTCGCGCACACCAAAGACACCGCCCGAACCGGCCGGCTTCGCGGCGGTGAACGTGAACCCCGAGCTCGGCGATCCCGACACCCACAGGTGCTTGAACACGAGGCCGACCTGGGGCCCGCCCGAACCGTCGTTGGCTTCGTCTTGGATCATGACCCGGCCGCGAATCCACGAGTCGGCGACGGTGAACCCGGTGTTGTTGCCCGACACCGCGGCGATCGCGTCGGGGTGCACAACGTCTTGCGGGTCCATCCCCAAATCGCTGAGGTTCCATGTGGTCACACCGTCGAGCAACACGTCGGTCGTGTTGGTGACGCTGAAGGCGGTCGCCGTGTCGTGGAGATCGGAGCCGTAGAACCGGACCCGCTGCGCACCGTCGCGCACGTACACGGTGCGCGGCGCGCGGTAGAGACCCGAGCTGGGGTTTTGCGGGTCCGGCGCCTGGTGTGCCCACACGTCGGCCGGGAAGGTGTGCTGGGTGTACCAGAACGTGATGTCGTTCCCGGCGACGAACACCGAACCGTTCACGAAGGTGAAGCCCACGAACATCACGCGGCTCGTATTAGGCCCGAGCGTGAGCGGCGCGGTGCTCAGGTCGACGATCACGTTGCCTTGCGACTGCGCGACGAGAACGAGCCAACCCTTGTACGGACCCGTGGTCGCCGGGTGTGCGGTGTCGATTTCGCCGCCGTGGTAGTAGCCGTTCGGCACCTTCACCACTTCGTCGCCCGGCATGTTCACGAAGTCGGCCAGGTTCGACGACGACGGCCCGGCTACCGCCGCCGCGGTCGTGGGCGGCGGGGGTAGCGGCGGCGCCGTGCTTGGTGGGGTCGTGACCGGCGGAGTGGTCGTGGGCGGAGATGTCGTCGCCGGAGGCGCCGTCGTGGGCGGGCTCGTCGGCGGAACGGTCGTAGGCGGAACGGTCGTCGCCGGAGCCGTCGGCGGCGGCGCGCTCGTGGTCGTCGTGGTCGTCGTGGGCGTGGGCGGCGGCGCTGGCGTCTGGGTGCCGGCGTCGACGATCGTGATCTCACCGTCTTGCAACACGGGAACGCTGGTGCTTCCGGGGTCGACCTTCACCGCGATTGTCTCGTTGCTTTCGGCCGCGCCGTCGCCCTTCGTCAACACGTCGAGCAAGACGCTCGTTTGACCGGCGGGGATCGTCGCGAACGCGGCGCGGGGGAGATAGTCGTTGCCCGGTGTCGCAGGGGCGCTCGCCGGCGGCGGCGCGTCGGTGTGCCACCCGAACGTCAC
>JAODBJ010000070.1 GCA_025463905.1 Actinomycetes bacterium
CGCAAACACAGCGGCACGCTCCTATGCGTGCGTCGATAGGGGACAAATAGTGTCCCCTATCGACGCACGCGCGCTCGACCTCGTGCTCGACCCGGCCGGCAGCGGCCGGATGTTGCCGCAGCCGGCGTACACGTCGGCCGATGTCCTCGCATGGGAACGTGAACACTTCTACGCCAACACGTGGGTGTGCGCCGGCCGCATTACCGATCTGGCCGACGCGGGCGACCGGCGCGCGGTCCGTATCGGTGACGACGCAGTGTTGCTCGTGCGTGGCGACGACGGCGTGCTGCGGGCGTTCTTCAACACGTGTCGCCATCGCGGCCACGAACTGATGCCCTGCGGTGCGAGCGCCCGTCGCAATGCGATCCATTGCCCGTACCACGCATGGACGTACGGGCTCGACGGCTCGTTGCGCGCCACGCCTCGCTTCGACCCGCCGCCGGGGTTCGATCTCTCCGAGTACGGGCTCGTGCCCGTGCGATGCGAGGAGTGGCAGGGCTGGCTGATGGTGAACGTGTCGGGCGATGCGCCGCCCCTCGCCGAGCACGTCGGCGCGCTCGACGCGTTGATCGCGCCGTACGAATGCGGCCGGCTCGTGGTGGCGGCCAGCCACGAGTACACGTTGCAGGCGAACTGGAAATTGCCGATCGAGAACTACCACGAGTGCTACCACTGTCCCGCGATCCATCCGGAACTTTGCGTCGTCAGCCCGCCGACGAGCGGCGACAACTACGACCTGCCCGGCATGTGGTTCGGCGGCACGATGGACCTCGAACCGCACGCCGAGACGATGTCGATGTCGGGTACGAGTGGCGGCGTCGTGTTGCGCGGGCTCGACGAACGCTTGCGCCGCGAAGTGATGTACGTCGGGCTGTTCCCGAACCTGTTGCTGAGCTTGCACCCCGACTACGTGATGACCCACCGCATCGAACCGCGCGCCGCCAACGAATCGTGGGTGGAATGCCAGTGGTTGTTCGCGCCCGAGGCAACCGAACGCGATGATTTCGACCCGTCGTACGCCGTCGACTTCTGGGACGTCACCAACCGTCAAGACTGGCACGCGTGCGAAGGCGTGCAGCGTGGCGTGGAATCGCGCGGCTACCGACCGGGCCCGTTCTCGCGGGCGGAAGACGCGGTGCAGCAGTTCGTGACGTTCGTCGCGCGTAGCTACCTCGACGGTTCGCTCAACCCGACTGAGAGCTGACCTCGAGAAGCAGCGCGCGCCATTGTTCGAGCGCGGGCACACTGGCGCCTGACACCTTGGCGCGCTCGTCGGCGCGGCGAAGCGTGATGGTCGCGTCGAAGTCGGATGATGCCTCGAGCGCCGCGATTGCGTCGTCGTCGAGCCCACCGCCCTGTTCGAGAAGGGTCGCGGTGCTGCGCCCACTGAGACCGTTGCGATACGTCGCGTCGCTGGCAACGAGATAGCGCTTGGCCTGCACGTGGCCCGCGACCAGTCGGGCCACGCGGGCGCCGAGCAGCGGTGCGACGAGTACGGCGCCCCGGATGTCGTGGTCGCGGTGATCGCCGGGCGACACGGCGTCCCACACGTCGTGGACGAGGCCCGCGACAGCGAGTTCGGCGTCGTCCGGGTGTTCGGTGTGCAGCAGGTGGCCGCACTGCAACGAATGGGCGAGCACATCGAGCTCGGGTTCGTCGCTCGCGTGCGCGCCCGCCGCGAGCGCTGCAACCAGCGCGTCGACGGTCGCGAACGGCGGGACGATCACGCCCTTTGTTGTACGGGAACCAGAGCGCCCGCGCCAACCGTCCAACCTCCCGAGCCCAATCGGGACGCAGCAATCGGGAAGAACAGAGGGGGAGGCCATGATCGGAACGCGACTGTTTCGCGCCGGGGTTCGCCTCGCGATATCGGGGGCGGTGATCACGCTCGGCGCGTCGCCGGCGATCGCGTGCGGAGGCTTGGTGGGGGAGAACGGGACGATCTCGCTCGTCCGAACCACCACGCTCGCGGCATACCACAACGGTGTCGAGCGTTACGTGACGTCGTTTCAGTTCACCGGGCAGGGCAAGGAGGTCGGTTCGATCGTCCCGCTGCCCGCGGTGCCCACCAAGGTGGAGCGCGGCGGAAACTGGACACTTCAGCGTCTCGAACGCGAGGTCGCGCCGCCCCAGCGTGATGAGGCCTTCGCGACGTCGGCGAAAGCCTCGTCCAGCCCGGCCAGGGTCCTGTTCCAGACCACGATCGACGCCCTCGACATCACGGTGTTGAAAGGTGGCGGCAAGGCGGTAGGGAAATGGGCCGTCGATCACGGCTTCCTGCTCACGCCCGACGCGCCCGAAGTGCTCGACTACTACGCCGCGCGTAGCCCGATATTCATGACCGCTCGTTTCAACGCGCAACGTGCGCAGACGTTGGGCCAGGGCACCGGCGATGGCACCCCGATCATGGTCACGATGCCCACCGCCAGGCCGTGGGTGCCGTTGCGCATACTCGGCCTCGGGTTGAACAAAGCCAAGCCGGTGGACGCCGACGTGTTCTTGCTCACCGATACGAAGCCGAAGATGCTCGCCGGTGGTGCCGGTCTATCGCTGGCCCGCAACGAACAGGCTTCCGCATCGCTCCTCACAGATCTGCGAAACGACAAGCACATGGGTTGGATCCCGCAGCAGATGTGGTTCACGTACCTGAAGTTGCACGCGACGGCCGGGCAGCTGCACTACGACCTCGCAGTGTCGGCGAAGCCGGGCGCGCTCCCGAGTTTGCGCGACGCGGGCGTCGATGCGGCCCACGCAATACCGGTGCACGCAACCCCGCGGCGCATCGTGTGGCCCTGGTTGTTCGGTGGGATCGCGTCGGTCATCACGTTCTTCGTGCTGCACGGCCGCCGTCGCGGACGTCCGGCGTTGGCGCTGCGGCCATGAAGGCGTGGTGGAAGATTTCGGTGGCGGCGTGCGTGGGGGCCGCCACCGTGCTGGTGGGCTACGCGCTCACCGACGGCGGCGTCGCCGGGGCCGGCACTCCGCGCGTGCTCGGGCCCGGTCTCGTGACCGTGAACGTGGGGATCGCGTACAGCCGCTTCTCGATCGACGATTTGCACGTGCACCCGGGAACGACAGTGCGGTTCGTGATCACCAACCGCGACCCGATCCATCACGAGTTCATCGTCGGGCCGCCGAGCGTGCACGCGCGCCACGTGCGGGGCCACGAATCCGCACACCCGCCGGTGCCAGGTGAGGTGAGCGTCGACCCGGAAGACACCGGCGAAACGTTCTACCGCTTCGATCGACCCGGCCTGTTCTTGTTCGCCTGTCACCTACCCGGCCACTTCGCCTACGGCATGCACGGCTCAGTCGTCGTCGACTGACGCGCCCAAGCCCGCCGGGTTGTTGCACTTCTGCCCCCATACGGGAGCACAACTCCCACAACTCGGCGGGTGCTTGGGGGGGCGGCTAGGCCGCGCGGCCACGACTGCGGGCTTCACCTTCGAGACGGTAACCAGAATTCGCTAGACGAGCCAGGTCCGCTCGACTGCGGGACCGGTGAGAGCGGCTCGGTCTATCGCGAAGGGTTCGATCGGTACGTCGGTGCCGTCGTCGAGCGCGAGGTCGGCGAGCACGCGGCCGAACCACGCGGCGAACTTGAACCCGTGGGCGGCGCCGAGTGCAACCGACACGTGCGGCGCGCCCGGCAGACGGTCGAGCACGAAATCGCGATCCGGGGTGAGCGTGTAGAGGCAGGTCTTCGTGCGGTTCGGGACCCCCAGCGCGTCGGGCACGAACAGCCGGCCCGCGAATTCGGTGAGCCGGTCGAGCATGGCGGGGTCGGGGTCGAACGTGCGGGTGTCGGCATCCACTTCGAAGCCGCCGCAGTCCTGCGCGACCTTCACGG
>JAODBJ010000092.1 GCA_025463905.1 Actinomycetes bacterium
AGAGCGGCGGCGCGGTGCCGGCCATCGCCACGACGTTGTCGATTCCAGTCCCGCCGAGCGACCCGTAATACGTGACCCCGGGACCGAATGAGAACAAGCCACCATCGCGCGCGACGAACCAGTAGCCGCGACCGTCAGGTGCGGGTTGCATGCCGACGATTGGTGACGTCAGCGCTAATGCCCCGGTCGACCCATAGAAGTGCGCATCGCCGAAGGAGAAGACCCCGCCGTCCGACGCGACCAGCCAGTAACCCCGGCCGCTCGGCGTCGGTGCCATGCCGACGATCGGTTTGTTCAGACGCATCGCACCCGTCGAGCCATAGAACCTTGCGTCTCCGAAAGCGAAGATCCCGCCGTCTGATGCGACCAGCCAATAGCCCTTGCCCGAAACCGTCGACGCCATTCCCATGATCGGCTTGTTCAGATGGATTCCACCCGTCGAGCCGTGGAACCTCGCATCTCCGAACGCGAAGGCCCCACCGTCGGACGCGACCATCCAATACCCCTTGCCGCTCGGGGTCGCCACCATCCCCACGATTGGCCAGGCGAGAGCAACTCCCAGAAGTGATCCGTGACTGCCGGCGTTTCCAGCGGAGTAGACGGTTCCTTCCCGGCCGGCGAGCCAGTAGCCCTCGCCGTTCGGCGTCGTAGCCATGGCCGCGATCGGCGTAAAGAGGCGAGGCGCGTTCCCGTGGTTGGCGCCGTCACCAAACGCGCTTACCCGACCACTCGCGCGAGCGATGAAGTAACCGAGGGTGCCGTATCCCAAGAACGGAATGTGTCGCGTTCCGGTGTTGGTGGCGTTCGACTCTATGACGAGCTGGCCGGAACGCGCGCCGAGTCGTGTCGGCACGAAATACATGTCAAAGATGCAGGACGCCCCCGGAGCGAGTGTCCGCGGGCAATTGGTCGCGCCCTCGAAGTCGAAGTAGTTGTACGACAGGAGACGAGTGAGGCGCAACGGGGAGTTGCCGTCGTTGCGCACCGTGATGACGTGCGCATAGTTGTAGGTGCCAACCCGCTGTTGGCCGAAGTTGATGGCGGTTGCGCTCACGACAAGTGTGCGCGTCGGTACCACGCCGGTTCCGGACAGCGGGACAACTCGACCGTCAGTCGCGATGTCGTCGACAATCGTCAAGGTTGCGTGGTAGGTGCGGCCGAGCGCCGGAGCGAACGTCACGAGCGCCGAGCAGGAGTCGGCGACCGCAAGCGTTGCGCCGCTACAGGTATCACCGCTCAGGTCGAAGGCGGCAACATCTGGGCCGCCAAGCGTGACGGAGCCGACGTGGAGGTCAGAGGGACCGTGGTTGGTGAGCGCGATCGTCTGCCCCGACGATGTCGTGCCGGTGAAATGCGAGCCGAACGACGCTCCGGCAGGCGACAGGATGCGGGCGCGGTAGTCGGCGGTCGAGTTGTACGAGATGGCGCCTTCGACACTGCCGTTGATCCCACAATCGACGTGGAAACGCGCCGAGAACTTGAGCACATTGAACGAGCCGTCGTACGCAATGTCGTCGACGGTGAAGTGGCCGGCCGTAGGCATGGTGCACGAAGCGCCGTCCGAGATGAACATGCCGCCAGTTGTGCCGATAACGAAGTCGCCGACCTGCAGCCCACCGCTCGCGCCGAAGTTGATCGCGATGAGCGGGCTGCCGCTGCTGATGTTGAACGATGCCGACGTCGAGTCCAGTGGGTTGACCGGCGTGACGGAACTCGACTCCAAGAACGTTCCCGCGTCGGTCTCTACGAACACGTGCGTGTACGGGCCGCCGAGCACCGCTCCGCTCGGAGTCGTAGAGACCGCCACGCTCGCGCTTGCGAGTAGCGCCGACAATCCTGCGAACGCGACGAAACGTCGCGCCTTGCTTCGATGAACCCCCACGGCCCGCCTTCTGTTCGCCCGCCGAAACCCCGGGCAAATCGTAACGCGGCTTTTGCGAAGGCGAAAACGCGCCCTAGCCGAAGAACACCGACGCGGCTTCGTAGAACTTCGGGTCGAGTGTCTTCAACGTCGAGACACCTTCGTCGAGCGGTATCCGTACGAAGTCGGTACCTCGCAACGCGACCATTTTCCCGAAGTCGCCGTCGTTCACCGCGTCGATCGCCTCGAGACCGAAGCGAGTTGCGATCACCCGGTCATACGCGGTGGGCGTACCACCGCGCAGCACGTGGCCCAGCACTGTGACTCGTGCTTCGAAACCGGTGCGCGACTCGATCTCTTCGGCAACGCGATTACCAACTCCACCCAGGCGGACATGACCGAACTCGTCGACTTCGCCGGTCTGTAACTCCATCGTCCCCGCGGCCGGTGTCGCACCTTCGGCCACAACGACGATCGAGAAGTTGGCGCCCTGACGGTGGCGGTGGCCCAACCGGTTGCACACCTCTTGGATATCGAACGGCAGCTCCGGCACGAGGATCACGTCCGCGCCACCGGCCAAGCCGGAGTACGCCGCGATCCATCCGGCATGACGTCCCATTACCTCCACGACCATTACACGGTCGTGGCTCTCGGCCGTCGTGTGCAGACGGTCGATTGCTTCGGTCGCGATCTGTACCGCGGTGTGGAAACCGAAGGTGAAGTCGGTGCCGGAGAGGTCGTTGTCGATCGTCTTCGGCACGCCGACGACGTTCACCCCTTCTTTTCCAAGCTTCTGCGCGACGCCGAGTGTGTCTTCACCGCCGATCGCGATGAGCGCGGTGACGTTGTCGCTTCGCAGCGTGTCCTTCACCTTCTCGGCGCCGCCTTCACTCTTGTACGGATTCGTGCGCGACGTGCCGAGGATCGTGCCGCCGCGCGGCAACAGCCCGCGCACGTTGCCGATCGTGAGATCGACCGAGTCGCCTTCGACCGCCCCTCGCCAGCCGCCCCGGTACCCGACGATGTTGTGCCCGTACTGGCCCTCGCCTTTGCGCACGACGGCGCGGATGACGGCGTTGAGACCCGGACAGTCCCCACCTCCGGTCAGGATGCCGATCCTCATGAAACCTCCTCGACGGCTGGCAACGGACCTATCCTGCCCCGCGACTTCGACCCGCACGCAGGACGTGTGCGCGTCACGACGTCGGGCGGCATTACAAGATGGGCAAGACCGAACAGCGATTGCAGCGGGCAGTAGAGCCTCGCCTCGAACCGGGCGAGAGCTTTGTCGCCTGGAGCCCGGCGTGGGTTTCGCGTTATCGCCGCTATCAATTCCTGTTGGCTTCTCGGCATCGGGACTACGCCGTGGTCACTGACCGGCGGCTGATGCTCTGGGCGGCCGGCTTCTTCACGCGCCGTCCGCGGCGGCGTGTACTCGCTGAGCGTCTGGATGAGCTGACGATCGAGTCGATCAGTCGTGACCCGGGCCGGCGCATGGCCTGCCGCCGCGCCGGGCGCCGTCCGCTGCTCCTGGAGCTCGGCCGCGACGACCGCTCCGACAAGTTCTCGCTGGAGTTGCGCGATCGGGCCGACGCGGCCGCGTACGCCGCGAAGATCGAGGGCGAGCGCGGCACTCCGATCCTGCCGGCGGCACCACCGAGTGTTGCGCCGGCCATCCCCACACCCGCGCCCGCGCCCGATGTGCCGGACGTGCAACCGTGGCCGTCGTAGTCGCGATCGACGCCGGCACTACGGGGGTGCGGGCGTTCGCGGTGGACGACCGCGGCCGGCCGTGCGCGTGGTCGTACCGCGAGTTTCCGCAGCACTTCCCCCGCCCGGGATGGGTCGAGCACGACGCTGACGACATCTGGGCCGTCACGCTCGACACGCTCGGCGAGGTCGCGCGAAAGGTCGAGGCAAACGGACAGTCGATCGTCGCGATCGGGATCACCAATCAGCGCGAAACGGTGGTGGTGTGGGATCGCACCACGGGCCAACCCGTGCACCGCGCGATCGTGTGGCAGGACCGAAGAACCGCGGCGCGCTGCGACGAGCTACGCGCCGCTGGATACGAACCGATCGTACGGAGACTCACCGGCCTCGTTCTCGACCCTTACTTCTCCGCAACGAAGCTCGAGTGGCTGTTGCGTGACGGTGGCGTCGAGGCCAACGCGCAACTCGCGTTCGGCACCGTGGACTCTTGGCTGCTCTGGAAGCTCACGGGCGGGACCGCGGGCGGCGTGCACGCGACCGATCCGTCGAACGCGAGCCGCACGTTGCTGTTCGACATCAACGCGTGCACATGGTCGGACGAACTTCTCGACCGGTTCGGCGTACCGCGGTCGTGCCTGCCGGAGGTGATGCCGAGCAGCGGACGCTTCGGCACGACCGTGCCGGAGTGCGCGGCCGGCCTTGCGGTGCCAGTGTCGGGTATCGCCGGCGACCAGCAAGCCGCGTTGTTCGGCCAGGCCTGTTTCTTCCCCGGCATGACGAAGAATACGTACGGCACGGGCTCGTTCGTGTTGCTCAACGTCGGCTGCACGCTGCCGGAACCGGTCGACGGTCTGCTCACGACCATCGCGTGGACGATGGACGGTGAAACGTCGTACGCGATGGAAGGCGCGATCTTCGTCACCGGCGCCGCGATCCAGTGGATGCGCGACGGCGTGGGCGTGATCGACGATGCCGCCGAAACCGGGCCGCTCGCGGAAAGCGTTCCCGACACCGGCGGCATCTTCGTGGTGCCCGCGTTCACCGGCCTCGGTTCGCCCTACTGGGATCCGTACGCGCGCGGCACGATCGTGGGCATCACCCGCGGCACCACTCGCGCGCACCTGGCGCGCGCGGTGGTGGAAGCGATGGCATTCCAAACGTGCGACGTGATCGACGCGATGACGGCCGCGAGCGGCACCCCGCTCGCAGAACTGCGCGCCGATGGTGGCGCGAGCGTGATGAACCTGCTGTGCCAGGTGCAGGCTGATCTTCTCGGCGTGCCCGTGCGACGCGCCGCGGTGCAGGAAACAACCGCGCTCGGCGCCGCCTACCTCGCTGGTATCGCCGAAGGCGTGTGGGGGTCACCAACGGAAGCCGCGGCCGCGTGGCGCGCCGACGCAGAGTTCACCCCCGCGATCGACGACGCAGAACGAGCCGCCCGTCGCGGCGAATGGGCGCGCGCGGTCGAACGTTCGCGTGGGTGGGCAACCGACTGACCGCGCGGCGCGCCGAACCGGCGCGGTTTCACTCGGGCCGGTACGCGATGCAGTTCATCTCGACGATCGCGTCCGGCACTGCGAGCGCGCTGCACTCGACGGTCGTGCGCGTCGGCGGCGTGTCGAGACCAAACGTTTCCTGGTAGACGGCGTTCATCTCTCCGAAGCGCGCAACGTCGGTGATGAACACGTCGACCCGCACGATGGCTTCGAGCGACGCGCCGCAGCCGGCGAGAATCGTCTCGAAGTTCTGCAATATCTGCGCGGTCTGCGCGCCCATGCCGCCGTCGACGATCGCGAGGGACTCGTCGACCGTTCCGCAGGTGCCCGACACGAACACCAGCGGTCCGGCCACGATCGCGTGCGACCACACCGGGATGCGGGCAACGCCCGGAACGTTCACTGCGTTGCGCACGTCGCCTGCGGTCACAACGATCAGGAGGCGGCGAGGCTCGGCGTGCGCACGTCGGCGAGCGTCGCGATGCGGCTCTCTTCCGTGGGCAGGTCTTCGGCTTTCTTCGTGGCGTATGTATCGATGTACTCGTACCCCGACAGCTGGCAGATTTCGTACATCAACTCGTCGGTGAGTTCGCGCAAGGCCATGTGATCGTCGGCCCGCCGGCCGAAGCGGGTGCAGTCGAGTGGTTCACCGAACCGGACGCGCACCTCACGCATCAACTTTGGCATCTTCGAGTCGACCGGTTGCACTTCGTCGGTGCCGATCATCCCGACCGGCACGATCGGCGCACTGGAACGCAACGCGAGGCGCGCCACACCCGTGTGGCCGCGGTGGAGAAGACCGTCGCGGGTGCGCGTGCCCTCCGGGTAGATGCCGAACACCTTGCCCGCGCGCAGCACGTCCATCGCGCTGTCAAGCGCGCGTTCGCTCGCCGAGCCACCTTCACGCCGGATCGGGATCTGGCCCACGCCGCGGAAGAACCACGCGGTCTTCGGGTTGTCGAAGTATTCGGCTTTCGCGACGAACGTCACCCGCCGGTGCACGACGAGGGGCAAGAAGATCGAGTCGAGGAACGATCGGTGGTTCGCGGCCAGGATCACGGGTCCGCGCCTGGGGAGATGGTGGCGACCCTCGGTGCGGATGCGGCATGACGCGTGCAGCACGGGCGTGAGAACGCCCTTCACCGCCCAGTAGAGCAATTGGCCTCCCGAGAGAACGTGCTCGGAAAGCCTACGCGCGTCGGCTCAGGCCGCGCCGCGCCCGCCGGCTTGACGCAACCGCGCCGCCGGTGCGGGGAGCCGGTGGGCGAGCGCCTCGATCCGTTCGCTCACGAACCGGTCTCGGTATGCCTCACGACGAGTGTTCTCCAACGCTCGCCCGTTACCGGTTTCGTGGATCACCCGCTGGACTACCTGCCGAATCATGCTGGCTCCTCTCGAACCGAGGTCGTGCGCAGTGTGGTCTCCTCCCCTTTCACGCCGGTGTCGACCGCGTGAAGCCGCGGGTACAAGGCCGTGAACGGCTTGTTTCGGCATTTCGGCCCCCGCACCTTGACCCAGCGGTCAAGTAGCGTTGCCCAGGATGCGGCGGAAGCTGACGCAACGGGGACGCGAGCGGCGCGACCAACTGATCCGCTGTGCCGCGCAACTCTTCGCCGAACGCGGGTATCACCCCACGTCAGTCGCCGACATCGTCGAATGTCTCGGCGTCGGCAAAGGCGTTTTCTACTGGTACTTCTCTTCGAAAGAGGAGTTGCTCAGCGAGCTGTTGAAGTCGTCACATCTGAGTTTGCGCCGCCGCCAGCAAGCTGCGATCGGCGACGAACCCGACCCGGTTCGGCGCATCGAGCTCGGCATCCGCGCGACGCTCCAATGGTTCCACGAGCACCGCGACTATTTCGCGATCATCCAATTCGCCGCGACCGACGAGACGTTCGCACCCGTCTTGCGCCGCAACCGTGAAGTCGCGCTCGGCGACACGATCCGGCACTTGAAAGAAGCGATCGTCGAGGGACGCATCCCCGACAGCGACCCGGAAACGCTGGCGCACGCGATCCACGGCGTGATCGACCAACTGACACGCCGTTACCTGCTGGAGACCAACGAACCGGTGTCCCGAGTGGCCGACGCGGCGGTGTCGTTCTGCCTCGGCGGGTTGGCCGGCGGCCTCGACGAAGGCGTCAGCCCAGTTTCGTGAGGGCTTTACGCAGCCCGCGGACCGCCTGCGTGGTGCGCTGCTCGTTCTCGACCAGCGCGAACCGGACGAATCCTTCGCCGCCGGGACCGAACCCTGATCCGGGCGACACCGCGACCTTCGCCTCCTGCACGAGCATCGTCGCGAACTCTTGGCTCGTCATCTCGTCGTAGGGCTCCGGGATCGGCGCCCATACGAACATCGTCCCCTTCGGACGTGGGATGTGCCAACCGACGCGCGCGAGGCCGTCGCACAACGCGTCACGCCGGCCGCGGTAGATCTCGTTGACGTGCTTCGGCTGATCCGGCGCGTCGTTCATCGCGACGGTCGCCGCGATCTGAATGGGCTGGAACGTGCCGTAGTCGAGGTACGACTTGAGTTTCGCGAGCGCGGCAACGACCTCTTTGTTGCCGACGACAAAGCCCATCCGCCACCCGGCCATCGAGAACGACTTCGAAAGCGTGTAGATCTCGACTGCAACATCTTTCGCGCCCGGCACCTGGAGGATCGACGGTGGTGTGTACCCGTCGAAGCCGAGGTCTGCGTACGCGAAGTCGTGCACCACGAACACGTCGTGTGCGCGCGCCCATTCGACGAGCGCGTGCATGAACGCACTGTCGACACATGCCGTCGTGGGATTGTGCGGGAACGACACGACGATGACGCGCGGTCGCGGCCACGCCTGTTCCCACGCGGCTTCGAGGTTCGCGAAGAAATCTTGATCCGGACCCATCCGCACGTAGTGGACCGCCGCGCCGGCGAGGATCGGCCCCCAGATGTGGATTGGGTACGACGGGCTCGGCACGAGCGCGGAATCGCCCGGACCGAGTAACGCCAACATCATGTGCGAGAAGCCCTCTTTCGCACCGATGGTGGCGCACACCTCGGTCTCGAAGTCGAGGGTGACGCCGAACTGACGCTCGTAGAGATCGCTCACCGCGAGCCGCAGCTTCGGCAGACCCTTCGACATCGAGTAGCGATGGTTGCGCGGGTTCTGTACCGCTTCGATGAGCTTGTCGACCGCAACCTGGGGCGACGGGAGGTCGGGGTTCCCGAAGCCGAGGTCGATCACGTCTTCGCCGGCTCGCCGCAACTGCATCTTCAACGCGTCGATCGCAGCGAACGCGTACGGCGGCAGCGCGTGAATCCGACGGAACTCCATGGGTTGCAACGGTACCAGCGGGAAGTCGGCAATCCGGGCCGAATTCGCCTCCTAGGCTGCGCCGATGGCCGATCGACCCCTTGCTGTTGTGCTCGATGTGGGCGGGATCTTCCACCTCCCGGACCACGAGAAAGTGCTCGGCGCGTTCTCGCGTGGTGGCTTCGAAGCCCGAGCCGACGATCTCGACCGCGCCCACTATGAAGGCGCCGCTCAATTCACGTGCGACTACGAAGGCGACCTGCCGTGGCGCGCATTTTGGGGCGCGTACCTCGTGGAGTACGCCCGCGTGTGCGGCGTTCCCGACGATCAGTTCACCGAGGTGCACGAACATCTCGACGCCGAATTCGCGAGCGGTGGCCTGTGGTCGCGCGTCGTGCCCGGTTCGGTCGAAGGCTTACGCGCGCTCGACGCGACCGGCGTGCAACTCGCGATCGTGTCGAACGCCGACGGCAGTGTGGGCGCGCGCCTGCGTGAACAAGAGGTGCTGCAGGTGGGTCCTGGCCTCGGTGTAGAGGTCGCGTGCGTGATCGACTCGGGCGAGGTCGGTGTGAGCAAACCCGATCCGCGCATCTTCCACATCGCGCTCGACGCGCTCGGCATCGAAGCGCACGACGCGTGGTACGTCGGCGACATGCCCGGTATCGACGTGGTCGGCGCCCGCGCGGCCGGGCTTCGGCCGTTCGTGATGGACCCCTACGCCTTGCACGACGGCGCCGACTACGAACGGGTCACGTCAGTCGCCGATATCGCGTCCCTCGTAGGCAAGTAACTGCGGACGAAAGGCCCTATCGGGACACAAGCTCGGATTCCTACGCTGGGGACATGAGCATGCCGTCTGCGTTTACGAGCCACCACACCGCATGGATCAGCGCCGACCGGGGCCGATCTCGAGCGGTGCGATACGCCGTCGACGGTGATCGCATCGTCTGTTTTGGCGACACCGCGCTCAACGACCTTCCGAACGGCACTCGTGTTCGCGTGGCGGTGTACGAGATTGCCGGCGGCCACGCGCTCATGGAGTTCTCCGGGATCGCGCACGACATCACCGCCGACGACGTCGGCGCGAACGCGTTGTTGGAGCTGCTCGACCACGTGGCGCTCGGGCGCACCACCGAGGAGTTCACGACCTCGCTCGAACAACAACGGACGCGCCGACTCGTCGGCATTGCGCCGTGACGCCCATGCGCGCCGGCGTGAGCGTCGCCGGCTCAGGATCGAGGTCAGGGTCGGACCGCCGCCGCGGGCGTCGTCGTGGCGGTCCCCGGCTCGCCGTTCCCCACCGGCGTTCCGCCGAGCGGTACCGCGGCGACGAAGCGCGACTCGAGGTATGACGTCCACGAATCGACGATCGCCGTCCGGCTAACTATGGATACGGCGGAGGACGCCGATCTCGGCGACGTTCTTCATGAGTTCGGCGTTCGCCCACGCGACGACGTACGCGAACGGTCGGGGTTCCGGGTACGGCCATCGCGTGCGTTCGGTGCTGTCGAGGTCCGCCTCGGTACAGCCGTCTACGGCCGACGACCACGCGTCATGACAACTGGTGATCCATTCCACTGCGCCGCGAGCCGTGCCCGGCCACGGCGTGTTCTCACGTTGCACGGTGCCGGCCCCGAACGAGTGGTCGTAGACCATCGACCACCACCACCCAATGTGCCACGTGATCCACCCAATGGTGCACGCCGGAGCGGGATCAGGTTCGGGCTCTTCCCAATCCGCGATCCAGACACCCTCGGCATTGGGCCTGACAGTCCAACATCCGGGCACCGGTTCCCAAAGGCATTCCTCATCGGAGAGGCCGTCGAGGAGCAATTCCGCGAGCGACCATGTGAGGCCGAGTTGCCGCAGCAGAACGGCGCGCCGTGCCGGATCCATGCCGCATCTTGCCCGCCCAGTTCACGCAAGTTCGGAA
>JAODBJ010000096.1 GCA_025463905.1 Actinomycetes bacterium
CACGAGCGGCCAGACCACGGCGTCGCCCGGCCACCACGGCACGCGTCGCAGAAGAAGGAGCAGGCCGAAGACGACGGCGCCGAGCGCCGCCAGTTGCACGCCGTCGCTCGCCGGCGCGGCCGTTGCATCGAGCGGATCGTCATCGAGCGGGAGGAACAGCCACGCCGCGCCGTAGACCAGCGCGCCGATGCCGCCGGCGACCGTGAGCACGACAAATGCCAGCCGCACGGCGTTTGGTTCGACGCGCAACGTGGTGGCGAGCCCGGCCGCCACGCCCGCGACGATGCGGCCTTCGTCGCGGCGGTGCAGGTGTAGTTGTAGGCGGACGGGGCGCGCGGCCATGCCTGATGATCGCGCTCGGCCGCACCGCCGGCGCCCGGAGGACCCCCGAGCCGGAGGCAGGATCAGCCAGGGTCGCCTCGGGGACATCCCTCATGGCGGCGCTGGCACGATCAGCGGACGATTGCCCCATGCCCGACGACACCTCGACGAACGACACCACGACGAACGACACGTCCACTGCGCCGCCGCCGCTCCGGCCGCCGGGATCGTCCAACCCCTTCGGCCGCCTGCGACGCAGTACGTCCGACCGGTTCATCGCAGGTGTCGCGGGCGGCCTCGCGCAGGCCTGGGGAATCGACCCCATCTTCGTGCGTGTCGCGTTCGTCGTTGCGAGCGCGTTCGGCGGCTTCGGCGTGTTCGCGTACCTCGTCGCGTGGGCGGTGCTCCCGCCCGACGACGGCACGCCGCCCCTCGTGCGCCGGCGGCGTCCCGATCGCGGCCGGCTCTTCGGCATCGCGCTACTCGCGATCGGAGTGATCGCGCTCATCGATCGTCTGAGTCCGGCGCGGTGGCAAGGCGACCATTTGTTCTGGCCGCTCGCGCTGATCCTCGGTGGCATCGCGGTGCTGGTACTGCGCGCCAACGACCCACGCACCAACCAGCCCGTCACCCCCGATACCGCAACGTTCGGGCCGGATTACGCGCCGGCATACGAGACGGCATCGGCTCCGGATGCCGCGGACGGCCCCGCGGAACCCTTGCCGCCGCCGCCCACGCAAACTGCGTGGAACGCGCCGACCCACTGGCCCACGACCGCGCCGCCGTGGCAACCCGGTCCGCCCGCACCACCGTTCAAACGGCGCGCCCGCCGGCGCGAACCGTCGTTCCTCGCGCCGCTCACGTTCAGCGCGTTACTCGTATTCATCGGCCTCGCGACGCTGGCCGACGTCGTCAACGCCGTGAGCGTCGACCCCGCGGTCGTGGCCGCCGTGTGTCTCGCCGCGATTGGCACCGCGCTGGCCGTGGGCGCGTGGTACGGGCGCGCCCGCATCTTGATCGTGCCGGCGATCTTGCTCACCGTCGTGTGCGCCGGGTTCGCATCGATCGATGTCCCGGTGCGCGGCGGGATCGGCGGTCGCCGCTACCGCCCGATCACGACCGCGAGTGTCGCAGACACGTATCGCCTGGGGATCGGTGCGCTGAGGGTCAACCTGCGAGACGTCCCGTTCGAACGCGGCACAACGCGCTTGGTACACGTGCAAGTAGGCATTGGGTACGCGCAGGTGCTGGTGCCATCGGACGTGGCGCTCGTGATCGACGGGCACTCCGGTGCCGGCGCCGTCGACCTCGCGAACCATCACCAGGCCGGGACGAGCACCGACGACCACGTGGTGATATCGAAGCCCGCGGGCGCGGCGACGTTACACATCGATGCACGCGTCGGGCTCGGCCAAGTCCGAGTGCTTCGGCCCGCCGACCAGCCATATACCAACTAGGAGAAGCGGCGCCATGAAACATCACGACCTCGACACCGTGTCGCTCCTCGGAGGGTTGTTGTTCTTGAGCCTCGGCGTCGCCTTCTTGTTCGACGCGTTGAACGCGTGGTCGGCCGACGTCACGTGGGTGCCCCCGATCGTGTTGATCGTGCTCGGGCTCGGTGGCGTGCTGTCGACCATTGGCAAGCGCGGCGCGGTCGAAACGACCGAGGAGACCGTGGGTAACACGAGTTCCGCGACGACACCGCGATGATCGCTCCCCGGTATGCCGAACGTGTGCACACCGGCGACGCCGAGGCCGCGGACGAAGACGTGATCGACTCGCATCAACGGCGGGAAAGGGCGGTTGGCGGGCCAGGTCGAGAGGAGGCCTTGCCCTCTCGCCCGATTCGCTTCGGTCAAGTGCGCATGGCCGGCAAAGCCCAGCAGCGACGGGTACTGCATCGTCGCGTTGAAATCACCGGCGACGATCGCTTGCCGGCCATCGTCGGCAACGATTCGGCGCAACGCCTGGAACTCGGAATTCCATAGCCCCCGACCTTCCCCCCTCGTGGGCGCGTGGGTGTGCACCGCCCACAACTCGACGGCGCGGCCATGCATCTCGACCGTTGCGCGCAACGCCCGCGCCGGACCGACCGGCACCTCAACCGCGCTCGTGAGTGGCAGCGTCGACAGGATCCCTATGCCTTGCGGGTTCTGCTCGGTGCGAAGGAAGCGGTACGGGTACTTCGCGAAGAGCCCGTGCCGGCGAAGCTGTTCCGCGAGCGAGGGTGTGAGCTCTTCCAACACGAGAACGTCGGCGCGCGCGTGCTCGAGGCCGCCCGCGAGCGCGGAACGCCGCGAATTGAACGCGTAGAGATTCGCAGTGGCGACGCGCAGATGAGCCCCGCTCGGTATCGCCGTCGTATTGAAAACCTCGGGCGCGATCCAGGCAACATGCGCGCCCACGACGGCAACGCCGAGCGCAAGGGATATCCACCTTTTCCCAATCGCGCTCACCACGGCCAACGGGTATGCGGGAAGGAATGCCCACTGCGTGAGACCGGTGAGAATCAACGTCGCGCTGTTGGCCTGTGGCGCGACCAGGCGAACGAAGGCAGCGAGTGCGAGACCGCCAGTTGTAGCCGGTAAGACCCACGTGCGCGCCCGCGACAGCGCACGGGAAGTTGGCACCGGCATCGACGAAGTGTACGGAGCGGCATGGCTGTCATCGTGCGTTCACACTCGCGTCTCGTAGCGGCGCCGCTTTCACCCGTTCGTGCGACTCCCGAAACACCGCCGTGAAGAAGCGATGGTTGCGTGGGCGTTGTCGAGACGGACTCCGGGGGCGGAAGGAACCGCAGTGGCGATTCATATGCAACAACTTGCGAACAGTGAGACGCGCGAACGACCGGAAGGTTCCGTTGCGACGGCTGCGGCGCGGCGGCCGACAATCAGCGTCGTGGTGCCCACGCTGAACGAAGCGCGCAATCTTCCCCACGCGCTCGCGCGAATCCCTACCGACGTGCTCGAGATCATCGTGGTGGACGGCCGTTCGACGGATGACACGACGCAAGTCGCGACGACGTTACGAACGGATGTGCGGGTGGTGCACCAGGACCGTTCCGGGAAGGGCAACGCGCTGCTCCACGGCTTCAACGCTGCTCGCGGCGACATCATCGTGATGTTCGACGCCGACGGTTCGGCCGACGGCGCGGAGATCCCCCGCTTCGTGCAGGCACTCGTCGACGGCGCCGACTTCGCCAAAGGTTCGCGCTTCGCCACCGGCGGAGGCAGTGCCGACATCACGAAGATTCGTCGGATCGGGAACACCTTCCTCAACTCGCTGGTCAACGGGCTGTTCGGCACCGAGTACGGCGACCTCTGCTACGGCTACAACGCGTTCTGGCGACGGTGCCTCCCCCACCTTGCCCCCGAGTGTGATGGCTTCGAAGTCGAGACACTCATGAACATCCGCGCCCACAAGGCGCAGCTCAAAGTCGTCGAGGTACCGAGCTACGAGGCGGCGCGGGTGCACGGGGCGAGCAACTTGCGTGCAGTCCGCGACGGCTTCCGGGTGCTTCGCACCGTCGGGCTCGAACGCTTCGATCCGCGAGCCAAACCACCAGCCTCGCACGTCGTGCCGCGGGCGCCCGCCCTCACGGCATCGTTGTGACCGACGCCGATCTGAACCGCCGGGCACGGGTGTGCATCGTCGGTCCGAGCCCGCAACTGACCAGTGGTGTCACGTATTACGTCCATGGCCTGGCGCAAGCCATCAGTAGCCGCGTTGCGCTGTCGCTCGTGTACCTCGGTCGTGTTCGTCCGTTCGCGCTGTACGAAGACTTGAGCCGCGTGGAGGTACCGGCCGACGAACTCGCGACACCCGCCGGCGTCGAGACGTTCGACAGCGTCGACTGGACAGTGATTCCCAACCTCGCGAACGCGCTGCGGTTCCTACGCCAACGGAAACCGGACGTGCTCGTGTTGGTGTGCTGGACGCCGTGGACGCTCGCGATCTACTTGACGCTCGCGATCTATGCGCGGGCGTCGGGCATGCGCGTCGTCGTGGACCTGCACCGACCCGCGGCGCGCCATGAACGCATGTACAAGGACCAGATCGCTCAGCGATCGCTCCAAGCATTGGTTCGCCTCGCCGACCAGGTCGCAGTTCACGACGAGTTCGCGCGCGGCATGATCATGGGCCGCTTCGGCCTGCCGAGCCACAAGGTCACGAACGTGAACGACCCGTTGCCTGGGAGGCACACCGTGGATCAGTCGGGCACCCGCACCTTCCTCTTCTTCGGTGGCATCGACGAGTTCAAGGGCGTCGCGGACCTCGTGCACGCCTTCGACGCGTTCTCGGATTCGGTGATCGATCGCTTCCGCTTGGTGATCGCCGGCCCGGTACACGGCGACATGCCGATCGAAGAACTCGTCGCCACGTCCCGTCACGCGAAGCAGATCAGGCTCGATCCTCGATGGATCCCTGAAGACGAAGTCGCCGGCCTTTTCGACGCCGCGGACGTCGTCGTCCTTCCCTACCGCCAGACGTGGTCGACGGGCCCGCTCGACCTCGCGATGCGCTTCCGCAAGCAGGTCGTGCTCACACGAATCGAAGGCTTCGCTACCGAGGCCAAGGGTTACACGAAGCGGACGCTCGCCGAGGCCGAGAACATCTCCTCATTGGCCGTCGCGATGGAACGCGCGGCCTGGCTCGCGGGCGATGCGATTGATCCGCATCGCGACTGGGCGACGTTCGAGCACGACTACACCGACTTGCTCGAAGTCACGTCCCGAAACGGCGCCCGGATGCGAGCGTCGTAGGTGTCCGCGTTGGATCACGAACTGGCCGGCCGCGGCATCGTCGAACTCGTCGATGTGTTCACCGACGACTTCGTGACGAGCTGGAATTTCGCGCTCGATGTGCTGTTCGCCGCAACGGGTGAGCAAGCGCGCAGTTACGTCGGTGCCGACGTCCTCGCCGAACTCGGACTCCTCGGCTCGTTGTTCACGCCGAAGGTGCGCGCCGTGCTCAACGCGATCTACGGCGCGGAACCGATCGTGCTCTATCACTGCCATGTGTACGAGATCGAAGGCGGGCAGCGTCATCCGCACATCCAACGCCGTCAACTCGACGGTTGGCATCGCGACATCGAGACGCTCGAGCACTTCCGTCTCGACGAACCCGAATACGTCAGCATCTTCACCTATCTCACGGACGTCGGCGATGACGGTGGGCCGTTCGAGTTCGTGCCGCAACCCCCGCTGCGTCATCCCACGACGGGCTCGCCGTGCGTGACGGTGGTCGGGCCGGCGGGCTTCACGTTCGCGTGGAATCGTTCCTACTTCCATCGGGCGGCGCCGAATCGCAGCCCGGAACGCCGCCGGGTATTGAAGTTGTCGGTACAACCGGCGCGCCTCCCACACGACCGCCTCGACGGCGTCGAGTTTCGACGAGCGCGCGAGATGACGACCGGCGATTCGTTCGTGCACGGGCTCTTTGGTGGCGACACTCGCGGTGATCGCACGGAGCTGTCGATCGTCGACACGCCCTACCGCCCGTTGATACCGAACCGGTCAGTCGACGTGTCGGGTGGCGACGTCGCGGCGTACAACGCGCTGCGCGCCGGTCGGTACCTGCGCCGTCGAGCGCGCGCGTTCAACGCTCGCACTCGACCGTCGTGAGTGGCGTCGCGCTGATCGGGGCTGGTCGGCGAATGCGCAACAACCTCGTGCCTGCCCTCACCGCCATGGGCGGTTGGGACGTTCGAGGCGTGGTGTCGCGGGGCGGCGCGAGCGCTGCTGAACTCGCGAAGCGCTGCGGTACCGAGGCGGTCGCAACGATCGACCACCTCCCATTTGACGAGATCGACACGGTGGTCGTGTCGGTTACAACGGCCGCGGTACCGAGCGTCTTGCAGGCGTTGGCGCCCCGCGCGCGCAACCTCGACCTGGTGCTCGACACACCCCCGTTCGCCGGCGCGCGCGATCTGCGATTCGCGCGGCACTTCGCGCAGTTCCGTCTGGCGGTGGTCGCCGAGGATTTCATGCGCTTCCCGCCGTTCGATCTCATGCGCGACGTCGTGCGCGACGGCGCGATCGGAACACCGGTCGAAGTCGTGCTCGACAAAACCGGCTTCCGCTACCACGGCACCGCGCTCGCCCGGTCGTTCTTCGGGTTCCCGCTCGTGCGCAGCTTCACGTCGGAGCGCGAGACGGACGGCCGGGAGGTTCGCTATTCGCTCGTCGGGGGCGGCACGATCGTCGTGACCGGCGCGTACGACCCACCGGCGGGCACTGTCACCGTCCACGGCACGAAAGCTTCGTTGCGCTACCGCGCGCCCCTCGTGGGCGATCGACCCGTGACCGCACACGAGCGCGATGATCCCCACACCTACGACGTGCGACCGATCGAGACCGACGGCGCAATGCTGTTGGGCTTCGATCTGTCGATGCCGGTCGGTCGGCTCACGTATCCAGTGCCGTGGTTCGACGCGCTGCGCGCGCAGGACGGCGACTGGGACCAGTTCAACCTGCTCAAGACGTGCGGGACCATCGCGGTGCTCGAACAACTGCGATCAGGTCGCGATACCCCCTACGGCGCGACCGAAGGGATCTACGACGCCGCGCTCGGGTCCCTCAGCCGGTTGCTGCCCTACGGCATCACGCCGATTTCGGCGTTGGCGAACCTGGCGTTCCGCCTGCTTCCGCGCCGAGTGCCCGATCTGCCTCGGCGTGTCGCCGCCGAAGCGACGCGATCACGGAACTGACGCACGCCCCTCGTCGTGGGTTGTTGCACTTCCGCTCCCGTTCGGGGGCATAACTCCCACAACCCGGCAAGGAAGTGGCCGGGATACCGCGTCAACGTCCTGACAGGACCGGTACGTCGACGATCGAGCTGACGTGTGCGAACTCGGCGCGCAGTCGCGCGCGGAGCACGTCGACGGCGTCGAGGAGCCGCGCCCGTTCCGACGCTCGTTGCTCGAACAGTGCGAGCGCGGCATCGAGCAGCATCGACGGCGACACCTGATCGGTTCGGACGAGGTGTTGCTCGGCGCCGATGGAGCGCGCGAAGTCGCGGCACTTCGGCTGGTATTCGAGCGACACGGTTGGTGTGCCGCTCAACGCCGCCAACACTGATGCGTGTAGGCGCATCGCGACAACGAGCGAGCACTGTTGCGCGCTCGCCGCGAACGCCTCGGGTGACTCGGGCGAGTCGATGGTGATGGGCTGGCCGGTCGCCCCCAGCACGCGCTCGAGCATCGGGCCGTCCGCCTCGTTGACGGCCAGACCGACGAGGTGATGTCCGCGCGCCGCGAGCTCGCGGCACGTCTCCGCGACGGCATCGGCGACGCGTTCGGGGTCGTGGCCCCACAAATCGTCTCCGAACCCGATGTTCACGCCGATGCGACCTTCCTCGACGACGCGCGACGGTCGCTCGAGCGCGAGCGCCGGGTCGCCCACGACTGGTGCGTCGACACCGACGTCGGCGAGCAACTCGGCGCTGCGCGGCCCGCGCACAGTCACCCGGTCGAACGCGCGCAGCGTCGAGCGCCACCGCTGCAGTTCACCGCCGCCCGAGAAGGAGTTCCGGCCGGAAAACGCGGGGTCTTCGACGCCGACGCCGACCGCGCTGGCCGGCCGTCCGCGCGCCAACGCAAGGCCGCACCGCACGTGCACGCGCCAGTTGCGGCGCCCGACGCATGTGCCTCCCCCGAGGAACGGGACGGACGACGGCAGCCGGCGCAACATTCGAGGACTCATTGCGAGCAGGTCCGACGGATACAGCGGCACGTCGAGGAGCTGCTGACCCGGAAGCGACGCGGCGACACCCGAACGGATCGCGTCGTCGCCGAGGTTGCCGCGTCCGTGCCATCCCAGGTACGCGATGCTTCTACGCACGCCGGCGCGATTCCCGGTGTTGCGAACGCAAATACGCCAGGGGACCTCGCACGACACCCATCAGTTCGAGGCGCGTCAACGCTTTCGGGTACGTGTGCGATTTCGTTTCGTTCTTTGCCGACGTCGGCCGTAGCAGCATCGACAACGCCGCCGGCGCGAGACGCGCGATGTCGCCGGTCGAGGGCGATCCGCGCAACGCCCATTTGGTGAAGAGAGCAGACAGACCTACCCCATAGTCGTGCACCTGGCGCTGGAGAGCGTCGACGTCGCGACGATGGTGGTGCCAGGTCAGCGCGGCCGGTTCGTATTGGATGCGCCACCCCGCGTGGACGAACTTCAGATACAGGTCGAGGTCCTCGCCGGCGCGCGTCGGCGTTCCGGGGCCGAGCGCGACATCGAAGCCGTCGAGGTCGAGGAAGGTCGAGCGCAACACGGCGGTGTTGTTGCCGGAACCGAAGACGCCGGGAGTGAACGGGTAGAGCGGATTGCCGGGCCGGCTCGGCCCGAGGTCGAATTCCTGGCGCGCAAACCCTTTGCCGAATCCCCCGAACTCCTCGAACCACACCTGCGCCTGGGTCGTGAGGTCCGCCGCGATGACGAGGCCGGTCACGCACCGAACCGACGGATCTGCGCCGAAGGCGCAGCTGAGCGTCGCCGCCCACGCGGGATCGACCTCGACGTCGTCGTCGGCGAACAGCACAATCTCGTTCGTCGCGCGCAGCGCGCCGAGGTTGCGGCCTCGCGACGCGCCGGGCGTCGGCTCGCATACGTAGGTCAACTCCGACCAGCCCCGGCTCAAGCCCGACACGAGCCGCTGCGTCGCGCGATCGCTCGGTGCATTGTCGACAACGACGACTTCGAGTCGGTCGTGCGAGCTGCCCTGCACGGATCGCAAACAGCGTTCGAGCGATTCGGTGCGGTCCTTCGTCGTGATGACGAGCGACGCGGGTGGAGGCGTACCGATGGCCTTCGACGTGCCCGGCGGCGGCATCGACGCGAGGCCCCGTCGTAACTCGGCTGCACCGCGCTCGTCGTCGAGCACGACATCGATCAGGCCTACGGGCACACCGCTGCGGCGCACCAGCACGCGCGCCGGGCCGCGGGGCAAGTCGGCCAACGCGTCGAGGCGGTCGCAATCCACGTCGAGCACGCTCACCGACCGAAACGACGCGACACCGTGCGACGGTTCGCGCGGCGGCGGTTCCGCCGCGGGTGCGTCGGGTTCAGGCGCCGGTCCCGCGGGCCCACGCCAGCGATCGGACAGTTCTGCGATGCGCGTCGCCGGTGCTCCGGCGTACACGCCACCCGGGGCGCAGTCGTCGACGACGGTGGACCCGGGCGCGACAACGACGTCGTCACCCACGACGACGCCGGGACCGATCACCGTCCCGGTTCCCACCCAGCAGCGGTCACCGATCGTCGTGACAGGCCTGGCGCGTCCGGTGTGCGCGGAATCGCGCCCCGCAGCCAGGACGACGACGCCGCGGCCGAGTTGGCATCGGTCACCGATCGTCAGCGAACCACGTTCGTCGAAGAAGCAGCCGGAGTCGATGTGGGTACCGGCACCGATGCGCACCACGCCACCGAAGGTGCACGCCGGTGCAATGGCCGCTTGTTGAGCGTCGACCTCACCGAAGCTCAGCAAGGTACGACGCAGCATGCGCGGTGTGTGGCGCGACGCGACGATTGGCGCGACCACCTTCGCGACCCACCCGCGCCGAGCGGGCGCAGCGGGGGATGCGACGAGCCGCGGACTCTCGGATGTCGCGCGCTTCGATTCGGGTGTCGAAGCGGGTGCCGGTGCGGGTGTGAGCGTCATGCCTGCCGGCTCCCGTCGAGTATCCGCCACATCGGGATGCATGCGATCGCGATCGCGGAGTGCAAGATGATCGCCACCCAGCCGACGGCGATCATCCCGTATTTCGGTACGAGGAGCGCAGAGAGGCCAACGACACCGACGGTGATGGGCAGTTGGATCGCGGTGACCGCGCCGAGCCGACCGGCGACGCGTGCACCGTTCGTCACCGCGAGCGAGAAGATCCGCGGCAGCATCGCCAGCGCGAGGAGACGGAGCGTCGTCGTACCCCCACGCGCGTACGACGGGCCGAACACCGACAAGATCGGGTGCGCGAACACCGCGACCCCGACGAGGACCGGGCCGAGAATCTGGAGTTGTCGTCGTACCGCCGCCTGCATCAGCGATCCGACCGCGTCGCGATTGCGAGCCGCGTGCACGACCAGCGCGTTCCCAAACCCGATTCCGACAAGTTCGATGTTCGTGAAGATCAGCCATGCCATGCTGAACGCACTCGAGCGCGTGGGTCCGATCGCGGAGAGCACGACCAGCGGCGTCACAAGTTGCACGACGTGCTGCAACACGGTCGGGAGCCACGTCGCAGTGACGTAGCGCCCGATCACGCGGGTCGACACGTCGACCGCCGGGGCGCGACTGAGCGTGCGCGTGCGCAGCGGCCAGAGATTGATCACGGCGATGAGCGCGACGGCGGGAATGAACCACGAACCGACGATGCCCCAACGCCCACCGGTCGCACCGAGGGCGACGATTCCGAGGACGCGCAACACGCCGAACACTGTGTTCTCACCCGCAACCCAGTTCGCCGCGCCCACGCCGGTGAGCGCCGCGTCCTGCAGGGTGAAGATCGACCAGAGCGTTGCGAGCAGCGCGAAACCGAAGAACGCCGGGAATGACGCGCCCTCGAAGAGATGCGCGGGGCGGAACAACGCGAACACGAAGGCGACGACCGCGGTCACCGTCCCCGACACGACGTACGTTGCCCCGATGAAGCGCCGTCCTTCGCGCCCTGCCACGGGGAGGAAGCGAATCAACGCCGGGGACAGGTTCACGAGACCGATCGCCGACAAGAGCAGCACGGCTTGCAAGAGGCCCGACGCGTATCCCATCTCGCGGGGCGTGTGATGTCGTGCCGCGAGCACCCAGGCAACGAAGCCAAGTCCTGCGCTTGCGACCGTCGATACGCCGAGCGCGTAGCCGTCACGGAAGAGCTTGCGAGGCGCAGCATCAGCAGCGCGGGCACCGCTCGCGGCGCGCGACCGCGGGAGCAGCGTGTCACTTCCCGGTGTGGCCGCGGGAGCGAAGGCCATTACTTCCCGACCGACGGAGTCAGGCGCGCCTTCGCCTCGCTCGCGCGGCGTTCCGCCAGGGCACCGGGCGGATAACGCGTCATTCGATACAACACGGTGTGCCGTTCCGTGAACACGGGTCGCCAGTTCGGCGAGCGCGACACCGCGCCGGCGAACGCGTCGTACTCCGCAGCGTCGAGCGGCCCATAGGAGTCGCCATGCGCTTTGATCGTGTCGTCCACGAGGAGGAAATACGCCGGTGCGGGCCAATTGACCACCAGGCGGCGCGTCAGGTCCTGCAAGTCGAGCGCCGGGTCATACCGGTTGTGCAGCCGGACGACGTACCCGCCGCGCGCCAGCCAATAGAAGTCGGGATACCGCGCGGTACTTCGCGACGGTCCGGTCGTCGACCCGGAGTACATGATCACGGAGTTCGAGGGTGCGCTGTTCTCGAACAGCCGCACGGCCTGCCACTCGTCCTTGCGACCCGCGAACTCCCACTCCAGGGTGAACGACGCCACGAGGTAACAGACGAGCAGAAGTGCAGCGACGACTTTGACACCGCCGAGGCGTCGTAGGCGACGACCCGACCACGGGCGTACGGCGAGCATCGCCAACCACGGAAGCGCGAAGAGGGCGACCCGCAAGATGCCTTCGTTGCCGTACGCGGTCACAACGAGCACCGCGGCGGGCGACGCCGCGCACGCCGCGAGGCCCCGAGCGCCGCGGTCGCGCTGTCGCACGGCGGCGATAACCGCGGTGACCGCCAGGAGTACACACCCGAGCATCAACGCGGTGACCTGCGCGGCGACACGCGGATGGTTGAAAATGTCGCTCAGGTTGTGCTTCGGCACGATGTTGCCCACCGAGCCAACGCCTCGCGACGGCACAAAGCGGCTCACCACGCGCTGATGCCACAGCGCCCACGTCGCCGCGGGTGCACCGACGAGTGCCGGGATCCACCACGGCCGCGCGAGCCGGAACACAACGAGCGCGCCGACACCGAGCACGAGGAAGTACGGGCTGAGTTGGTGGGTGACCGCCACCGCACTCGATGCGAGAAAGATGAGAAGCAGACGCGCGCGCTCGTTGAGGCCGTCGCTCGGCCAGACGGCGAGACCGAACACGAGGAGGACGAACACGACACCGATCGCTTGTGGCGAGAAGTAGTCCTGCGCGATCGAGTCGGCGAGCACGTAGAGCAAGGCGCCGAGCCAGCAGCGATAGCCGCTCCCCACGAACCTTCCGGCCAGGAAGCGGAAGGCAATGAGCCGAAACACACCCATTGCCGTCGACCACCACATCGCGAACCCGATGAGGCTCGGCAACCGCAGCGCGTCAGCGAGCGCGGCGACGCCGGCGAAGAGGCCCGGCCAAGAGTGGTAGATGTCGATACGCGCGTCGACTGCACCGTGCACGCGGATGTAGTCGACGACGCCGAGGTGCTTCGAGGACCAGTGATAACGAGGTGCGTCGTAGATGATTGCGGGGGTGGCAGTGACTGCGCCCAGCAGACAGAACACGGCGACCGCCGCCTGCCATTCGCGATCGCGCCGCGCGGTGGCGAAGCCGAGAAGCACGCACGCAACGCCCACGAACCAGATCACCGGAAGTGACGCAAGAAGGCCACGCGGCCCGACGACGACGTGGCGCGTCGTCAACGCGCCGGCGAGCCACAGCGTCGTACCGACCGCGGTCCAAAGAATCGACACTGATTCCGACCGGCGCACGATCGCAAGGAGGCGGCGCAGCGGGCCGCCGGTGGCGACATCCGCGGGCGCGTCACGCCGAATCTGCCGGCGCGATGACGACGCGACCGCCGCCGGCGGCGTGAGCATGAAGCGCCGGCACATGTCCACGTGCATCGCTACCGCGGCCAACGCGCACACGGTCAGCACGGGAACCGGATGCCACCACCCAACCTCGACCATCGCCGTCGCCAGCACCACGAGCAGCGACAAGCTGATCGCGACGCTCAACGCGGCGTACGCCGAGATCGCGACACGCTGCAACCGCTGCAACGGCGCCGTACCCAATCCGACGATCGCGAACAGGACTCCACAGACTTCCCGCAGCGGTGCCCAGCCCGCGACGATGCCGACGACCGTCCACCCGAACAACGCGAGGCTCACGACCGACACTGCCGCGCGCTGCCTCGGCGTGATGATCTCGTTCGGGACCACCGGCCCGTCGGGGCCACCGCCGGTGAGACGCTCCCAC
The DNA here is from genome assembly GCA_025463905.1 of Actinomycetes bacterium. Lineage (GTDB taxonomy): Bacteria > Actinomycetota > Acidimicrobiia > IMCC26256 > PALSA-610 > JAODBJ01. The sequence goes on from JAODBJ010000096.1 coordinate 13,485, forward strand.
GACTGCAACCATCGTGATGGCGGCTGTATCAGCCATCCATCGGCACGCGGCAACAGCCCGTCGAAATCACCGCCAGTATCGAAGCGCGACGTACCTAAGCCGGGCCCGGCGGACGCGCCGGATGCACGCCACCTCTCCGACACGCGGACCGTCAAGATGGGGTCACACCATCGAGTCGAGGTTGCGCGCGTCGGTCGAACGTCACGTTCGCAGGTTGGCAGCGGGATATTTCGCGTCGTCGCCGTCCTTGTTGCTGCGCGATGAACACGGTTCCCTCCGCTACACCGACGTCGCGCGCACCGTCGGCCGTGTCATCGCCGACGACGTGAGCCAGCGCTCGCGCGCGACGGTTCGAAGCACCCGCAACCCGTCGCGTACGGCACGAAGGTTGCTCGCTCCGTGGACTCGCGCAGCTTCGAAGCTCGGCACCTCGACGACCTTGAGCCCGGCCTTGTGGGCACGGATGTTCATCAATGTCTCGACTTCGAACCCGTCGCACTCCGGCGCGAGGTACGGCAGGCAACGGCGCCAGAACGCGTTGTAGCCGTAGCACAAGTCTTCGTATTCGGTGCCGAAGAGCCCGTTGACGAGCGAGTTCAGGAACGCATTCCCGAGCCGTCGGAGCCGAGTGATGTCGGCGCTCCCCCCACCTTTCGCGAACCGTGAGCCTTTCGCGAAATCAGCGCCGTCGATCAATGCTTGGACGAAACGCGGGATCTCGGCGCCGTCGGCCGAGCCGTCGGCGTCGAACATCACGATGATGTCTCCGGCGGCGGCGTTGAAACCGTGCAGCAGCGCGTTGCCTTTGCCGGCGCGGTCTTGGTGCACGATGCGCACTTCCGGGAACAGCGCTTGAGCAACCAGCGCGGTGTCGTCGGTGGAACGACCGTCGACGACGATGATTTCGAGCACATCCCTCGGCACGTTGGCCAGCGCGTACGGCAGGTTGCGCGCTTCGTTCAGCGTCGGAACCACGACGCTGACCGTCGGCGATGCCGGTCGTCGCCGTACCGTCGCCTGCCGCGTGAGGTTGACGACATCTCGTGACGGCCGTTCGTGTTGGAGCATCACCTCGAGCGTGTCGTCCCGTTCCGCGAGAGACGGATGCGTAACAATCCTCGAGACGACCTGTGCCATATGTTCGCTCCCCCAGAACTTGTCGACCGGCGCCGGTGCCGGCTCCGCTCCAACGAAAACATCGTTTGATAGCGAGCGTGTTTCGAGGACCGCGCCGCGAGATGAAACGCCGTACGGCGTTGTGTGACGCTTGCGTTTCGTGTCGTCGTTCGACCCGCGCACGTTGCAAATCGTGTGGTATCCGTTGACAGCGTGCAGACCGACGTCCAATCAGATGTCCAAATTGGTGCTCGTTCCGATGCGGCGCTGGCATGGCCGGCGCCCGGGTCGCTGTCCGTCGTCGTGTGCGCGTACACCGACCTTCGTTGGTCAGAACTGACTGCCTGCATCGCCAGCCTGCGCGCGCAAGACCGCGTGCCCGACGAAATCATCCTGGTGATCGATCACAACGACCACCTCCTCGAACGCGCGCGCGACGCGTTTTCTGACGTCGCGTTTTCTGACGTCCTCGTCGCTCCCAACGCAAAGACTCGCGGCCTGTCGGGTGCGCGCAACACCGGCACTGAACTTGCCAATGGCGACGTGATCGCGTTCGTCGACGACGACGCGGTTGTCGCGCCGGGATGGCCACGACGCCTGCTCTCGCACTACGGGCCGGCGGTCGCGGGAGTAGGTGGCGCGGCGCACGCGGTTTGGCCCGCGGATGCGCCGCGCTGGCTGCCCCCGGAGTTCTACTGGGTCGTCGGGTGCTCCTGGACAGGTCTCCCCACCAGCGTCGCGCCAGTGCGCAACCTCATCGGCGCCAACATGAGCTTGCGACGGGTTGCGCTCGAAGGCGTCGGTGCGTTCAACGCCGCCGTCGGCCGCGTCGGCACCAAGCCGGTGGGCTGCGAAGAGACGGAGCTGTGCATCCGCGTCCGTCAACGCTTCCCTGGCGCGCACTTCCTCTACGACCCCGATCTCGTGGTTGATCACTACCTCACGACCGATCGGTCACGGCCGCGTTACTTCGTGCACCGTTGTTGGTCCGAAGGGCGATCGAAGGCGTTGGTGACGGCAACCGTCGGAACCGACGCCGGGCTCGAAGCCGAACGCCGTCACGCGTTCTCCATCATCCCCACCGCGCTCGCCGGCGCGGCGCGCGACATCACACGCCGGCAGCGCGGAGCTTGGGGTCGCGCGCTCGCGCTCACCGGTGGGTTGGCGGTAACCAGCGCGGGTTTCGCGTTCGGACGCGCCTCGGCGTTACGTCGCGCATAAGTATTCGCGACGCGACTTCGCGCCGCGTTTGACTCGCGCAAAAGGCGCGCGCCTGGGTTCCTAAAGTTGTTCGTAGCTTCGTCCGAGTGAACGAGGATCGTTCCGCGGAGGGGTGAGCAACATTTCCAGGCCGGCAAACCCCACTCGATCGACCGCGCCAGCGTGGGCCTGGCCTCGGTGCCTCCTCGTGCTTGGAGCGCTCGCGCTCGGCGCGTGCACTGCCATGCCGGTGTCCAGCGCGCTTTCGCGTACCTCGCGGCGGCTACCGCTCCGCGTCGGTGTAACGCACACGCAACGATCCCTGGAATCTTCGGGGAGTCGCACGGCGGTTGCGCGCGGTGAGGACCTGTTGCGTGACCATACGGGCACCTTCGAGAACCAACACATCATGGGTTGGGGTGCGCGTAGCCCCGAACCGACCCCCGGCACCTACTTGTGGGCAGATCTCGACCGGCGGGTTGCGCTGATCCGCGCAACCGGCGGTACGCCTGTGATCACACTGTGCTGCGCCCCGGACTGGATGAAGGGCGGCTCCGCGGGTGTCACGGATTGGAGCCGGCTGACGATCGCGCCCACCGCTGCGCATTACAAGGATTACGCCGATCTTGCCCGACGCATCGCGTTGCGGTATCCCGACGTCCACTACTTCCAGGTGTGGAACGAGATGAAAGGCTTCTACGACCCGGTCCACAACCGCTGGCGCTACAAGGACTACACCGCGCTGTACAACGAGGTGTACGACGCGTTGAAGAAGGTCGACCGCAACATCAAGGTCGGCGGTCCGTACGTCGTGATGGACTCGTGCGCACCTGGGGCGTGCAGCCACCCGTCGAGAATCAACGGACCATGGGGTGTCCTCGATCAGCGTCCGCTCGACGTGCTCTCGTACTGGTTCACGCACGCCCACGGCGCCGATTTCGTCGCGGTCGACGGCGGCACTCGCCCCAAGGGACGCGACTACCTCGTGTCTCCTTACGACTCCACCGACAAATATCGGGCCGTCGATGTGTGGCTGCGCAGTCACACGAAGCTCCCGATCTGGTGGTCGGAGTTCTACCCCGTGCCCTACGGCTACCGCGGGCATTGGTCGATGCAGTCGCAGGTGAAGGTGATGACCAAGGCGTTGCGCGTCGTGCAGGGCAGCGGCGGGTCGGTCGTGTTGTTCTGGCAACCCGAAGGGCAGGACGGCTGGACCGGTCTGTGGACCGGCACCGCGGCGCCCGCGGGTGGAGCGCCGACCCCGATCTACAACGCAGTCGCGCCGTGGCTCGGCGGCACGTCGTAGGTAATAGGTCGTTAAGAACGTCGTTACGAACGTGGCGCGCTGAACATGTCGCGCAACTCGGCCGGCGCGACCGTCTCCAACTGCGCGTACGTGCATTCGTCGGGGGTTTTGTCGTCGCGCCACCGCTTGAAACGGGCGTTGTGCCGGAAGCGGCCGTTCATCAGACCTTCGTACAGCACTTCGACGGCCCGCTCGATACGGAGCGGCTCCCACGACAGATCCTTGGTCGCGTTCCACCGACTCGGGCCGCCCGGCATGCGCTGTCCGCTCGCCGCGGCGTCTTGCACCATCTCGGCCCAGTCCCGCCAGGGGTGATTCTCGAGCGCGCGGTCTCGTAACGGTTCGATCTCTTCCATCAACTGTTTGCGCATCGGGCCGGCGATGCTGCTCGCAACACCGACGTGATGGAGCACGTGTTCGTCGTCGTAGAGGCCGAGGAGCAACGACCCGACACCGTTGCCGTCCTTGTGCACTCGGAATCCGGCGACGACACAGTCGGCGGTGCGTTCGTGCTTCACCTTCAACATCGTGCGTTCGCCCGGGCGGTAGGTGCCGGTGAGGGGCTTGGCCACGACGCCGTCGAAGCCCGCGCCTTCGAATCGCGAGAACCAATCTGCCGCGGTGTCGCGGTCGCGCGTCGTGGGGGTCACGTACAACGGCGGCGTGGCGTCGCGCAGCACGTGTTCGAGTTGCGTGCGGCGTTCGGAAAACGGCGAATCGCACAGCGAGTCGTTCCCCAGCGCGAGAAGGTCGAAGGCGACGTACGACGCCGGTATCTCGCGCGCGAGCTTCTGCACACGCGAGTCCGCGGGATGTTGGCGTAGCTGCAACGCGTCGAAGTCGAGGCCCTTCTCGCCCCATACGACAAGCTCGCCGTCGACGACGCACTGCTCCGGCAGCTGCGCCAGCATCGGCTCGCGCAGTTCCGGGAAGTAGCGCAACAGCGGCTTGGAGTTGCGGCTCTGCAGGTCGAGGTCGTCGCCGTTGCGGAACACGATGCAGCGGAAGCCGTCCCACTTCGGTTCGTACGACACCGCGCCGGCCGGAGGAAGGTCGCGGGTGAGCTTCGCGAGCATCGGATCGATCGGCGGTCGCACCGGCAACGTCATGCGAGATCCATCATGTCGCGGCGCCGGCCAGCATGCCCGCGAGCACTTCCGTAATCGGCAGCTCGCTGCGGTCGCCCGTGGCGCGCACTTTGCGCTCCACGACCCCCCGCGCGAGGCCCTTGGCGCCGATCACGAGCTGCACCGGCATGCCGAGAAGGTCCGCGTCTGCGAACTTCACGCCGGGGCTGGCGTCCCGGTCGTCGTAGAGCACCTGGAACCCGCCGGCCAGGAGTTCCTCGTAGCAGCGCTCGGCGGCCGCGACCACCGCCTGCGCGGCGTCGCCCCGACCGGGGAGCGCGAGGAGGTGCACGTCGTATGGCGCGAGCGCCGCGGGCCACGCGATGCCGTTGTCGTCGTGGTGTTCCTCGACGATGGCGGCCACCACGCGCGAGATGCCCACGCCGTAGCAGCCCATCACGATCGGGTGTTCGTCGCCATGTTCGTCGACGTAGTTGGCGCCGAAGACTTTCGAGAACTTCGTACCGAGCTGGAACACGTGGCCGACTTCGATACCGCGATCTACCGACAACGGCTCGCCGCAGTTCGGGCAGGCGTCGCCGGTGACGATGGTGACGAGGCCAGCCCACACGTCGACCGCGAAGTCGCGGCCGAGCACCACATTGCGCGCGTGGTGATCAACGCGGTTCGCGCCCGTCACCCAAGCGCGCGGCGCGTCCAGCGACACGTCCGCGACCACGAGCGCGGCGCCGGGATAGTGCGGTCCGATGTAGCCCTTCGGCAGCTCGGGATGCGCGGCGAAGTCTTCGTCGGTGTAGAGCCGCACCTTCCGCGGCGCCACGGCACGCGCCAGCGCGAACTCGTTGACCTCTCGATCGCCCGGCACGAGCGCGAGGCCGAGCTCACCGTCGGCGTCGAACACGATGCACTTCAGCAGCGTCGACGGTTCGACGCCGAGGAAGTCGGCGACGCCCTGGATCCCGGGGAGTCCCGGTGTGTGCACTTCCTCCATCGGGGGCGCGTCGACGGTCGCTGCCGCGGCCGGCACTTCGGTGTGGTGCCAGCTGTGGTCGCGCCGGGCCGCTTCCACGTTCGCCGCGTAGTCGCACGCCTTGCACCACACGAAATCGTCTTCGCCGACGGCCGCGACCGCCATGAACTCGTGGTTGACGTCGCCGCCCATCTCGCCCGATTGGGCTTCGACCGCGCGGAACGTCAGCCCGCACCGGTCGAAGATGCTGCAGTAGGCGTTGTACATCCGCTGGTACGAGGCCCGCAGCCCGTCGAGGTCGGCGTCGAACGAGTAAGCGTCCTTCATCAGGAACTCGCGTGCGCGCAGGAGCCCGAAACGGGGTCGCAGCTCGTCGCGGAACTTCCACTGGATCTGGTAGAGGTTGACGGGCAGGTCGCGGTAACTCGACAGCTCGGACGCGACCAAGGTCGCCATCAGTTCTTCCGCCGTGGGCGAGAGGCAAAAGCCCGTCTCCTTCCGGTCGAGAAGGCGGAACATGAGCGGCCCGTACGCCACATCGCGGCCGCTGCGCTGCCACAGTTCCAACGGCTGCAGGATCGGCAGCAAGATCTCCTGGGCGCCCGCCCGATCCATTTCTTCGCGCACGATCTGCTCGACCCGCCGGAGCACCCGATGCCCGAGCGGGAGCCAGGAGTAGATGCCGGCGGCGGCCCGCCGGATGTACCCGGCTCGTAGGAGCAGCCGCTGGCTGTCGGTGTCGGCGTCGGCCGGGTCGTCGCGTAGCGTGCGCAGCAAGAGGCCCGACATCCGCATGGGCGGCGAGGGTAGCGGTGGGTTCAGGCGGCGCCCTGGGCAAAGCCTGGGCAAAACGGCGACTCCGACCCGAAAGCCGACCTGTCTGGTCGAAAAAAATTCCCGACTTGGCTGCTGGTATTTCAGGGCCCCCACCGTTAGGGTGAGGACGTGATCCGGGTTCGAGGCGCAGCCAGCATTTCGCAGGGGCGCACGCCGCACGAGATGTACGACGAGATGTGTCGTACGTCTGCCGTTCGCGCGTCCTGACGTCTCCGCACGTCCTCGCCCGCCCCGCTCTCAGGAGCAGCTCTTCGTGATCACGCCGTCCTTCTTGCCCGTCGTCCGGGGGTAACACATGGCCATCGACGTTCGGCAATTGCAGGCACGCGACCTCTCACCTGAGTTCGAAGAAGACGTCGTCCGGTTCGAGACCACGCTCGGCCAGTACCTCGACGGGCGGATCGAAGAAGATGTGTTCCGGGTGTTCCGCCTCGGCTTCGGCGTCTACGGCCAGCGCCAGGGCGGCCGCAACCAGATGCTGCGGGTGAAGATCCCTTACGGGCGCACCACACCGGAGCAGCTCGAAGTGCTCGGCTACATCTCCGAGACCTACTCGCGCGGTTGGGGTCACCTCACGACCCGTCAGAACGTGCAGTTCCACTTCGTGCAGCTCGAAGAGATGCCGGAGATCCTGCGGCTGCTCGCGTCGGTCGGCATGACCACCCGCGAAGCGTGCGGCGACACGGTCCGAAACGTCGTCGGTTGCCACCTCGCGGGCGCATGCCCGTTCGAAGTGCTCGATATCTCCGCCTGGGCCGATGCCACCGCGCAGTACTTCCTGCGTCACCCCTACGCCCAGCGCCTCCCGCGCAAGTTCAAGATCAACTTCTCCGGCTGCGCCACCGACTGCGGCCAGGCCATGTTCAACGACGTGGGCGTCGTCGCCGTGAACCGACCGCGACCCGACGGAACCGTGGAAGCCGGGTTCCGGGTGTTCATCGCCGGCGGCCTCGGCGCGAACCCGCACCCCGCCCAGGCGCTCGAGGAGTTCACCGCCAAAGAAGACCTGCTTCCCACCCTCGAAGCAGTGCTCCGCACGTTCGACCACTACGGCAACCGCGACAACAAGCTGCGCGCCCGCCTGAAGTGGCTCGTCGACACGATGGGTATCGACGAACTGCGCCAGCGGATCATCAAGGAGCGCAAGTTCCTGCTCGCGTCGCGCACCTGGCCGGGCGGCATCCCCGAGATCGTCCGCGAGCTGGGCGACGCGCCGGCGGGTGGGGGCACTGCCGTTAGCGCGGATGGCGGTGGCGTCCCGGTGAAACTCCTCTCGCGCGGCAAGTACGAGCGGTGGGAAGAAGCGAACGTGGTGCGCGGCATCGCTCGCGGCACGGTGAGCGCCTACGCGCACGCGGTCCTCGGCGACATCACGGCCGACCAGTTCCGCGCCCTCGCCGACATCCAGCGCGACTTCGACCTCGATGTCCGCATCACGAACCGGCAGAACTTCGTGTTGCGCGACCTCACCGAAGGGGAACTGCGCGGCCTCTTCGACCGTCTCGACGCGATCGGCATGGCGGAGGCGGGCGCTGAGCTCGCCCGCGACGTCGTGTCGTGCCCGGGGGCCGACACCTGCAACCTCGCCGTCACGCAGTCGCGGGGCCTGGCGAGCGACATCGACCGAGCGCTCGAAGAAGCCGGCCTCGCCGACGTCGGTGGCATCAAGGTCAATATCTCCGGCTGCACGAACTCGTGCGGCCAGCACCACATCTCCGACATCGGCTTCTTCGGCCTCGAACGCCGGGCCCACGGGCGAGCGGCGCCGGGCTACCAGATGCTGCTCGGCGGCCACCTCGGCAACATGGAAGTGGCGTTCGGACAGAAGGCGCTGAAGGTGCCGGCCAAAGCGGCGGCCGAAGCGGTCGTGCGAGTCGTCGGGCGCTTCGCCAACGAGCGAGAGGCCGGCGAAGTCTTCGCCACCTGGCTCGAACGGTCGGGCGGCGCAAGCCAGATCGGCAAGGAACTGGCCGATCTCGACCACTTCCCCACCCCAGAAGAGGCGCCCGACTACTACGTCGACTTCGACGAGACCGGGCCGTACGTCGCCGAAGTGGGCGACGGGGAGTGCGCCGCGACATGACCCAGGCGTTAGACCTTTCCCGCAGCGCGTCGCTCGCCGACGTCGACCTCGCGGAACTGGCCACCGTGTCGGCCGAGCTGGAACGCAAGCCGGCGTCGGCCGCGGTGCGATGGGCGTGGACACGCTTCGGCACCCGCATCGTGCTGGCGTCGTCGTTCCAGGACAGCGTGCTGCTCGACATCGCGCTCAAAGCGGCGCCCGACATCGAAGTCGTGTTCCTCGACACGCAGTACCACTTCGGCGAGACGCTCGAGTATGTCGAGTCGCTGAAGCAGCGCTACGACATCAACCTCACCATCATGCAGCCGCTCGTGGAACCAGACGAGCTGTGGCGCGTCGACCAGAACGAGTGCTGCACGTTGCGCAAGGTCGAGCCCCTCGCCCGCGCCCTCGACGGCAAGCAGGCATGGATGACCGGCCTGCGCCGCACTGAGGCCGCCACCCGGGCGAAGGCGCCGATCGTCGGCCTCGACGTCGGCCGAGGCGTCGTGAAAGTGAACCCGATCGCGCCCTGGACCGACGACGACGTCGCCGCCTACGTGCAGGACCATGCGCTGGCCGTGCACCCGCTTCGTCACCAGGGATACCAGTCGATCGGCTGCTGGCCGTGCACACAGCCCGTCGGTGAGGGCGAAGACGCCCGCGCCGGCCGCTGGGCCGGAACCGGCAAGGTCGAGTGTGGTCTCCACGGCTGGCCGGAACCACGTGAGCGGCACGTCGACGTCGATCGCGCAGATGACCACAGCGGAGACAGCCGGTAGCCTGGCGGCTCCTGCAGCGGGCGCG
>JAODBJ010000282.1 GCA_025463905.1 Actinomycetes bacterium
CTCGCCCGCCCGTGCTGGCCGCAAGGGTTCGCTCCGATCTGCGAGCCATGATGGTTGCCGAGAGGGCAAGCGGCAGCACGAACAATCCGAGCAGCATGACGAAGATCCCGAGACCCGTCACGACCCACGCCACCGCGGCGACGAACTTCTGCACCTCAACGACAATCCGCAGCGGCAACACTTGTCGCGCGTAGCTCACCATGGCGACGAGCGCCGTCACACTCGAGGCCGCAACTACTTTCTCCCAGGTGAGTGGAGGCCAGGGCACGACCAGCAGCGCCACGTAGCCAACGCTGAACGCGTGAACAGCACGGTCTCGCACCCACAGAGGCGCCTGGAACGAACCCCATACCCCGAGCGCAGCCGCCAACAACGCAGCGGTAACTCCGGCCTTATCGCTGAAATGCACGAACGGCGACGCGATGACGTCGACCCAGAGGCTGAGGACCGCGGCGCCGAGCGCCCACAGCACCACCCGCACATCCTTCCGTCCTGCGGAAGCCCCAAACGCCAGCCACACACCGACCGCAGCAACTCCCGCCGCAGTCGCGATTCCGCGACCGTCCTTCGACGACAGCGCGAGCAACGTCACTCCGAACAGCCAACCGCCCAGCAGCAGGCCCCCGAGCACGCGCACGATCACCGAGTACGAGCGTGCCGTCCAGCCGGGTCCCATGTCGCCATTGTCCAGCAAAACGGCGTCCGCCTCGAACGGCGACGGCTCGATCGTGACCGAAGGCACAGGACCAACGTCGATGACACCCTGCACGCAAGTCCAACCCCTGACACCGACGTCATCTCACGGCTGATCGAAGGGGGGCCGCCGTCAGCAGGCCAACTCGCACGACGACCACCGCGTCCTCCGGCGGCTCCTCGTCGCGGAGAACGATCGCTTTCACGGCTCGTCGCCGAGCGCGCCCGCGAGGCTCGCGGCCAGCGCCTCATCGGCGGCCTCGACGGCATGCGCGTAGACGCGCAGGGTCATCGCGGCGTTGGCATGGCCGAGGCGGCCGGCGACGGTTCGCACGTCGTGACCGCTGGTGATCGCTGTTGTTGCTGACCAGTGGCGGAGATCGTGGAGGCGCCAGGCGGTGTCGATGCCAGCGAGATCGCGCGCTCGCTGCCACCACCAGCCGATGCGGTCTGGGTTCGGCGGACCGGCGTCGATCGAGAACATGTATTCGCTCACAACGTCGCGCTCCGATCGCTGCGTTTCGATCATGACGATGGTTGCTTGGTCGAGTGTGACGGGTCGGGAGTTGGCGGTTTTCGTCGGCGCGTCGATCAGTTCTGGTTTGCCAGGGCGGTCGGGATCGCGACGTACAGCAACGCTGCTGTCGATCGTGAGCCGGTCGCCTCGAAGATCGCTCCATCGCAACGCCGCGATCTCCGCGCGCCTCGCTCCGGTCACCGCGGCGATGCGCAGCGCCAACTCGCACGCGGGCTCGACACGCGCCGCGGCTTCCAACACCGCGCGCACGTCCTCAAGCGTCATCGACGACCTCGGCGCGCGCTTTGCGACGCGCAGCCGCGCGTGGCTCGCGACGTTCGTGTGCACCCATTCCCACCGCACTGCTTATTCGAGCGCAGCGCGCAGTACGAGATGCCGCCCACGGATCGCAGCCTCACCGACACTGTTCTTGCGCAGCCTCAGATGCCATCGCTCGACATCGGCAACCGACGAGCGCGCAACGCCAAGATTCCCGATGCGATCAGCGGCAACATACCGAGCGCGACTTCGCTGGTCTCGCCGGGTCGACTCGGCCCACGACGGATCGTTCAGCTCGACCCACGCGTCGAGCACCTCGGCAACGGTTCGCCCCTGCGCCCGTCGTCGCCGGCTTCGCGTCCAACTGCGCGGCGACTCGGAGCGCGTCGCGCTTGCTGCCAGCAACGGTCCGGCTGACCTGCGTCGGACGGCCGTCGCCATCACGACCCGTGAAGACCCGGACATCCCACACGTCGCGGCGCTTCTCGCGGATCGTCGCCACGAGGAGGACTCTGCCGGGAAGTTGTAGGGATGGAGTAGGCATGGCGACCCTGGACAGGGGCCGCTCTCAACGGACCGAAATCAGGGAATGTGCACGCCAGAGATGGCGCGGGCGACGACCAGGCGTTGGATCTCGCTCGTGCCTTCGAAGATCGTGTAGATCTTCGAGTCGCGGTGCCACTGCTCGACGGGGTGGTCTTTCACGTAGCCGGCACCACCGAGGATCTGGATCGCTTCCTCGGTCGCCTTCACTGCGACCTCACCCGCGTAGAGCTTGCTCATCGAGCCTTCGCCGGCGGTGAACTGCTTGCCGTTCGCGCCCATCCAACAGGCACGCCACACGAGCAGCCTCGCGGCGTCGATGTGCATGCGCATGTCGGCGAGTTTGAACGCGATCGCCTGGTTCTCGATGATCGCACGACCGAACGCGCGACGTTCCTTCGCGTACTCGAGCGAGTACTCATACGCGGCGCGGGCGATGCCGAGTGCCTGGGCACCGACGAGCGGCCGGCTCGTCTCGAACGTGCTCATCGCCGCCTGCACGCGCGAGCTCTGACCTTCGCGCGCCCGCGCGAGACGCGCGTCGAGTTTCTCCTTGCCACCGAGCAAGCAGTTGCCGGGCACGCGGCAGTCGTTCAACACCACTTCTGCGGTGTGGCTCGCGCGGATACCCATCTTCGAGAACTTCTGGCCCTGGCTGAGCCCTGGTGTACCCGGCGGCACGATGAAGCTCGCGTGACCGCGCGCCTTCAACTCCGGTTCGACCGACGCGACGACCACGTGCACATTCGGCACCTTGTCGATGCCGCCGTTGGTGATCCACGTCTTGGTGCCGTTGAGCACCCATTCGTCTTTCGCTTCGTCGTACACGGCGCGTGTGCGCAACGACGACACGTCGCTACCCGCGTCAGGCTCGCTCACCGCGAACGACGCGATGTGAATGTCGTCGGGGGTACCGAAACACTCGGGTACCCATTCGGCGATCTGCTCGGGCGTGCCGTTACCGACAATGCCCGACACGCCGAGTGTGGTGCCGAAGATCGACAGCGCGATCCCCGCGTCACCCCAACACAGTTCTTCCGACACGATCGGGAACGTGAGACCCGTGGGGTCGGAGAAGGCGTTCGCGATGAACTCCCACGAGTAGAGCCCGATCTTGGCCGCCTCTTCGATGATCGGCCACGGCGTCTCTTCGCGCTGGTCCCATTCGGGACCGGCGGGACGCACGACATCGGACGCGAAGTCGTGAACCCACTTCTGCATCTGCTGCTGGTCGTCGTTGAGGTCGAGCGAGAAGTCCGACATCAGGTGCTCCTTGGCCCTCTTCGCCGGCCCGTGTGAACGACGGCGAAGTTACTGGTGAGTAACAAGATGTTACCCCCGCCAGGGCGGCGAGGAAACGACGCCCCTTGGCTCAAGGCCTCCGTTGTGACGCCGATCACATGAAGTTGGGCCGTCGCCCCGAACGGAGACCACAATCTTGCGCTTGCGCCGCCTTCTCGTCCCCGCCGTCGCCGTCGTCGCCCTCGTGGCCTCCACGACGATGGGCCTGCCCGCGTCGGCCACGGTCGCCCCGCTGAAGACGCCGACCGGCGTCCTGTACCACCGGATCACCTTCCCGGTCGCCGGTGCCGTGAACTACACCGACGACTTCGGCGCCTGCCGCCAAGGATGCACCCGCCGCCACGAAGGCAACGACCTTCTGGGCTCGAAGTTGATGCACGAGGTCGCCGCCAACGACGGCGTCATTACGTTCGTCCACGAAGACAACAGCGGCTTGGCGGGCAACATGCTCGCGCTGCGCGACACCGACGGCTGGACCTACTACTACATCCACATCAACAACGACACGCCCGGCACCGACGACGGCGCCAACCCCGCGCAGTGGCGCTTCGCACCCGGCATCAAAGCCGGCTCGCACGTGAAGGCCGGCCAGTTCATCGCGTACATGGGCGACAGCGGCGACGCCGAAACGACGCAACCCCATCTCCACTTCGAACTGCACCTCCCCGACGGCACGCCGATCGACCCGTACACGAGCTTGAAACTGGCGCAAGGCATCGCCGTGAACGGCGTGTGCGGGATCGGCTCGAACCCGCGTGCACACGCGAACAGCGCCGCGGGCAAGGGATACTGGATCATCACCGACGACGGTGTGGTGCGCACCTACGGCACGGCGCAGACCTACGCGGCACACCCGACCACGCCAGTGATATGGACGTGGCCGGTAGTCGCGATGGCACCGACTCCGAGCGGCTCCGGCTACTGGCTCACCGACAACGAAGGCCACGTGGTGGCGTTCGGCGACGCACACAGCTACGGCGGCGCCGGCAACATCAATCTCGCCGCGCCGATCATCGGCATGACGGCAACGGTGACCGGCAAGGGGTACTGGCTTCTCGCGCGCGACGGCGGGATCTTCAGCTTCGGCGACGCAACGTTCTTCGGATCGATGGGCACGAAGAAATTGAACGCGCCGATCGTCGGCATGGCCGCGACGCCGGGTGGCAAGGGCTACTGGCTGCTCGGGCGAGACGGTGGCATCTTCAGCTTCGGCAACGCGCACTTCTGGGGATCGACCGGTGCGATGACGCTCGCGAAGCCGGTGCTGTCGATGGCCGCGACCGCAAGCGGACGGGGTTACTGGCTCATTGGCGGCGACGGCGGCATCTTCACGTTCGGCGACGCCGCCTACCGCGGCTCGCTGCCGGGTACCGGCCGCTGCAACACCCAAGCAGTGTCGATGGCGGGAACCAAGACCGGCCTCGGCTATTGGGTGCTCGAACCGAACGGCAAGGTCGACGCGTTCGGCGACGCCACGAACTACGGCAGCGCGAACGGCGTGTTCCCGCTCGGTCTGGTCGCGGTTCCGTCGTAACCCGAACCGGCGTCACGGATTGCGGCCTGAGGGCTAATCCGTGACGCAGGTTCGAGGGGTTGGCGGCGTCGCTACGATCCGGCGCCCATGGCCCAATCGTTCAGTAGTGCGGCGGCGATCGCCGGCATCGGCGAAACCGACTATGTGCGCGGCTCGCAGTTCCTGCCCGTCGAGCTGATGCTCCAAGCCGCGAGCGACGCGATCGCCGACGCCGGGCTTTCCGCACACGACATCGACGGCATCCTCCCGCCGCCCGGCTACACCACGAGCGAAGAACTCGCGGCCAACCTCGGTGTCGACACGCTGCACTACGCCACCACCGCGCACATGGGCGGCGCGAGTTCGGTGGCCGCGATTCAGACCGCGGCGATGGCGGTGAGCGCTGGGCTCGCGAACAACGTGCTCGTCGTGGTGGGCTGGAACGGCTACTCGGCGTTCCGCCCCCGCGCCGGGATACCGAGACCGCGCCGCGGTCTCGACGGCAGCGCGGTGGGCGACACTGTGCTCGACTTCTATCTGCCCTATGGCGCGCGGGCCGCGGTGCAGTTCTACGCATGGATCGCGACGCGGCACAAGCAGTTGTACGGCACGCTCGACACCGACACTGGCGCCGTCGCGGTCGCGTTCCGCAAGCACGCGCAACACAACGCGAAGGCGTTGATGCGTGGGCGCGAGCTCACCATCGACGACTACCTCGCCGCGCGCTGGGTGTCGGAGCCGTTCCGGCTGTTCGACTGTTGCCTCGAAACCGACTGCGCGGCGGCGGTCGTTGTCACGTCGGTCGACCGGGCGCGCGATATGCCGCACACACCGGTCGTGGTGCTCGGCGCGGCGGAAGGCCACCCTTCGCCCGCCGACGACATCCCCAACCGTCCCGACCCCTTCCACATCGGGCTCACCGACGCCGCGCCGCGCGCGTTCGCCATGGCCGGCGTGGGTCCGCACGACATGGACTTCCTCCAGATCTACGACTGCTTCACGTACGTGGTCCTGCTCCAACTCGAAGCGCTCGGCTTGTGTGAACGCGGAGCCGGCGGCGCGTTCGTGCGCGACGGCGCGATCGAGCTCGGCGGGAAGTACCCGATGAACACACACGGCGGGCTGCTGTCGCAAGGCCACATGTGGGGCATGAACCACGTGGTGGAGGCGACGCGCCAACTGCGTCACGAGGCCGGCGGCGCGCAAGTGGACGACGCCGAGATCGGGCTCGTCACCGGCTGGGGCGACTTCGGCGACGGCAGCCTCGTGGTGTTGGGACGCGACCGATGAGCCCGAACGAGTCGCGGATCGTGCCCAACCCGACCGGCCTGAACGCGCAGTTCTACGAGTACTGCGCCCACCAGGAGCTGCGATTCCAACGCTGCGGCGAGTGCGGCGCCTGGCGTCACCCACCCCGCTACCGTTGCGCGCATTGCGGGTCGCCGGAGTGGTCCTGGGAACGTTCTTCGGGGCGCGGACACGTGTTCTCCTGGACGATCACGCATCAGGCCCTCGACCCCGCCTACGCCGACGAACTCCCCTACGCCGTCGTGGTGGTGGAGTTCGAGGAGGGACCCCGGCTCGTCGGCAATCTGCGCGGCCTGGCCCCGGCCGAGTTGGCCCTGGACCTGGCGATGGAGGTCGAATTCGAGGTGCTGTCGCCCACGGTGGGCCTCACCCATTTCCGGCCCTCAAGCGTTTGAGTCCCGGCGCCGATTAACGGGGTGCAGCGGAAGGATTCGCTGCCAGGAGAATTGAACCCTCACGGACGAGGTTGGCCATGGATGGCCGTACGGCTCGCACTGTGCTTGGCGTTGCCGAGCACGCATCAGGTGACGACATTCGGGGCGCCTTTCGCAGGCGCGCCCTCGCGACCCACCCCGATCGGGGCGGGGACCGCACGTCCTTCGAGCTCATCGTGCTCGCGTTCGAAACGCTGCAGCACGTCACCCTCACGCAGCGCCGGCGTTCGGTCGCGTCGCCCACCGCCGCGGCGCCGACACAAGGTGGGTTCTCGGCTTACGACAGCCCGCGTCGCGCGCAGCCGCAGCGGCAGTTCGCCGACGCGCTCTCGGTTGCGATGGCCCGCCACTAACGAGGGTAAGTAGCGTCCCGCTCAGTGGAACTCTGGGAGCTCGAGGCACGCGAAGAAATCCGCGAAACGCTCGCCCGTTACGCGCACGCCGCCGACTCCGGACGATTCGACGACCTGGCGTCGCTGTTCGCCACCGACGGTGTGCTCGAAGTGCGCGGTGAACCACCGCTCGCGGGACGCAACGCGATCCGCGAATTCCTGGTGGACGTCGGCAACGCGCTCGAAGACTCCACGGAGGTCCCGCTGATTCGTCATCACGTTACGAGCGTGTCGATCGACGTCATCTCGCGCGACGAAGCCCGCGCCGCGTGTTACTTCATCGCAATCACCGGCGACGGCGTCGACCATTGGGGTCGCTATCGCGATCACTTCGTCGTGGAAGACGGCCGATGGGTGTTCGCCCACCGCCGCGCCCGCACCGACGGCACCACCCCCGGTGGTTGGGCCGCCGGCCGAGTGCCCGACTGACCGCCCCGACTTGTTTTGATCTCAGAAAGCGCGCGTTTTCGGTGGGTTTCTGAGATCAAAACCAGTTCAGGACTCGTAGGCCTCGATCGGGGGGCAGGCGCAGACGAGGTTGCGGTCGCCGTAGACCTGGTCGATGCGTGAGACGGGCGGCCAGTACTTCTGCGCGACGAGCGACGGCACGGGATAGGCCGCGACCTCGCGCGAATAGGGGTGCGTCCACGTGTCGCTCACGACGTCGGCCGCAGGGTGGGGCGCGTTGTGCAGCGGGTTGTCGGCGGCCGGCCATTCGCCGTTGCCGACGCGCGTGATCTCTTCGCGGATCGCGATCATGGCGTCGCAGAAGCGATCGAGCTCCGCCTTGTCTTCCGACTCGGTCGGTTCGATCATCAACGTGCCCGCCACCGGGAACGACATCGTTGGGGCGTGGAACCCGTAGTCGATAAGTCGCTTCGCAACGTCGTCGACCGTCACGCCGGTGTCCTTGGTGATCGGGCGCAGGTCGACGATGCATTCGTGCGCGACGAAACCGTTCGCGCCCATGTACAGCACCTTGTAATGCGACGCGAGGCGACGCGCGACGTAGTTCGCGTTGAGGATCGCGACCTGCGTCGCGCGCGTGAGTCCCTCGCTACCCATCATCGTGATGTACGCCCACGGGATCGGCAGGATGCCCGCCGAACCCCACGGTGCCGAAGCGATCGCGCCGACTCCGGTCTTCGGCCCCGCTTCGGTTCGGAGCGGATGGTTGGGCAAGAACGGCGCGAGGTGGGCGCGCACACCGATCGGACCGATACCGGGGCCGCCACCACCGTGAGGGATGCAGAACGTCTTGTGCAGGTTGAGGTGTGACACGTCGGCACCGAACGCGCCGGGCTTCGCGACACCCACCAGCGCGTTGAGGTTCGCGCCGTCGAGGTACACCTGACCACCGTGTTCGTGGACGACGGCGCAGATCTCGCGAATGTGCTCTTCGAACACACCGTGGGTCGACGGGTACGTGACCATCAACGCCGCGAGTCGCTCGGAATGCTCGACCGCTTTCGCCTTCAGGTCGTCGAGATCGACGTTGCCATCGTCGTCGCACTTCACGACCACCACCCGCATCCCCGCCATCGCGGCACTCGCCGCGTTGGTGCCGTGCGCGGACGCGGGGATCAGGCACACGTCGCGCGTCGTGTCGCCGCGCGACTCGTGGTAGGCGTGGATCGCGAGGAGGCCCGCATACTCGCCCTGCGAGCCGGCATTCGGTTGCAACGACACGGCGTCGTAGCCGGTGATCTCGGCAAGCCAGCGTTCGAGGTCGGTGATCAACTCCATGTAACCCTGCGCCTGGTCGAGCGGCGCAAACGGGTGGATGCCACCGAACTCGGGCCAGGTGATCGGTTCCATTTCCGCCGTCGCGTTGAGCTTCATCGTGCACGAGCCGAGCGGAATCATCGTGCGGTCGAGCGCGAGGTCGCGATCACTGAGGCGGCGTAGGTAACGCAGCATCTCCGTTTCGGAGTGGTACCGGTGGAACACGGGATGCGTGAGGATGGGTGTGTCGCGTGTCAGTGCCGGCGGGAGTGCATCGCGCACGCCGGCAGCGACCGACTCGAACTCGGCGCGCACGCCGAAGACGGCCCAGACCGACTCAACGATCGCGGCGGTGCTGGTTTCGTCGAGCGAGATGCCGAGCGTGTTCGCGTCGACTTCGCGAAGGTTGATGCGCTCCATCTGCGCGCCACGCGCGATGTCGGTCGCGCGGCCGGGGACGCGCAACGTGACCGTGTCGAAGAAGGTGTCGTGCACCACCTCGATCCCCGCGGAACGTAATCCCTCTGCGAGCACCGCGGTGAGGTGGTGCACGCGCTTCGCGATCGCGCGCAGGCCGTCGGGGCCGTGCCATGCGGCGTACAGACCGGCGATCACCGCGAGGAGCACCTGCGCGGTGCAAATGTTGCTGGTCGCCTTCTCGCGCCGGATGTGCTGCTCGAGAGTCTGCAGCGCGAGTCGTAGGGCGCGGCGACCGCTCGCGTCGACCGACACGCCCACCAACCGCCCGGGCAACGTCCGCTTGTGTTGCTCGCGCGTCGCAATGAACGCCGCGTGCGGGCCGCCGAAGCCGAGCGGCACTCCGAAGCGTTGCGTCGAACCCACGACGATGTCGGCTTCGAACTCTCCCGGCGGTGTGCACACCACGAGCGCGAGCAGATCGGCGGCGAACGCGACGAGCGCGCCGGCGTTGTGCGCGCGTTCGACGAGCGCCCGGTCGTCGACAAGCGCTCCACTCGAACGTGGATACTGCACGAGCACACCGAAGACGCCGTGCGGCAATTCGCTGCCGGCATCGCCGACCACCACTTCGATGCCGAGAGGCTTCGCGCGCGTACGCACGACGTCGATGGTCTGCGGATGCGTGTCGGCGTCGATGAAGAACACCTCGCCCGCGTTGTCGTTCAGCCGGTGGCACATCGCCATCGCTTCCGCGGCCGCGGTGCCTTCGTCGAGCAGGGACGCGTTGGCGAGATCCATCCCGGTGAGGTCCGTCACCATGGTTTGGAAGTTGAGCAGCGCCTCGAGCCGGCCTTGCGAGATCTCGGGTTGGTATGGGGTGTACGCCGTGTACCAAGCCGGGCTCTCGAGCACGTTGCGCCGGATGACGGGCGGCGTGATCGTGTCGTGGTAGCCGAGCCCGATCAGCGATGTGTAGCGCTCGTTCGCTCCCGCCAGCCCGCGTAAGCGCTCGAGCGCTTCGGCTTCGGTGAGTGGACCCCCGACGGCGAGCGGCTCGCGGTCGCGGATCTGGCGCGGGACCGTGCGCTCCACCAGCTCGTCGAGCGACGACAACCCGAGCGCGGCGAGCATCTCCGCCTGCTCGTCGGCGCGCGGTCCGATGTGGCGACCGGCGAACTCGCCGGTGGTGTCGTGCTGGTCGCCGTTCCAGGTGCCAGTGGCCATCTGTTCTCCGTCCCGCGTTCCGGTGAGGTCGCCCACATGGGCCTTCCCCCTCTGTCGCGGGACCTGAGAGATTCGCCGGCGGCACCGGCTTTCCCCGTCGGTGAGGGCCGGCGTTTGCCGGTCCTGCTTTCCAGAGTTGCCTCGCCCCGACGGTCCGTTCGCCTGAGAGATTCCGGGGAGGTTGCTCCTTCGGCGCTCGGCTCGGCGTTTCCTTGGAGGGATCAGCCGACCGAGACTCTCCCGACGGGGGTCTGCAGCTTGTCCACGTGACGATAGCGGACCCGGCACAAACCGAACGCGGCCCTGCGCGCGTGGAACACTCGGTGTCGTGAGCGCCAAAAAGACCGAAGCAGCGACAGCCGCGTCCGAAGAGACCACAGCCGAAGACCTCGAAGCGGAAACGCCCGAGAACCTCGATGAAGACGCAGCCGACGCCGACGCACCGCCCGACGTTCCCGACGAAGCTGAAGCGCAAGCGCGCCTCGAACGTCTGGGTGCCGCGCTGGCCGCGCTCGACGACGACGCCCTCCGCAGTGCCGTCGACGCGCTCTCTGAGGCGAGCCGCACCGAGCTGGCCGGCCAGTTGCAACTCCCCCGGCCGACCATGCATCTCGGCGCCGCGCTGCCCCCCTTGCTCCGGCGCAAGCTGCGCGCCGCGCCGCCGCCGCGCCAGCTCACAGCCGCGTTCACGTTGGTCGAGGCCGCGAACGACGAGACCGTGCGCGCCCTCGGTGAGCGTTCCGACGACCCGTCGCGCGACGACATGCTCGAGGTGCTGCCGTCGATCATCGACCAGTACGGCACCGCGCTGATAACCGTGCTCCTCGCGTCCTACGCGGCGAGCGACGCGCAGTGCCAGGCGGTGATGGCCGAGCTACTCGTGAGCGACGAGCGGTTCACGATCGGCGAACCGATCGCCGATGCCGGCGACGTGCCGCATCTGCACACGGCGAAGGCGGCCCCGGTCGACGATGCGGCGCGCGCCGCACTGCGGGAGGAACGCCGCGCCGCGAAGTCGGCTCGGCGGGACGCGGCTCAGCACGAGCGAGAGGCGCAAGCAACCGCGCACGCCGCGAGGCGCGCCGCGCAGAGGCGCGCCAAAAAGCATTGAGCAGAGGCGCGCCAAGAAACACTGAGCGAGTGCTGTCAGCGGTCGGCGGCGACGGTCGGCTCGGCCGGTGCGTCGGCGTTTGCGTCGAGGAGCGTCTTGCCGTGGGGTTGGGCACCGAGCAGTGCCAGGATCGTCGCGGGGAGTTCGAGTGCCGAGCGGTGTCCGGCATCGCCGGCGGCCACGCCGGGCGCCGAGACGAGTGCGAAACCGTTCTGCGTATGGCCGGCGACGCGTTGTAGCGGGAACGGGCCGATCACCCCGATGAGCGGGTGCTCGATCGCGTCTACGCACGGGTTCCACACGACGTTGAGGTCCTCGTAGGGCCCCTCAGGGTCGAGGATCTCGCGTGGCGTCGTGCCCCGTGTGCGTACGACCTCGCGTACCACCGCGCTGCCGTCGCGCGGCGACGTGAGCTTCATGAGTTCGTGTTCGATCGCGCGGCAGTGCGCGTCGTAGTCGGCAACGGGAACGAGACCGTCGGCTTCGCGACCGACAACGTTCAGCCGTACGTAGCCGTGCGCGAACGATGGGAGCGCGAACGCCGGCATCGACGACCACATCGGCTGGTACCACTCGGCCACCTGGGAGAACGGAACTCGCGCCTCGTCGAGCGACGCTTCAGTGACGCTGGTCTCGGGTGGAATCGTCATGCCCAGCGGGCCGAGTTCGCGCCCGGCGACGCGCGCCGCGATCCGGCGAAGCCCGTCCTGCACCGGCCACACGAACTCGGGCATCGCTTCGAGCGCTCGCTCCTCGCGGCGACGCGCGTCGCCGCCATCGACGCGGCGTGCGCTGAAATAACCGTTCCGCTGACACGGTCCCGGCGCGACCGGCGGACAACCGGCTCGGCGCCAACCGGCGACGTCGTCGGCGGCGATCAGCGAACGGCCGTTGTACCAACGGGCAAGGAACTCGGGTAGCAGCACACCCGACGCGGTGTCGCCCGGGCCGGTCTGGACACCGTTCAA
The DNA here is from genome assembly GCA_025463905.1 of Actinomycetes bacterium. GTDB lineage: Bacteria > Actinomycetota > Acidimicrobiia > IMCC26256 > PALSA-610 > JAODBJ01. Next base: position 12,430 of record JAODBJ010000282.1, read on the forward strand.
CGAGAACAGGACGACCGCGGTGTCGGGCGGAAGGGACTCGACGAGGTCGCGCACACCGTCGTCGACGGCGCGGAAAATACGGCGCAATGCCGCGCCGGCGAGGGGCGCGCTCGGATGGCCGGAGAGCAGGTGACCCGGATCGATCCCGTGCCAGAGAAACTCCGCGGCGGGATGTATCTCCGACCACACGGTCATGAAGAGCTGCCAGTCGGGGAAGCGGTCGAGCAGATAGCGCGACACCGGGGCGCGCATGCGCGCTCCCCGCTCCATCGCGGCCGCTACTCGCTCGATGCGCCGGCCGTGATGCCATCCGATCTGGTCGTTGCGCACCATGGGATGAGGACCGAACCGGCTGTCGATATCGCTCAACAACCCGGCCGGGTTCGACGAACGCGGGCCGTAGACCTGCGCGCTACCCCAGCCGACCACCGCGACGTGGTCGTCGGCCGCGGTCGCGCGCGGAACGTCGAGCGTCACCACGCCGGCTTCCCCGCTGCCGGAGCCGTTGCCCGCGCCGGCCCAGAACCGTGCGCCGGGTTGCCCATGCCGGAGGAACGCCGTGTAGGTGGCCGGGTCGAATTGGTGCGTGTCCCAGTCGTGGGGGCGGCCCGGGTCGGCGCCGGCGATGAACTCCGCCCATACGTACTCGTTACGTGGATGAGCGCCGTCGATACGCGCGCAGCGGCTGCGCTCGATCAGCGACCCGACCATCGGCATGTCGCCTTGCGCGACCAGCTGCTCTACGAACGACCATTCGGCAGCGTCGAAACCCAGGGCTGCTACCCGCACGTCAGCGCGCTCCCGCGGCCGGCAGGCTCGGCGGTATCGGCGGTTCGTGTCGCACCTGGTCGGGGCGGGGCAACGAGAACTTGGAACCTTCGTGTACGCGCACGTTCGCGGTGGCGATCGGTACGTGCACGGCGCGCTTGCCCCGGCTCAACCGGTACGCGAGCTCCCAATCTTCGAACGTCGCGTCGCCCCTCCGGCGCGGTATCGCCCGAAATCGGGCGCGACGGGTACGGCGTACGACGAGCGTGCTGGTGTCGATGAAATTCTCTTCTCGCAGATGGCGCCGGTCGAACGCGACCGATAATTCGCCGAGGGAGTCGTTGCTGTCGTTGACCCAACGCAGCCCCCCGTACGCGAACGCGACGCGGCCCTCGAGCGCCGGTAACAGACGCTCGAGGTGGTCGGGCTCCCAGAAGTTGTCGTCGTCGAGGAATGCCACGTAATCCGAGCGGGTAACGCGGATCCCGACGTTGCGAGCAAGCGACGGCGAGCCGGAATTCACCGGTAACCGCCAGATGACGAGCCGCGGATCGTGCGGCAGCGGTGGAATCGCCACGCCGTCGGCGATCACCAAAACGAGATGGTCGGTGACTGTCTGGGCGAGGGCGCTGCGCACCGCGTCGAGGAGTTCCGGCCGCCCGATCGAGGCGATGACCGTGACTGTCGAAGCGGACGGTCGCGCCCGAAGCCCTCGGCGCGCCCGCACGACCTCGCGCTCTTCGGCCGCGCGGAGCCGGACGCATCCCGGCAGACGCTGCAACCGGACCTTCAGTTCGCGCGGCGGCATCGCGCCAAAGTGGCGCGCGACCATGGCGCTGAGAACGGCGCTGAGAACGGCGGCCCCCGGTATTCGTGCCACATCTTCACACTACGCGCTGGATGGTGTGTCCGATTGCCACTGTTCGTAGTGAAGAGCCTGGGGTTGTTGTCGGCCCCCGCGACCGCGAGAATAGAACGCGTTCTTATTTCTTTGGGAGGAGCCCGCATGCTCGACGTCGTCATCCGCGGTGGCACCGTCGTCGACGGCACCGGCGCGCCCGCGTACCGCGCCGACATCGGCGTCTCGGACGGGCGCATCGTCAGCATCGGGGCGGTTTCCGACGAGGCGGCGGAAGAGATCGACGCCGGCGGCATGGTCGTCGCGCCCGGTTTCGTCGACCCGCACACCCACTACGACGCCCAGCTGTTCTGGGACCCGGCGGCCTCGCCGTCGAACCTGCACGGGGTGACCACCGTGATGGCGGGCAACTGCGGGTTCACACTCGCACCGCTCGCGCCGGCCGACGCCGACTACATCCGGCGGATGATGGCGAAAGTCGAAGGCATGCCGCTGCCCGCGCTCGAAACCGGCGTCGACTGGCAGTGGCGCACGTTCTCCGAGTACCTCGATGCGCTCGACGGCAACGTCGGCGTGAACGTCGCGTTCCTCGTGGGCCACTGCGCGCTGCGCCGCAACGTAATGGGGCCCGACAGCATCGGGAACGAAGCGACGGCCGAGCAGCTCGACGCGATGGTGCGGCTACTGCACGAATCGCTCGCGGCCGGTGGCATCGGATTCTCCACCACCCTCTCGTTCACGCACTCAGACGGCGACGGCAAACCGGTTGCGTCGCGCTGGGCGAGCCGCGATGAAGTGCTCGCGTTGTGTGCGGCCGTGAGCGACCACGAAGGCACGACCCTCGAGTACGTCACCGACGGTTGCCTGCGCGGTTTCTCCGAAGACGAGATCACGTTGATGGGCGACATGACACTCGCCGGTCGCCGCCCACTGAATTGGAACGTGCTCACGATCGACGGGCGCGAACAAGAGCGCTACCGCGCCCAGGTAGGCGCCTGCGAGCAGGTATTCGAACGCGGCGGCAAGGCAATCGCGCTCACGATGCCCGTACTCGTCGAGATGAACATGTCGTTCTTGAACTACTGCGCGCTTTTCATGCTCCCCGGCTGGAGCGACGTGATGAGCCTCCCCGTGCCGGAACGCATTGCGAAGTTGCAAAACCCCGAGGTGCGGCGCTGGATGAACGAGCGCGCGCACTCTCCCGAGGCGGGTGTGTTCTCCCGGCTCGCGTCGTGGGGCCGCTACCAGATCGGCGACACGTACTCGGCGGCGAACGAAGGGCTGAAGGGCCAGCTGGTGGCCGACCTGGCCGAGGCGAAGAACCAAGGCACCTTCGACACGCTCCTCGACCTTGTGATCAACGACGAACTGCGCACCGTGTTGTGGCCGATCCCGCCCGACGACGACCTGAAGAGCTGGCAACTGCGCGCCGAAGCATGGGACCACCCGCTGGTAATGATCGGTGGTTCCGACGCCGGCGCGCACCTCGACCGCATGTGCGGTGCGCCGTACACGACGGCGTTCCTCGCCGACACCATTCGCGGCCGCCAACTCGTGTCGCTCGAACGGGCAGTGCAACTCATCACGCAGGCGCCGGCCGAGCTGTTCGGGCTTCGCGATCGCGGCGTCCTGCGCGAGGGGTACCGCGCCGACATCACGGTGTTCGACCCGAACGCCGTGGCGTGCGACGAAGTGCGCATGGTCGACGATCTTCCCGGTGGTGCGAGCCGGCTCTACGCCGAATCCATCGGAGTGCAGCGCGTGTTGGTGAACGGCGTGACGAGCGTGATCGACGGCAAGCCGACCGGCGCCCGATCGGGCTCGGTGTTGCGATCGGGTCGCGACACGCGCACCGTACCGATCCCCGCCGACGCGAACGCGTGACGAGCGTCGCGCAACGAGTCTCGGCGCTCGACTGGGACGTGATTGGGCGCGACCTCGAAACGCACGGCTCGTCGACCACCACGCCGTTCCTCACGCGCGACGAGTGCGACAAACTCGTCGCGTGCTACGGCGACGCGGCCGCGTTTCGCAACGTCGTGAACATGCAACGACACGGGTTCGGGTCCGGCGAGTACAAGTACTTCGGCCGGCCGCTCCCCGAACTCGTCGCGCAGTTGCGCGAAGCGCTGTACCCGGCGCTGGCGCGCATCGCGAACAACTGGTCGGAACGGCTTCGTACGCGCGGATTCCCACCGACGCTCGATGAGTTCCTCGCGGTGTGCCACGCGGCGGGCCAGGAGAAGCCGACCCCGCTGTTGTTGCACTACGGGACCGGCGACTACAACGCGCTGCACCAAGACGTATACGGCGAGATCGGTTTCCCGCTGCAGGTGTTGTCCGTGCTCACCCCGGCCGCGCAGTACCGCGGCGGTGCCGTACTTCTCGTGACGCAACGTCCGCGAGGCCAGTCGGTAGGTGAGGCGCTCACGCCCGAACAGGGAAGCCTCGTGGTGTTCCCGAACCGTTACCGTCCCGTGCGCGGAACCCGCGGCGACTATCGCGTTGGCGTGCGCCACGGAGTCAGCCGCCTGCTCGCGGGCGAACGCCACACCCTCGGCGTCATCTTCCACGACGCCGAGTAACGGCTGCGCGTTCCGGCCCCACTGGTACTCTGACGCGCTGTGGACGGGTTGCTTGAACGCCTCGACTCGCGCGAGGCGCGCATCGCCATCCTCGGCCAGGGCTACGTCGGCATGGTCGTCGCGATGCGGGCCAGCGAAGCGGGCTTCCCGGTCGTGGGGTACGAGCCGGATCACCGGCGCTACGAGGCGTTGTGCGAAGGGCGCAGCTACGTCGTCGACGTTCCCGACGAGGTGCTACGCGCCGCGCTCGACCGCGGCTACCAGCCCACCTGTGACCCGGCCGACATCGCCGGATTCGACGTCGGCGTCATCAGCGTTCCCACACCGTTGCACGAGGGTCTGCCCGACCTGTCGTTCGTGACCGCGGCCGCGGAAGCAACGGCCGACGCGTTGCGGCCCGGCGCGCTCGTGATCCTCGAGTCGACCACCTATCCCGGCACCACCGAGGAACTCGTCGCGCCGATCATCGAGCAGCGCACCGGCCTCAGTCCCGGCACCGACTACCTACTCGGATACTCCCCGGAGCGGATCGACCCTGGGAACCCGCATTACGGCCTGACCAACACGCCGAAGGTGATCTCCGGCGTCGACGACGCGTCGCTCGAAGCGGTGCGTCGCTTCTACGGCGCGTTCGTCGAGAAGCTGGTGCCGATGGATAGCACCGCCGACGCCGAACTGGTGAAGCTCATCGAGAACACGTTCCGGCACGTGAACATCGCGCTGATGAACGAGCTGGCCGTGTTCGCGAACGAACTCGGCATGAACGTGTGGAAAGCCGTCGATGCCGCGGCGACGAAGCCGTTCGGCTTCATGCCGTTCTACCCCGGTCCGGGTGTCGGCGGTCACTGTTTACCGGTCGACCCGAGCTACCTGTCGTGGCGGGTCAAGCGCCGGCTCGGCCAGACCTTCCGATTCGTGGAACTCGCCAACGAGGTGAACGACCACATGCCGGCGTACGTCGTGCGTCGCATCGGTGATCAGCTCAACCGCGACGGCCGTGCGCTACACGGTTCGCGCGTGCTGGTGCTCGGGCTCGCGTACAAGCCCAATACCGCCGATGCCCGGGAGTCTCCGAGCCTCGCCGTCATTGAAGGCCTCCGCCGCCTCGGTGCCGACCTCGTCGTCGCCGAGCCTCATGTCGACGACGCGCGGCTCTTGCCCGACATCGAACGGGTCGAGTGCACGCTCGAGCAGGTGCGCGCAGCCGACCTGGTTGTGGTGATCACCGACCACGACGAGTTCGACTACGACATGGTGCAGCGCGAAGCGAGCCGCATCTTCGACACTCGCAATCGCTATCACGACTCTGGCGCTGCCAACGTCGAACGGCTCTAGGTCCGGCTCGCGGTGCAAACGCTCGTCACCGGAGGAGCCGGTTTCATCGGCTCCAACCTCGTCGACCGCCTTCTCGCCGGCGGACACACCGTGCGCGTGCTCGACGATTTGTTCACCGGCTTTCGCGAGAACATCTCGCCGAGCGCCGAATTCTTCGAAGGCAACGTGGCCGACGAAGCGCTCGTGCGCGACGCAGTGGCCGGATGCGAAGTGGTGTTCCACCAGGCGGCCCACAAGGCGGTGCAGCGCTCGGTCGAGGCGCCGCTCACCACCGATATGGCCAATACACACGGCACGCTCACGGTGTTGAAAGCAGCCCTCGATGCGGGCGTGCGGCGCGTCGTGTACGCGTCGTCGAGCAGTGTCTACGGCGGCGCCGAGGTTGTGCCGACGCCGGAGTCACAGGTGCTTATGCCGCGCTCGCCCTACGCGGTGAGCAAGCTCGCGGCCGAGCACTACTGCCGCGTATTCGCCGAGCTCTACGGGTTGGAAACCGTCGCGCTGCGTTACTTCAACGTGTACGGGCGACGGCAACGCCCGGATTCCACGTACGCCGCCGTGATCCCTCTGTTCATAGACGCCTTGCTTTCGGGACACCGACCGACGGTGCACGGCGACGGCGGCCAGAGCCGCGACTTCACCTACATCGAAGATGTCGTCGATGCGAACCTTGCCGCCGCGACCGCACCCGCAGATGTGTGTGCGGGCAAGGCGTACAACGTCGCCGGCGGCGACGAGACGAGCCTGCTCGACTTGCTCGCCGCGCTGGGCCGCATCCTCGAAGTCGTTCCCGAGCCCAACTTCGCGCCGCCTCGCGCGGGAGACGTGCGCCGGAGCCGAGGCGACGGCGCGGCCGCGACCCGCGACCTCGGCTTCACCTGCCGGGTACCGCTCGACGAAGGCCTACGCGCCACCGTCGACTGGCTCCGCACGCGTTGACTCGAACTACTCCTTAGTACGCGCCGTTTCGGCGCAGCAGCACGGGAATCGTGCGCAGAATGATCATCAAGTCGGTGATCAGCGACCAGTTGTCGACGTAGTACAGGT
>JAODBJ010000131.1 GCA_025463905.1 Actinomycetes bacterium
GTACGACATCGATCGCTTCGCCGACGACGTGCTCGCGGTTGCTGAGGCAGCCGGCTTCGATCGTCCCGTGGTGGTCGGGCACAGTCTCGGCGGCGTCACCGCCCTTGCGTGCGCGGCACGCCCGGGCGCGGTCCGAGCGGCGGTCATGGTTGATCCCGCCCCGATCGTGGGCGAATCGCTCAACGCCTTCCTCGGCCAAGCGGCGAACGAAATGGAAACCGATACGGACGGGTCGTGGCGCACCGCGTTCGTCAAGGGGATGTTCCTTCCCACCGACACCGCGCGTTGCGACGAAATCGTCGCGGGCATGACCAAGCTGCCGCCCGCGATCGCGGCCGCGGCCATTCGCGCGCTTTCAACGTTCGACGGCGTCGCCGCACTCGGCAAGGTCGAAGTGCCGCTGCTCTCGATCGGCGCCTCGTTTCCAACCGACGCTGCCGTCGATCTCCGCGGCGCGTGCCCGACGATCACCATCGGCCAGACCGTCGGCGCCGGCCACTTCAACCAACTCGAAGTGCCCGATCAGGTCAACCACATGATCGAGCGGTTCCTCGCGATCAACGGTTGCTGAGCCGCCGCGTCAAGGTGCGCGGCAGCCTCCGGGCGGGTTGTTGTAGCGGGGGTCGTGTCGCCATGCGCCCGCGTCCCAGTTGCGCGCGTCGAGCCCGAGATGACCGAGTACCTCATGGGTGAGCGCGGCCGCGCCGTCGGGGCATAGATGCCAGCCGTCGGGCTTGCGCAGTAATCGCCCCTGCACGACGCGTGGGAATGATCCGTCGGCGCCGCGCAGCGCGGCATCGATGCTCACATAGTCGACCGTCGCGGGGTGACGCGACGGAAGTTGCGCGTATGCGGCATCGAGCTGAGGCACACTACGAAATCCGCCCGGCAGCCCGGACAGCCATGCCACTTTGCCGTGCGCTGACGTGAAGCCCGCGACCGACTCGTCGATCAGCGCGCGGAACGCCGCGTCGCCGTGCGCGTGCGCCCACCCGAGATCCCACCGCCCGAGCATCACGATCGTGAGATCGACGTGGTAACGGCGGGCCTGGGTCGCCCACCAGTCGCGTACGCCTGCGGGTTGCGTCAATCCCGCGCCGGGAAACGCGGCTTCCACGACCCGCCAACCGGAGGCACTGAGGCCCGCCGCCAGCGCGGGCGTGGCGTCGTACATACCAGAGTCGCCGACGATCATCGCCGTACCCGTCGGCGACAGCGCGAGCGGTCCGGTGCCGCCCGGCAAGGGACCTGTCGGGCTCGCGATCGGCTCGACAACAACCACGTTCTTCGGTAACCGGTCAGTGCGGAAGTTCGCGTACGCGAGCGTCTCAGTCGCCGGCAGCGCGACCAGCGAGAGCGCCGCGATACCAATCGCCGGGACCGCGACCAGCGCAACGCGGCGCGGCCGGGCCCGCCGCAAGGGCCGCTCCAGCAGGAACCACGACGCCAGGGCGCCGCCAAGCGTCACCGCGAGTCGCACCATTGTGACCGGGAGCCCGGTCATACCGAGGCGCTTCGGTGTGAGCAACGTGATCGCGGGCCAGTGCCACAGATAGACGCCGTACGACACGCGGCCGAGCGCGCGTAGCGGCGCGCGGTCGAGACAGGTGGCAACGGGACCTCGGGTTGTCGTCGCGAGGACGGCCATCGCGGCACCGATCGCTACGAGTCCGAACCCGCCTCGGTAAAGAACGCCGGGCGCATCGGTACGCATGGCGACGAGCACGCCCGCGAGCCCGAGCGCGCCGCCCCATCGCGCCAACGAGAGACCGCGCGTCAGAAGGTGCGGCGCGATGAGCGCGGCCAACGCGCCGACGAGGAAGGCTTGGGCACGCGTGTCGGTGCCGTAGTACGCGCGGATCGGGTCGTGGCCGGGCGCGTACAACAACGCCATGAGCACAGCCGACGCCACCGTGCCCAGCGCGGCGACGGCGATCAACGGCGCGCGCCGACCGCGCGACAACGCGAGCAGACCGACAACGACGAGCGGCCACACCACGTAGAACTGTTCTTCGACGGCAAGCGACCACAGGTGCACGAGCGGCGACGCGGTCGCTTGGGCGCCGCCGTACGTCACGCCGTCGCCGATCAACTTCCAGTTCGAGAAGTAGCCAAGCGCCGCGAAGCCTTGCGCGCGTATCGACGGCGTCAACGAGCGCGGTCCGTCGATGTGCACCCACAACGCGACCGCCGCGAGTACGAGGAGCAACGCCGGCATGAGACGGCGGAACCGCCGGCCCCAAAATGCGCCGAGGCGAATCCGGCCGGCACGGTCGTGTTCGCGGAGGAGCAGTCCGGTGATGAGGAAGCCCGACACGACCATGAAGACGTCGACGCCGAGGTATCCCGAAGGCAGCAGCTTCGGCGAGAGGTGGTACACGACGACGGCCGCGACCGCGACCGCGCGCAGCCCGTCCATCGCGCCGACGCGATGCGAACGCTCATCGACGGGCCGCTCGGTGAGCAGCGTCGGGATCGGCTCGGCCCTCTGGTGCTCAAGCAACGCTTCGGACACTGCGCGTCAGGCTATGAGCCGGACCTCACCAGCGCCGATCAGGCTTCGAACAGTCCTTCGAACTCGAGTTCGCCGTTCTGCACCTTGCCGTACAGCAGCCAGTCGCCGCGGAACATCCCATGCTCGTACGGCGAGCACGCGATGTGCGTGCGCGCGCCGCCGGTCGTGCTCTCCATGAAGCGGATCGTCTCGAGCCCGGCCTTGAGGCCCGGGCCGGAAAGGATCGGCGCGCGGAAGAGGCCCTCGACCAGGACGCGCGCGGTGTCGTAGGCGAGCACCGGGATCGCGTTCGGCCACAACGGCGGATCTTGCCCGTACCGCTCGGCGAAGCGCTCGCGAAAGCCGTCGACGAGTGGGTTGTTCGGGTCGAACTGATCGATGCCGACCCAACCCTCGAACTTGTCGAAACCCATCAGATAGAACATGAACGCCGTACCCATGATGCGCGGCGGGTCCCAGCCGAGCTTGTCGAGAGCTTTGCGCAGCAACCCCTTCGCGGCGAGCATCCCGTAGCCCATATATACGAGCGCGTCGGGCTCGACGCGACGCAGGCTGTCGAGGTTCGTCGCGAGGTTGTCGGGGCTCTGACTCACGGTCTCGACCGCCGCGATGCTCACGCCGCGGCGCCGGCACTCCTGGCGAAAGAACCGGAAGTACTCCTCGCCGTTGGGTGAGATCTCGCTCAACACCGCGACGCGCTCGTGGCCAGAACGCTTGAGCCACGCGACGACGAGCGCCGCGTCACCACCACAGTCGCCGTTGCCGAGGCGGAAGCAGTAGTCGCCCTGGAGCCGCTCCGTTCCGCACCAACTGATCAGTGGCACCTGCAGCTCGTTCGCAAGCGGCCCGACGACGATCGCGTTGTCGGAGCTGTACGCCCCCGCGACCCCGATGCATCCCTCGTCGACCAGAAAGCGGAATCCGTCAGTCGCGTTCTTGGCCGAGCCTTGTGGGAGACCGTTCTCGGGATGGATCACGAACTCGACCGGTCGATCGAGCAGACCCTGCGCCGCCGCTTCGTCGAAGGCGAGGCGATGGATTCGGTCGTAGCCACCGTCGGGTCCGTCGAGCGCGGAACCCAGCCATCCGATCTTGATCGGTTCCACTAGGAGTCCCCCTCCGAGGCCGGCCTGCGACCTATCGACGTGAAACGTATATTGCATACACGTCGGGGCGCGACGCAAGGCCGCGGGCTCAGCCCGCCAGCACCAACCGTGCATGCAGCTAGTAGGCAGATCCCGGGCTCTGCTGGCTGGGACGCGAAATTGAGGCTGTCCACGGAGACGCAATGCGGCGCCGGTGCGATCGTTCATGTCACGGGTGAATCACACCCAGAGGAAGGGATGAACGATGAAACCGACGCTGGTTTCGCCCTCCGCAGTAGCCCCCACGGGGGTTGGCCATCCCTACTCGCCGCCGCTTTCCTCCGGACGCGCCGTGGACCTGCCGGGTCGCGGCACAACGTTCGTACATGAGATCGAAGGCCCTCCGGGCGCTCCGACACTGATGCTCCTACACGGTCTCGGTGCGACGGCGGCGCTCAACTGGTTCACGACGTTCCCGGAGCTCGGACATCAATTTCACGTCGTCGCGCTGGATCATCGCGGCCACGGACGAGGCATTCGGGCGGCGACACCGTTCACGCTCGAAGACGCGGCCGACGACGCGGTCGCGCTGGCCGACGTCCTGCACATCGACCGATTCATCGCGGTCGGGTATTCGATGGGCGGACCGATCGCGCAGCTCATCTGGCGACGCCATCGCGATCGCGTCGCAGGACTCGTGTTGTGCGCGACGAGCCACCGTTTCCGCGTCACACCACCGGAGCACGTGATGTTTCGTTGGCTTCCTGCGTTCGAGCAGGCCACCCGGCTCGTGCCGGACGTGTTCACGCGGCGCCTGATCGCCAACCTGTCGGCGCCCTACCTGTCGCAGAACAGCTTCGCCCGCTGGGCGCTCGACGAATTGTTGCTACGCGACCAACGGTCCGTACTCCAGGCTGCGGTCGCGCTCGGGAGATATAAGGCGACGCCCTGGATCAGTGACATCGACGTACCGACGTCGGTGTTGGTACACCGCCGCGATCGCCTGGTGCCGCCGGCGCGCCAGATGGAACTTGCGTCTGCAATACCGGGTTCGGTGACGCGCGATGTCGACGGCGACCACCTGGCCGTCGTCCGCAATCCTCAGCGATTCGTACGCACCCTGATCGCCGGAATCGACGACGTCATTTCCGCGCACGCGTCGCCCTTCGATATGCGTCAAGCGTGTTGAACAAGGAGAACCGCAATGACGAAGCAGCAACTGAGCCGCCTCATCTCGATCGAGGGCAGGCGTGTGAACGTCGCCCTTCGAGACGGTTCCCGCATCGATGACTGTCAGCTCGTTTCGAGCGGCCGCAATCGCGTGACCAACATGTGGTTGTACTGGAACGGTACGGACATCTTCGTGCCGCTTGCCGACGTCCTGGACGTGTGGGAGTCGGACCTGGGACGAGCACGGGCGGCCTGACGTAGCGTTCTCTCTGCTTGATCCTTTCGACGCGCGGACTCAAGATGGCTCGATGAGTCCGGCGAGTGAAGCAGGCACGGCATTGGCGAAGCCACGGCTACGTGGCGTCTCGCACCAATACGCATTCGCCGTGGCCGTCGGTGCCGGCATCGCCTTGGTGTTCAGCGCGCCGGCGGGGCGAGCCGCGGTCGCAGCAACGATCTACGCGTTGTCGATCGCAACCATGTTCGGCGTCAGCGCGCTCTATCACCGTGGCAACTGGAGCGAGGCGGTGCGGCTTCATCTCCGGCGCCTCGACCACACCACGATCTTCGTTGCGATCGCCGGGACCTATACGCCCATTGCGCTACTGGTTCTGCACGGCTGGTTCGCAGCGCTCATCCTGAGCGTCGTCTGGGGCGGTGTCGCGCTCGGCGCGCTCCTCGAGTGGTCGCCCGCGCGCCTCCCCCGCGCGCTGTTCGCGTCGCTCTACGTCGCCGTCGGTTGGGTGGCAGTGATCGTGCTTCCACAACTGTGGACGAAACTCGGCATCGTCCCGTTCAGCGGGATCATCGCCGGAGGGCTCCTCTATACGGTCGGAGCCGTGGTCTACGCGCGCAAGCGCCCCGACCCGTTCCCCGCGACCTTCGGCTTCCACGAGATCTTCCACGCGTTCGTGATCGCGGCGGCCGCCACGCACTACACCGTCATCGCGTTTTCGGTGCTGCCCCGCGGCTAGCCGAGACGTCGACGGCAGTCGCTTACTTACTGCGCCACGCCCGCTCGAACGGAAGACGCCACGCGTCGGGCGCGATGAGCTGATGGACAGCGTTCGGCCCCCATGATCCCGGCGGATACGGCCGGACCGGCGGAGGCCGTTCGAGTAGCGGCTTCGACCGCTCCCACAGCTTCTCGATGCCCTCCGCGCTGGTGAACAGCGTGTGGTCACCGCTCATCGCGTCGTAGATCAGACGCTCGTACGCTTCGAGCAGGTCGGTCTCGCGCCCGGTTTCGTGCAGCGCGAATTGGAGACTCTGTTTGTCGAGCGTCATGCCCGGACCGGGCCGCTTCCCGTAGAACGACAGCGACAGTTTCGACGCGTCGGCAAGGTCGAACGTGAGGTGATCCGGCCCGTGCGCGCCGACACCCGAACCGACGGGGAACATGCTCTTCGGCGGTTCACGGAACGCGATGGAAATGATGCGCGCGCCTTCCGCCATCCGTTTGCCGGTCCGCAAGTAGAAGGGCACTCCCGCCCAACGCCAGTTGTCGATCTCGCAGCGGAGCGCGATGAACGTCTCGGTATCTGAATGCGGCCGCACTCCGGGCTCGTCGAGGTAGCCCTCGTACTGTCCGCGCACAACCTGCGACGGTTCGATCGGACTCAGCGAGCGGAACACTTTGCTCTTCTCTTCACCGATGCTGCGCGGCTCCAGCGCCGTTGGCGGTTCCATCGCCATGAAGGCCAGCACCTGGAAGAGATGGTTCACGACCATGTCTCGGTACGCGCCGGTCTTCTCGTAGAACGGAATGCGTTGCCCGATCGAGAGCGTCTCGGGCACGTCGATCTGCACGTGCGCGATGTGCTGACGGTTCCAGATGGGCTCGAAGAGACCGTTGGCAAACCGGAACGCGAGGATGTTGAGCGCCGCTTCCTTGCCCAGGAAGTGGTCGATCCGGAAGATCTGACTCTCGTCGAACGTCGCGTGCAGTTCGTTGTTCAACTTCACTGCGCTGGCGAGGTCGGTGCCGAACGGCTTCTCCATGATGATGCGCGCTCGCTCGGCCAAGCCGACCTCACCCAACAAGCGGACCACCTCGGGCGCGGCCGCCGGCGGGACACTGAGGTAGAGGAGTCGCTTGACGTCTCCGCCGCCGAGATCGTCCTCGAGCTCGCCGACGATCTTCGCCAGCGCGTGGTTGCCTTCCGATTGGCAGACGTAGAAGAGCGTGGAGGAGAAGGCCTCCCACAGGTCGTCGGGTACACCTCGATTCGCGAACTCGTCGAGCGCCGCGCGCACGTACGCGCGAAAGCTGTCCTCGTCGAGGTCGTCGAGCGACGTGCCCACGATCCGGCACTCGGGCAACAGACCCGCCTGCGCCAAATGGAAGAGTCCCGGCAGGAGCTTGCGCCGGGCCAGATCGCCGGTTGCGCCGAACAGCACCAGGACGTGAGGACGCAGCGGCGATATCAGCCCGGAGTTGATGTCGATCGGATCAGAACGCATGCGCAGGCTCCTGTGAGGCCGTATGCCGGGCCCTTCGCGCGGGTGGCGCGCCGCCGCTCAGTCGCTCCCTATATCGACAGAATAATCCCGCAACCAAGCCGCGCCGCCGCGACCAACGCGGTCGTGCACGTCTCGCCGGAATGCCGCGAAACGCCGCCGCGAACCTGATCTCGGCAGTCGAGCGGAATCACCCGCGGTTGCGTAGACGCGCAAACAGGCCGCGGCCGCGTGGTTCTGCTTCTTCCGCTTCCGCGAACACGTCGTCGAGGTCGCGGTACAGCGCGGTGAGCAATGCTTCGCGGCGAAGAAACGCGACTTCGTATCCGACGAGGCCGTTGTACACGACCGCGACCGCGAGGTCGCGCTCAGGATCGGCATACGCGAACGACGCGCCGACGTTGCCGGAATGGCCGAAGGAGGCCGGGCCGCACGCGGTGCTGAACGCGTGCTGATCGAGCGAGGTCATGAACCCGAGCCCGTACGGACTCACGCGGTCGAGCACCTGGTCGTATACGGGTGGGCGTGCTTCCGAGCAAAACTGGCGGAGCGTTGCCGCACCGGGAAGACCGGCAACAGCGTTCCCGGCGATCCCTTGCAACACCTGTGTGTAGAAGCGCGCGAGATCGCGCGCGGTGGTGTAGCCGCCGTGCGCCGGGTTCGTCTCCTGGCACACGCGCCGGCTGCGTTCGAACAGCATCGGGAACGCCGATCCTTGCTCGCGCAGGTCGTGATTGACGCCGAGTCGCGGCAGCACCGCGTTGTAGTCCGCCTCGGTCATACCGATCCACGTGTCGTGGAGGCCGAGCGGGTCAAGAACCGCGTGTCGCAGGTACTCCCGGGTCGGCTCACCGGTCACGTCTTCGATCAGCCACCCGAGCATCTGCCAACCGGAGAACTCGCTATACGCGGCGTCCACACCAACCCGCCATGCCGTCGGTCGTGGCGTCTGCTCGACGATTTGGCGCCGCACCGCGGGAACGGTCATCTCCATCTCGATGCCCATCGGGCGGTGCAACCCCGCGGTGTGCGTCAACACGTGCCGGAGCGTCACGCCTCCTGCGAGCGCGCGGCAACGAGGGAGTCGCGCTTCGAGCGGATCGTCGAGATCCAGCAAACCGCGTTCGACGAGTTGCGCGATCGCGATGACGGTGATCGGTTTGATCGTGCAGTAGACCCGCAGCACCTGCTCGGACGTCATCGGAACGCCGAGACCGCTGTCGCCCATGGCAAGGTCGAGGACGCGCTCGCCACCGACTTCGACGACGATCTGCGCACCCTTGGTGAAGATGCCGTCGTCGACCTCGAGTTCGGCGCGCTTGATCGTGCGAGCGAACTCGGGCGCCGTCATGGCTGCGTTTCAGCGAGGAGATCGTGGAGGAGACCGGCGACCGCAGGCGTCGCGCGCAACTCGCCCAGCGTCGCGAGCGCGATCGCGTGCCGCCCGGCCGCACGTTCCGCATCTTCGTACTCCGGGCTCTCCATCAGGCCGGCCAGCAACGCCATCGCGCCGATCGATCCTTCGACGCGACCGTCCTGCAACGTTTCGAGGATCATCATCTCGCCCGCGCGCACGCGTGCAAGCGCTCGGTACGTGACATCGGCGGTCACGTCCGGTTCGGCGTGCACGGCGAGTTCATCGTTCGCGACGCGACCGTCGACGAACGTGACGGCCCAGTCGATGTCGCCGAACGGGCCCTTGCGGAGGTGGTACTGCGCCCGCAATGTCGCGCCCGGCACCTTTGGGAGCGCGTCGAGCTCGGGCCGCGAGCGCAGGTCCATCGGCGCCGGCGGACCGACGTAATCACCGTCGGACGCCGGCGTCGCCACGGTGGTGACCCGGTGCGCGTCATTCCCCGACATTGCGCCGTGCCACACGCGCTCCGCATTCTCCCGGTCCCATTGCAATGTGCAATCGGGTTCGTCGACTTCGCCGCGACCCCACGCCGACACGCGGCCGTCCTGCACGACGAGGTGCCATCGAGACCCCCCGGCGTCGAACGCCAATCGAGCGGATGCACTCGCCACGAGTTCGACGTTGTCGAACGCTTCGGCGAACGCTTCGAACCACTCGTCGGAAAGGAATCCTCCCCGCTCGGTGCCGGCATCGGGATGCATGTCGACCAGTTTCGCAGCCACCACTACTTCGGACTGATCGTGACGGTGAGTTCCTGCCAGTTCGTGAGCCCAGCCGAGTTCGTCACGATCAGGCGAAGGTGCACGATCTGCGTCGTCTTGGTGGTCGGCGCTGTCACCTTGGTCTTGGCCGAGTGCGAGTCTTCGATCGTGACCGGCACGCCGTCGACCTGGAACCAGTAGTAGGTGAGGGGCTCGCCCTGCGGATCGGTCGAACCACTGCCGTCGACGGTGATCGTCCCCCCGGAGGTGACGGTCTGATTGGGGCCGACCTTCGAGACCGGGTAGCCGGCCGGCGTCACTGTCACTTGCGACCCGCCCGAGAACGACCCCTGCACGGTCGAGCTGCCGTTGTAGCGGGCGCCAAGGTTCTGCACGCCCGGCGGCAGCCCGAGCGTCGTGAACGCGGCCTTGCCGTCCGTGCCGACCGTTGAGGTTCCGAGGGTCTGTGTCCCGGTGCTGCCGTTGGCGGGGGTGTACCAGAAGGTGACCGTGCCGCTCGGTGCCGGCCCCGTCGTCACCACCTGCGAGGTGAGCGTGATCGACTTGCCCTGGATGATGGTCGTCGCCGACACGGAGAGGTTCGTGTTCGACGGTGTCGAAGGACTCACGCCCACGCTGAACGTCGTCGTCGTTGCGTTGTACACGGAGTCGCCCGAGTATTCGACGCGGAAGCTGTAAGTGGCGGCGTTCGTGAGCCACGAGTCCTGCACACTCGCCGAGCCGTCGGACGCGATGGGCTGCGTTCCCAAGTTGGCCGTGCCTGACGTCGTGGTGTCATAGAACGTCGCGGTTCCCGTCGGGCGCGGCGCCCACGACGGCGCGGCGGCCGGTGTCACGACGGCCGTCGACACGGAACCCGAGCCGCCCCACGGGACGGGATTGGAGTTCGTCTTCGCGGTCATGGTCGGCGCGGCTTTCGCCGGCGCGTAGGTGAACACGGTGAACTTCGACGACGGCCCGTATACGGAGTCGCCGCCGTACCTCGCGGTGAAACTGTTTGTGCCCCCGCTGAGGTTGTTCGTCGTGAGCGTCGCGACACCGCCCCCGTCGAGTGCAGCGCTGCCGACGAAATAGTCCGAGCCGTAGATCGACTGGTAGAAGTCGACGGTGCCGGTGGGGACAGGCGAAGCGATTCCCGTCTGCGGCGACACAGTTGCCGAGAACCGAGCGAGCGTGCCGAAGCCGGACACGCTCAGCGCGACCGACGACGAGGGCTGCTGCCACACGAACTTCACGGAGCCCTCGCCACCTTGCGACGAGTAGGTCTGCGGCGAGATGACATTGCTGTCCACGTAGGACGCGCCGGCACCGCCGCCGCCACCGCCGCCTTGGCCGAGGCCGCCACCCGAGCCGCCGTCACCGCCGCACGTGGTGCCGTTGTACCCGGCGCCGCCGCCACCGCCACCGCCGCCAAGGTACGAACCGTCGCCGCCGCGGGCGCCGGACTTGTTTCCACTCTGGCTGGCGCAGCTGAGTACACCGCCGCCGCCTCCGGCCCCGACACCCGTGCCGCCGGTACCGCCGAGCGCCGCGGCGCCACCCGTGCCTCCGGGGCCGCCGTTGTATCCGGCAACACCGCCGCCACCGCCGCCACCGCCGCCACCACCGGCGACCGCGATGATGCTGGTGCCGCTCATGATCTCGGTGGCCGCGCCGCCGCCACCACCTCCGCCGGGAACGGACCCGCCGGCGTTGCCGCCAGAACCGCCGGCGTCCGAGAGCACGCCCTTTCCGCCGGTGCCGCCCGAGACTCCGTAGGTGCCGTTGATTCCGTTCGCCCCCGCGGCGCCCAAGCCCAGGTCGAAGGTGCTGCCCGGCGTCACGTTGATCGTGCCAATGACCTCGCCACCGACGCCCCCGGCACCGCCAATGTTCGTGCTCGGGTAGCCGCCGCGTCCACCGCCGCCACCCTTGGCGTCGAACCACACCTGCGTCACGGCCGGAGGCACGGTGAAGGTGGCCTTTCCACCCGTCGCGCCGGCCGTGAAGGTCTGGGTGCTCTGGTAGCTCGTGCCCGTAACCGCGCCCGCGGGTTCGGCACCGCTCGCGGCGATCGCGGCAATCGCAGGTATGACGAACACCGCCCCTGCGGCAAGGGAGGCGAGGCGGCGAAAGGTCGTTCGAGGCATTTCTGTCCTTCGGTCGTGTGCCATCAACAATGGCCGTAAGGCCCCGGTGCCACATCTGGCACCTGCCTTATTTGTGGGAGCGCCGCGGCAAAGCCGCCTAGGGCGCAAACGGGCGGGCTATCCGGCTCGCAGCACTCGCGCGGGTGGAACGCGCGCCGCGATCGCGGCCGGAATCAGGATTCGGTCTGCCGCGCAAATCGGATCCAGGTGAGTCGTCCCGCGATGATCCCGAGTGGAACACCGATGACGAGCGTCATCAGCACGGTGATGAGTGTATGAGTGACCAAGGTCGCGCAGGGTCCGCGCCGACAAGGACTTCACCACGCGAGCCCGCGAGTCGATCGAGCGCGGCACGGAGCTACTCGAGCGACTGGCCAAGTGACGCGGTACATCTCGCTATCGACCGGTGCGCAGAGACTCTTCGAACGATCCCGTCGCGGCGCCGGCGAAGTCGCGTTGACGCCACGCTTCGTACGCGACGACGCTCACGGCGTTCGCGAGGTTCAGGCTGCGGTTCGATGGACGCATCGGAATGTGGAGGCGACGGTCACGCGAGAACTCGGCAACGAGCACGTCGCCCAGACCGGTCGCTTCGCAGCCGAACACAACGACATCGCCCGCGCGGTAGTCGACCTCGTCGTACCGTCGATGGGGAGCGCGCGTCGTGGTGGCAAACCAGCGCCGCTCCGCGCCAAGCGCGGCGCGGCAGCCTTCCCACGTGTCATGGATCTGCGTGTCAGTGAGTTCGTGATAGTCGAGTCCTCCGCGGCGCAGCGCGGCGGCGTCGAGATCGAAACCGAGCGGTCGCACGACGTGAAGCCGCGCGCCGACGTTCGCGCACAGCCGGACGATGTTGCCCGTGTTCGTCGCGATCTGCGGTGCGACCAGCACGACTTCGAGCATCAGTTACCGACGGTGAGATCGACCCGATCGTTGTAGAAGCACAGCAGTCCGGCGACGCCTTCGGCCGACGGAATGGGCGTTTCGTAGCTCCACACGATGCCGTCGTGGACCGCGTCTCCGAGTTCGAGCGTCCAGTACGAGGCTTGACCTTTGAAGGGACACTCCGTCCTGAAGCTCGTGGGCCGCAACAAATCCATGCGGACGTCTTCGCGACGCAGGTAGTAGCGCGTCGGCATCCCGGTCTCTTCGAGCAGCACCGGATGATCGGTCTCGGCGATTTTCTCGCCGTCGACTCGAACCTCGACGTGGAGATCTGCCGGCGTGATGGTGACGCTGTGACCTGAGTTCATGTCCCTGCCAACCTAGACCGGCACCGTGGCATTCCGGCGCTCGACAGGCCCAGAGGCCCGGCCGGTTGTTGCACTTCTGCACCCATACGGGAGCACAACTGCTACAACCCGGGATGTCGCGTGGATCACGGCGCAGGCGGGGCTGCGTCGCTTCCGAGCGCGCTCGTAAGGGCTTCGAGGTCCGCCACGGTCACCGTCAAAGCCGAATGCCCACGCCGTCGCAACGGTGACGGCACCTTGTCCGCGAAATGGATGCACACGCCCGCGTCGCGGTTCGTGCCGAAGGTGAGACCGTCGTCCGCCATTGATCCCCGAACGCCGACGGCAGTCCACCATCGATAGTTACGTGTGATGTGCGCACCGGTGATGTTGGCAAGCGTCGTCTCGAGTTTCAGAAACCCGAAGGTCGCGACGAAGCGTCCGTCTTCCGACACGCTCACCCCGTCCTTCGAACCTCGAAACCCGAACGCAAGGAGCAAGGGTAAGTAGCGCTTGTCGACGGCGTATGCGAAGTGTTCGGTCATGTCGATGTGCGAACCGTCCCTATTCGCTCAAGGTGTCGCGGTCTTCAGCGCGTAGAAGCCTTGCTCCCCACCGCTGGGCGAGTTGCATAGTCCCGGCTTCTTCAAGGAACTCAGGCCCTTTTTGGCGATCGTCGCGATGCAAATGAAACCGAGCCGAGAGCCTGGAGCCGTCCACGCGAGGGAGATGACCTTGCCTTGCCGCAGCCAGGTGCCCGCCTCGCCGTCATTGAGGCTCCAGTGGCCCGTCGACGAATCGGTGTCGACGAGCGTCATCGTGAAGGTGTCGCCGGTGCCGAGGTAGTGATTCGTATAGGTGCCGGCCGGATCAATCGGTGCGGCGGCATTTGCAGTCGCCTCCGCAATCGCAGCGACCCCACCGAACATCAAGGCTGCGGCCGCGACGAGCGCGGACGTCCGTTTGAACATGCGATCCCCATCCCCCAACGCAGCCTCCACGGACCGCTGCCACAAGTGTTGCACACGAACATTTCAGAACCGCGGTTGACCGGACGCCAGTGGTAGCTCCGCGGTAGCAGTCCCGAGCGGGCCAAAGCCATGATCTTCGGCGCGTACTGTTCCGCCGACGCGACGTCCAGCTTCCGGAGGAAACCTGATGGATCTCGATGGCGCCGTCGTCGCGGTAACCGGAGCGTCGCGGGGCATCGGCGCGGCCGTGGCCAATGCAGTTGCCGCGCGGGGCGCTCGGCTCGGGCTCATCGCGCGCACGGGCCACGACCTCGACGGCGTGCTGGGCAACCTTGGCGTCGAGGGCGTCGCGGTGACCGCCGACATCGCCGATCGGTCGGCGACGATCGACGCCGTCGCCGAGGTCGAAGCGGCGCTCGGTCCCATCGACGTGCTCGTGGCGAACGCCGGCATCGGCGCGTACGGACCGTTCGTCGACATGTCGTACGAGGAGCTCGAGCGACTCGTGAGCGTAAACGTGCTCGGCACGATGTACGCCGTCAAGGCCGTCCTCCCTGGCATGGTCGCTCGGCGGCGCGGGCACGTGGTGACGATCGGGTCCATCGCCGGCCGGATCGGCTCACCGTTCGAAGCCGCGTACTCGGCGACGAAGTTCGCCGGCGTCGGCTTCACGGAGGCGCTCGCAGTCGAGGTGGCGCCATACGGCGTCGCCGTGTCCCTCGTCAATCCGGGCGTCGTTGCGACCGAGTTCGGCAACGCGCGCGGGCACCCGTATGACCGCGACCGGCCAAAGCCGATCAGCGCGGAGTCCGTCGCCAGCGCCGTCGTCGCCGCGATCGAGGCAGGCTCGGCGGAGACCTACGTCCCCCGATGGTTCCGCTCGGCGGTCGTGACCCGCCACCTCGTCCCGCCACTGTTCCGTTGGGGCACCGCGCGCAGCTTTCGTGCGGACCTGAAGGCGGACTCGGCGAAGCGGTAACACCGCTGGACGCAGTACGAGCAGGCAGCGATCGCGCGATGAGTTCGCGTGCTGGCGATCGTCTACATGCCATGAACACTTCTCGGCCGACGTTCACGTCCGTCATAACGGTGGCCATCCCCGTGTCGAACCAAGACCGCGCGAAAGCGTTGCTGGAGCAACTTGGTTTCGAGTCCCGCATAGATGCCGAACTCCAGCCGGATTTCCGGTGGATCGAACTTGCGCTACCGGGCGCGGACACGACGCTCTCACTCGTGCGCGCTGGAGGTGAACTTCAGGCCGGAATTGACACTGGCATTCGTCTCGCAACTCCCGATGCCCGTGCTGCCCACGCACGGCTTCAGGCACTCGGCCTCAATGTCGGCGAGCTGTTGGACTGGGAGAGCGCGCCCCTCATGTTCGAGTTCCGCGACCCCGATGGCAACCGGTTCTACGTCACACAGCAGGTTTGACCCACGCAGGTCACGACACGCACGGGCGGAGAAGTTCGGGCTACGCAGACGCCGGTTCGGCGCGATCGAAGGCTTCGAGCGCGGCATAGCCGGCGTTGTAGCCAGGGATGAAGGTGACGCCGGGTCCGCCGTGGCAGCCCGCGCCGCCGAGGTAAAGACCCTCGAACGGGATTGGCAGGTCGAGCCATCCGGTCGGGCCCGGGCGGAAGGGGCCCATGAGGTCGGGGTGCAGGAGGCCGTGGCAGAAGTCGCCATCGGTCGCGCCGAACATCAAGTCGAACGTGTACGACGCGTAGGTGATCTGGCGCTCGATGATGTCGCGGAAGTTCGGCGCCATCCCGGTGATCTTGTCCACGACCCGCTCGGCCATGACGTCCTTCAGACGCGACTGCTCCTCATGGCTCCCGGTGATCGGGAAGTAAAACGCGAACACGCTCGCCGCGTGCTTCCCCGGAGGCGCGAGCGACGGGTCGTACAGGCTCGGAATCTGCATGCCCATCGACGGCCATTCAGGAACCTCACCACGACAACAGGTCTCGTAGTCCGCCTGCATGTCTTCGGGTGAGCCGAACATGCCCATCGACGCGCGGAGCTTGCCTTCGTTGAGTACCGCGTACTTGCCGGTGAACTCCGGCAGCCCGTTCAGCGCGAAGTGCATCTGGATGTAGGCCGCTCGGTGATCGACGTTGCCGACACGCGCGGCGAGATCGGCCGGTAGCAACTCCGGATCCACCAGGCGCGTGAACGTGTTCGTCGGGTCGAGGTTGGACACCACCACCGGCGCGGTGATGATTTCGCCGTCGTTCAACTGCACGCCGTACACCCGACCGTCTTCGATCAGGATCTTCTCGGCCCGCGCGTGCAAGCGCACCGTTCCCCCGTGCGACTCGAACAGTTGGCGCACGTGATTCGACAATGCACCGATGCCACCGTCGAGCTTGCGCATCATCTGCGATCCGGTGGTGGCCATCGCGAACGCCAGACACATCGCGCTGCCCGGCGTGTACGGGCCGCGATACGTGGAGTTCACCGCGAGGAACGCCAACATGCCGCGCAACATTGCGTGACGTTCGCGGTCGGGCAAGTAGAGGTCCACCACGTCCATCACGCTGCCGAACATCGCGACGCGGATCGCTTCGCGTTCGGCCTCATTGTTCGCGCACGCCATCATCTCGTCGAGCGTCTTCGGCGGCTTGCGCACATCGAAGCGACCGATCGCCCGCGCCGGCGCCTCACACCACGCCATGATCCCGGCCATGCCCATCACGCCGTCCATGCCGTTGATCTCGGCAACGTGGTTCATCAGTTTTTCGGGGTCGCTGTAGAACAGCATCGGCGCCTGGTCCGGGCCCCCGATGTTCACCGACATCACGTCCGCCTCATAGGTGGCGCATTCGCCGAGCCCGAGGTCGTCGAAGATCTCGTCGGGCATCGGGAACAGCACCGATCCCGCGATCTCGAATTCGTACCCTCGGATGAGCTCGGTGGTGGAGGCCATTCCGCCGGTGTATTGGTTCTTCTCCAAACACAACACCCGCATGCCGCCCCTGGCCATGACCGCGGCGGCAGTGAGGCCGTTGTGACCTGCTCCGATGACGATTGCGTCGTAGTCAGCCATGGGGTGACGATGACAGCCCTTGCCCCAACGTGTCAAGACTGACAGTATTCAGGCACGGCCGACAGCACTCGACGTTCGGCCCAATCTCAGGGCAACTCCGGGGGACAAGACACCATGAATCAAGGGTTCACGCGCGGCCGCATCCGTTGGTTCCCGGTGCTGCTCGCACTCCTCGCGCTGGTCGTTGCTGCGTGCTCCACGGGCTCGAACACCGCAGCCAAGAAACCGGCGTCGTCAACGGCGATGCCCAACCCCGACGGGCCCACGAGTGGCGCGGTGGCCGTGGCCGCGGCCCGCGTGCGAGTCGCGCCATGGTTACGCGGCACGTACCAGACGCCACCGAAGACAGGACCGAAGGCCGCGGCGGGCGCCAAGATCTACGTGGTCTCGTGCGGTCAATTCTTGGAGAGCTGTTCCACGTTGGTGGCCGGTGTGCTCGACGGCGCCAAGGCCATCGGCTGGGAGACCACGCTCGTGGACACGAAGCTCGACTTCGCCAGCGCGGGCGACGCGATCCGCCAGGCCATGGCCGCCAAGGCGCGCGGCGCGATCGTGGTGGGCGTCGACTGCCAGTATTTCGCCGGTGCACTCGACGACGCGAAGGCGGCCAAGTTCCCAGTCGTCGTGCTGAACGCGTTCGACTGCGACACGACATCGGGAGGCAAGGAACCGGCGCGTTTCGCCGCGCAGGTGGACTTCACGCCGGGAAACGAGAACCCGGTCGACAACGCGAAGCGATTTGCCGCGGCAAAGGCCGACTGGGCAATCGTGAAGACGAACGCGAAGCTCAAGGTGATCAACCTCGAGCAGCAGGACCTGCTCTCCACGAAGTTGCTCGGTAAAGGCTTCGCCGACGGAGTCGCGCGGTGCGCCTCGTGTTCAGTCGTCGACACGATCCAGTTCGCGACGTCGGACCTACTCGACGGCACCTTCAGCCAGAAGATCTCGCAGTCCATCGTGCAACATCCGGAAGCCGATGCAATCAACTTTCCATTTGCAGCCACGGTGTCGCTCGGCCTTTCGGGCCTCAAGGACTCGGGACGCAGCGACCTGATCGTTATCGGCGCCGAGGGCGCGCCGTCGCAATACCAACTCCTCAACAACGGAACCATCGCGATGGTGATGGCGTTTCCCGCCGGCTGGACGGGTTGGGCCGCGGTCGATTCGCTCAACCGGGAGTTCGCCAAGGCCCCGCAGGTGTACGAAGGCGTGGGCTACAAACTCGTGACCGCCAAGGAAATGAACGGCGCACCCACCTTCACCGTGCCCGTCGACTACGAAGCCGCCTACCGCAAGCTGTGAGGCGTCGGGTGACCGGCGCGCCCACGGCACCCGCCGCACGCGCACCCGCGCTGTCGGTACGTGGTATGTCGCAGCGATACGGATCGGTCCACGCACTGCGTGACGTCACGTTCGACGTCGCGCCGGGCACGATCCACGCACTCGTCGGCGCGAACGGTTCGGGGAAGTCGACGCTGATTCGGATCGTCGCGGGCGTGGAACCTGCCGCCTCGGGCGAGCTCAGCATCCACGGTCAGTCCTTCGACGCGACGCGTGCCACGGTGGCCGAAGCCGCGCTCGCCGGAGTCCGCGTCGTGCACCAACACTCGAACGGATTCCCGGATCTCACCGTGGCCGAGAACATCGCGATCGGTACTGGATTCACGCGCGGTCGACTCGGTGCAATCAGGTGGCGCGCGCTGCATCGTCAGACCGAGGCGCTGACCGAACGGTACGGACTCCACGTGTCGCCGCAAACCCGACTCGGCGACTTGGCGCCGGCCGCGCAGACGCTCGTCGCGATCGCACGAGCCTTCGCAGGGATGGACCTCCATGAGCACGCCATCAGTACGGACGGCAGCGCCCATCGCGACGCCCGCCGGCTCATCGTGTTGGACGAGCCGACCGCGGCGCTCACCGCACCCGAGGTCGAACTCCTCCTCCGTGGCCTCCGATCGGTTCGGGCGCAAGGACACGCGGTCGTACTCGTCACCCACCGGCTTGACGAGGTCGCCGCCGCCGCCGATGTCGTGACCGTCCTACGCGACGGGCGTCACGTGGCGACCCGGCCCGCGCCGGAGGCGTCCCACGACGATCTCGTCTCGATGATCACCGGCACGAGCGCCGCGCCCACGAGCGCGCCCGCCCCCGCCAACCCTCTGCGCGATCTCGTCACCATCTCCGACCTCACCGTCGACGGGGTCTCCAACGTCTCGTTCCAGATACGCGACGGCGAAATCCTCGGGCTCGCCGGGCTCCTGGGTTCCGGTCGATCCACCATCTTGGAAGGACTCTTCGGCGCGCGGCGAACCCGCGCCGGCACCGTCACCTTCGCCGGCGCTCCGCTGAACCTGTGCTCCCCCGCGGCCGCGATGCGGGCGGGCGCGGCCTTTGTTCCCGAACAGCGCGAACGCGCCGTGTTCCCGAATCAGTCACTCGCCGCGAACCTCAGCGCGGCGGCACTCCCGCGCCGGTGGCGCGGCTTGCGAATCGACCAGCCGCGTGAACGCAACGATGCCGCCGTCGACACCGCCGCGTTCGGCATTACGGCCGCGGGACCCGACGTGGCGATGACTACGTTGAGCGGCGGCAACCAGCAGAAGGCGATCCTGGCGCGGTGGATGCGACGCGCTCCCCGCCTCCTCCTCCTCGACGAACCGACACTCGGCGTGGACGTGGGAGCGCGTGCCGAGATCCACCGGATGATTCGTGAGTACGTAACCACCGGACGAGCCGCCCTCTACGTGTCGTCCGATGTGGAGGAACTGTGTGTGATCGCCGATCGGATCCTCGTACTACACGATGGCTCGATCGCGCATGAACTCACCGGCGTCGCGAAGAACCCCGACACCGTGAACCAACTCGTGCATCAGAGCACCGCGGCATGAGCTCCTCTCCGGAACGAGGCCAGCTGCTCGACTGGATGGAGCGCTACGCACTCGTCGTCGCGTTGATCGTGACCGTGGTGGTGTTCGCGCTGCTGCCCGCGACGCAATCGACGTTCCTCACCACCGCCAACCTCAAGTTCGTGCTCAACAACCAAACCCTGCCCGTACTCGTCGCACTCGCGGTCATGGTGCCGCTGGTATGTCACGAGTTCGACCTTTCAGTCGGCAGCGTCGCGGCGCTGTCGTCGGTGGTCGCGGCTGCTGCCATCACGCGCTTCGGATTGCCCTGGAGCGTTGCAGTGCTCATCGCGATCGCGATCTCCGCCACGATCGGACTCTGCACCGGCGTGCTCGTGGCGCGCGCGGGAATCAACTCGCTCGTCGCCACACTCGGCGTGTCGAGCATCATCATCGGCGTACTCACGTGGTACACGAAGGGCCAGAGCGTGCTCGGCGGGTTCCCACGCGCGTTCCTCCGCATCGGCGAATGGCCCACTCCGCTCATCGTGTTCGTGGTGATCGCCGCCGTGCTGTGGTACGCGATGGAACAGACGCCGGCCGGTCGCCGCATCTACGCCGTGGGGTCAAACCGGGAGGCGGCGCGGCTCGTCGGTGTGGGCGTGCAACGCAGCATCATCACCACGTTCGTGCTTTCCGGAACGCTGGCCGGCACCGCGGGCGTAGTGTCGGTGGCGCGCAACAGCGCGGGCAGCGTAAGCGTCGGTCCCGCACTGGTGCTCCCCGCACTCGCCGCCGCGTTCTTGGGTGCGACTGCGTTTCGCCGCGGCTTCAACGTGCCCGGCACCGTCGTCGGCGTGCTGCTCGTGGCGTTCACCGTGAGCGGGTTCACGCTCGCGGGCATCGACCCCTGGGTCAAGGACGTCATCAACGGCGTCATGCTTCTCGTCGCGGTGGCGGCCGCAGCCGCGTTGCGACGCCAAACTGGTAAGGCGCGCGGCGACTCGCTGATGTAACGCGGCGAACCGCTTGCGCGGTTTGCTATGCCAGCGGGAACGCGCGGAGGAGGTCGAATGCTTCGCGAGTGAGCGGTTGCATCTCTTCGGGTGATCCCCCACCGCGCCGAGTCCAGACGTCGAGGACACCGAGGAGCGCGCCCGCGATGGCGTTGCCGAGTACTACCGCCACGAGTTCGATGTGGTCGTCGGAATCGTGGTGCTCCTTCGCGGCGCGCGCGTGGACCCGCCGCGTGCGGATCGCGTCTTCAAGTTCACGCGCGAAGGCACCCTGCACGAGTCGCAGATGACCGTCGATCGTTTCCGGTGTCAGCACTCCGTGGCGCACCGCGGCCAGCTGATGCAGGATCTCGCGGTCGTCGGGGAACGAACCGATAGCGATGAATACCGAATCGAGGATGGGTTCATCGACGGGCCGGACCGCCAACGCGGCTTGGAACCATTCCAGCCGACTCTCATAGTCCTTGAACAGCACTGCTTCCTTCGATGGGAAGTAGCGGAAGAAGGTGCGTTCGGTCACGCCCGCGTCGGCCGCGATCTCGGCAACGCTCGTCTTGGCAAAACCATCTCGGCGGAACCGCTCCAGCGCGCTGGCCTGCAGGCGGTCCTTGGTTTCCCGCCGCTGCGTTTCTCGCTTGCCCGCAACTGGTCGAACCACGCCTGAACGATATACGACAGCTCTGACATTGTCGTGTCGAATATGACGAATATGACGCGCGCGAACTCGGCCGACGCCGCATCGGCTCCTAGCCTTTCGACATGCCCCGCACGGACACCGCCTCGCGGGTGATCGCCGCACCGCCCGCACATGTCTACGCCGCCCTCGTCGACGCCGAGGCACTCGTGGCGTGGCTCCCTCCCGAGGGGATGACCGCCAGGTTCGAGCGGTTCGATCCAAGACCGGGAGGCTCGTACCGGTTGGTCTTGGCGTACACCGACACGGCTGCCACTTCCGGGAAGGCCGCGCCTGACTCCGACATCGTCGAGGCCCGCTACCTCGACATCGTTCCCGACGCCCGCGTCGTCCAGGCGGTCGACTTCGTTTCCGACGACGCTGCCTTCGCCGGCACGATGACGATGACCTGGGAGGTGAGCGCCGTCGATAGCGGCACTCGTATCGACATCACTGCCGACAACGTCCCGGACGGCATCTCCGCCGAGGATCACGCGACGGGACTCGCGTCCTCCCTTGCGAAGCTGGCCGAGTACGTCCAGCGCTAGGTCACTCACCGCCGAGAAGCGGTAGGAGTCAGCTTCGCGTGTTGTCCTGTCGCCTCACGACATGGAACTCCACGCGATAGACGAAGGTGTCGTCGTGGATCGGGCCGGCGTGTGCGGCGCGTCGACGAAGCGTCTCGAGGTCGGCCTCTCCCGTCCGAGCGAGATCCTCGTCTGTGATCGACGAGAACGGCAGCAGATCGATGTCGTCGATCTCGATCGTCACGGAACCGCTCCCGTAGACGCCTCCAAGTTTTACCTGTGGTCTCGACCAGAGCCGGTAGGAGACCGTGATGCTCCCGTCAGCCACTCGGTCTCGGAGCTCAGCGCTGAACTGCATGCTGCGATTGTCTCGCGAAACGCAGATGCCGACCCGGCGGTAGGTGGCATCGGTCAGCCGACCGACTCTGCCTTTGACATCTACGCTGGCGCCATGCAGACAGCGCGGCCGACATTCCGAATGGGACGACTCGACCATGTGCACATCCGCGTGCCGGATCGCGCGCAGGCGGCCCAGTGGTACGCGGAGCATCTCGGGTTCGAGCCGGTCGACACGTACGACTTCTGGGCGACCGGGTTCGAGGGTGGCCCGCTCCAGATCTCGGCCGATGGCGGTCGGACGATGCTGGCACTGTTCGAGGCCAGCGAGGGTCACCCGATGGTTCGCCAGCAGACCGGGGTGGCCTTCAGCGTCGACGCGGACACCTTCATCTCGTTCGCCCGCTCGTTGCCCTGCGGTATCGACAACCCGCGCGGCGAGCGTCTCACGCTCACCGATCTCGTGGACTTCGACTTGTGTTGGGCGTTCGATCTCGTCGACCCGTGGGGCAATCAGTACGAGCTCAACTGCTACGACTACGACCGAGTCAGAAACCAACTGGTAGAGGCTGACGCAGTGAAGGTCGCCCGCTACTGGCCACGCGAGCTCTACGTCGCATACCGCGACGCCGCATCCTCGTAGCGGGAGCCGAACTTCGACGAGCGTTCCCGGAGTGCCCCGCGGCCGGCTCCGGTGCTCGTATGCTCCCGCCGTCGCCGCGCACCGGGGGTTTTGTTGCCGAAGGCAGGCCGGGTCGTCGTCGTGTTCGGGCTCGCCAGTATCAGCGCGCTTCTCAGTGGGGGTCGGGCGCACGCAGTCACCACCACCACGACGACGTCGACGGCGTCGGCCGCTTCCATCGGCGGCATGCTCACCGTCGACAATCACCCGGTTCCGGGCGTGCGCGTCACTGCCTCCCGAGGCGCAGCCGAGGTCGGGCATGCGGTCTCCGATCGGCGCGGTGCGTGGCGGATCGGGGTGCCCGGCCCGGGTACCTACAAGGTGGCACTCGACGTATCGACCTTGCCGTCGGGCGTCCGCGCCGAACGCCCTGAGCTTGCCGAATATCGAGTGTTCGGATCGTTCGCGCAAAGCGCGGGGTTCACACTGTCGGCCGGGCAGTCGAAAGCCCCGGGCGGGCAGTCGCGCCTCGATGTCTTCCTCAACCTGTTTGTAAGCGGAATCCGCTTCGGGTTGATCGTGGGTTTGTGCGCGGTCGGCCTTTCGCTGATCTACGGCACCACGGGGCTCGTCAATTTCGCGCACGGGGAGCTCGTGACGTTCGGCGCGCTGATCGCGTGGTTGGTGAACACCATGAGCTCGGGGCCCAAGCTTCCACTCGTGTTGGCGGCGATCATCGGAATGATCGCGACCGGTCTCCTCGGCGCCACCCTCGAGCTTGGCTTGTGGCGGCCGATGGTGCGACGGCGGTCGGGAGCGAGCGGACGCATGCTCGTGTCGATCGGGCTCGCGCTCTTCCTGCGGTACATCTACGAGGTGATCTTCAAGGGCGCGCCCCGCTCTTTCCGGCAGTACGCAGCGCCGAGCCCCGTAAAGCTCGGGCCGCTGCAATCGCCGGTTCGCGACTACGTCATCATGGCCATCTGCCTTGCGACGCTGCTCGTCGTGGGCACCATGCTTCGGCGTACGCGGCTCGGCACCGCGATCCGCGCCGTCTCCGACGAACGTGATCTCTCGTCGGCATCGGGCATCAACGTCGAAGGGGTGACGCTTCTCGTGTGGATCAGCGGTGGGATGTTGGCTGCGCTCGGCGGTGTGATGCTCGGTATGGGATCGCAAGGAGTGCAATGGAACATGGGGTTCCGTCTGCTGCTGACGATATTCGCGGCCGTTGTACTGGGCGGTCTCGGCAACCCGTACGGCGCGATGGCTGGTGGTTTGGTCGTCGGCGTGGCATCGCAGGTCGGCACCTACTGGTTACCGTCTGACCTTCAGTTTGCGATCGCGCTCGTCATCCTCATCCTCGTATTGCTCGCACGACCGCAAGGCATTCTCGGCGTGCGAGAACGGATCGGCTGACTGGTATGAACTGGACCGGGATTCTCAGCGATGGCGTCCGCGCCGGCCTCGGCATCAACGCCGCGATCTACGCGCTCGCGGCCGTCGGCTTAAACGTGCAGTTCGGCTACGCCGGCTTGTGGAACTTCGGCCAGGCGGGTTTCTTGCTCGTCGGCGGCTACGGCACTGCTATTGCCGTGAGCAGTTGGGGGCTGTGGCTGCCGTGGGCGGTGCTCGTCGGTATCGCGGCGTCGATCCTGCTCGGACTCCTGCTCGGCGTCCCGACGTTGCGCCTGCGCGGCGACTATCTGGCGATCGTCACCATCGCGGCCGCCGAAATCCTGCGCATCGTCGTCAACTCCACGAAGGTGCAGTCCGTGACCGGAGGACCGCAGGGCATCGGTGGGTTCGCGAACTGGTTTTTCGATCACAACCCGATCGCGCGGGGTCGCTACGGATTCGGCACGATCACCTACGACCAACGTCAGTTGTGGGTGACGCTTGTGACGTGGGTGCTTGTCGCGCTCGCGTCCGTGTTGGTTGCGCTACTCGTGCACAGCCCGTGGGGGCGGGTCGTTCGTGCCATCCGCGAAGACGAGGACGCAGTTCGATCGCTGGGCAAGAACGTGTACTCGTACAAGATGCAAGCGCTGTTGCTCGGCGGTGCGATCGGCGGCGTCGCGGGGATCATGCTCGTGTTCGATCAACAGTTCATTCAGCCCGACCTCTTCCAGTCGGCCATCACCTTCTACGCATTCGCCGCGCTGATCCTCGGTGGCACCGCGCGCATTTTGGGTCCAATTCTGGGCGCGATCGCGTTCTGGTTCCTCGTCGAGGGCGCAGACAGCTTCCTCGGCAACGCAGTCGACCACAACTTCCTCGGAGTCGGCCACCTGGTCGATCCGACGCAGATCGGTACGTTCCGCTTCGTGCTCGTCGGGCTCGTCATCATGCTGCTGGTGATCTTCCGGCCTCAAGGATTCCTCGGGTCCCGGCAGGAAGTGATGCTCGGTGAGCAATAGCTCCGACGCCGTTCCGGATCCGATCCTCGTCGTGGAGTCGGTCGTACGACGCTTCGATGGCTTGGTTGCGGTATCGGTCGATCACCTCGCGGTGCATCGTCACACGATCACCGCGCTCATCGGTCCCAACGGAGCGGGCAAGACGACGTTGTTCAACGTCTTGACCGGTTTCGATCGTGCCGACGCAGGAAGTTGGAAGTTCGATGGCGTCGATGTCTCCGGCTGGCCCGCGTATCGCCTCGCCCGGCAGGGCATGGTCCGAACGTTCCAACTCACCAAGGCGTTGGCGGGCTTGACGGTGCTCGACAACATGCTTCTAGGCGCCTCCGGTCAGTCGGGCGAGCGCATCGTCGTCGCTCCGT
Source organism: Actinomycetes bacterium (assembly GCA_025463905.1). GTDB lineage: Bacteria > Actinomycetota > Acidimicrobiia > IMCC26256 > PALSA-610 > JAODBJ01. The sequence continues at coordinate 25,553 of JAODBJ010000131.1, forward strand.
TTCGCTTCCGCTGGCGTGCGGAGGAGCGCGCAACACACGAGCGCGCACTCGCACTGCTCGACGACTTCGGATTGTCGGCGAGACAGCGCGATCTTGCTGCGACGTTGTCGGGCGGTCAGCGCAAGCTGCTCGAGATGGCCCGCGCGCTGATGGTCGAACCGAAGCTCGTGATGCTCGACGAACCTATGGCGGGCGTCAACCCGGCACTGGTGCAATCGCTTCTGCACCATGTGCAGCGATTGCGCGACGAAGGTCGAACCGTCGTCTTCGTGGAGCACGACATGGACGTGGTCATGTCTATTTCCGATCGCGTCGTATGCATGGCCGAGGGACGGGTCATCGCCGACGGCACGCCGGAGGAAGTTGTCGACAATCAGGCCGTCGTCGACGCGTACCTCGGACAGCGCCACGCGAGAGCACGATGAGATGAGCGTCGGGAACGCTGTCCTTCTCGATGCACGCGACGTCGTCGCCGGCTACCTCCCCGGCGTCGACATCTTGAACGGCTGCAGCGTCGAGGTGCACGAAGGTGAGATCGTCGGGGTCATCGGGCCCAACGGCGCGGGAAAGTCGACGCTGTTACGGGCAATCTTCGCGCTCGTGCCGCTCCGGCGAGGTGCGGTGCATCTACGGGGCGACGACATCACGGTGCGTCCGCCGCACGAGCTCGTGCGGCGCGGCGTCGGCTACGTGCCGCAGCTGCACAACGTGTTCCCAGCCCTGACGGTCGAGGACAACCTTCGCATGGGTTGTTTTCTCCGCCCCCACGACTTCCACGAACGGCGAGACGAGCTCCTCGGCCTGTTGCCGCGTCTCGGCGAGCGCTTGCAGCAGCGCGCTGGTTCGTTGTCGGGTGGTGAACGCCAGATGCTCGCAATGGCCCGCGCGCTCATGATGCAACCAACGGTCCTGCTGCTCGACGAGCCATCGGCCGGCCTGTCGCCGATGATGCAGGACGACGTCTTCGACCGGATCGTCAGCGTGAACCAGAGCGGCGTGTCGGTGCTGATCGTCGAGCAGAACGCGCGCCGGTGCCTCGAGGTGGCTCACCGCGGCTACGTGCTCGATCAAGGTCGCAACGCCTACACCGGAACGGGCGCCGAACTGCTCGACGACGACAAGGTCGTGCAGCTGTATCTCGGCACACTCGCGCGCGCCGGGGCCCGGGGTGAAGCCCCGGGCCCCGATAACGCATGAGTGTCGGTCAGCCGTTGATCTTGATCTGCGCCGCACCCGGGACATTGGCGTAGCCGCCCTTGGCGTCGTACTGCCAGACGTCGTACACGCCGTTGCCGGGCTCGTGTTTGCTGGTGAGGTCCACCGGGCCCGACGCGCCGTCGTAGTCGATGTCGGTGCCGGCCTTGAGGAGGTCGGAGCACGACTTGAAGTTCTGGCACTTCGTACCGCCAAAGCTCACCGCGATCATCTTGGCCTTGATCTTGGCGGGATCATCGGACCCGGCCGCCTGCGCGGCGAGCGCGATGAGGTTGGCGCAGTCGTAGTAGTACGAGGAGAAGATCGTGTCGATCTTCGTCGCCGCGAACCTGGCGATGAACGGGTTCGTCACGCCCGACGGTGCCGCGGCCGGTGCCGTTCCCTTGATCCCTTGCACAACTGCGGGATTGCTCGGATCGACCGCCTTGGACAACGAAGAACTCTGCATGCCGTCGGCCGTGTAGACCTGAACGTTCTTCGGTCCGACGTTCTGGGCAATCATTTCCTTGAGCACCTTGCCGCCATCGTCGTTGAAACCGATCACGACGATCGCGTCGGCACCTTTGCCGGCCACCTTGGAAACGTCTGCTCTGTAGTCGGAAGACTTCGGGTCGTACGCGACATTGGCCACCACATCGGCACCGCCGCCGGTGAGTGCCTTCGACAGCGAGGAACCGAAGCCCGTGCCGTACGAATCATTGCGCGTGAGGATCGCGATCTTGTGCTTGTTGCCGCTCAACACCAGCTGCGCGAGTGCTGGGCCCTGCAGATTGTCCGACGGCGCAGTGCGGAAGAAATACCCGCCTCCGGCACCACCGGCGACCGACAGCGCAGCGGACGTGGTCGAACCCGAACAGGCAACGACACTGTTCGTCTTGATCTTGTCGATGATGCCGAGCGCGGTTGTTGACGAGGCCGGGCCGACGATGGCGTCGACCTTGCCGGACGTGAGCAAAGTATCCAGCGAGCTCGACGCAACGTCGGGGCTCGTGCCGTCGTCGGCATGCTTGACGACAACCGGCTTACCGTTGACGCCGCCGGCCGCGTTGATCTCGGCCACGGCCATCGTCAGCGGCGTGTTCAGCGACTTGTAGATAACAGAGAGATCACCGGACTGCGGTAGTAGCGCACCCAGCACGAGCTGGCCGTTGACGTTGCCACGCGCTCTTGACGAAGCACCCGTGGTGCTCGTCGATCCTGACTTCGCATTCTTGCTGCTGCTGCCGCATGCGGCCGCAGCGAGCGCGAGGACCACGACGATGGTGATCGCACCCAGGTTCTTGCGTTGTGCCATGTGCTGTCTCCCGTTCCGGATGAGCGACGCGGAACCTAGCCTCGCAGGACCATGGCGTGAGGCATCCCCTTCAATCTCCGTTCGGTCCGAGTCGGGTGATTGCGTCCGCCGAGGGATGCACACGGCTGACCGGCATCGTCAACCTCGGTCGCGTCAACCTCGATCGTGTCAACGCGCTCGCGGACACGTTTCCGGGCTTCGCGTGGCGACTTCGGCGATCAGGTCGGGATCATGCGTTCGCCGAAGCAGTGTGGTGCAGCTCCGTCGTCAACCGAGCAGTCAGCGCGTCGAGGGTGCGGTGCCCGATGCTGAAGTAGCGACGACCCGGACGCACGTGATTTTGGGGCTCGAGGCTGACCTTGGTCCACGCGCCGAGACGGGGCCACAGCTGCAGCTCGACAGGAATCCATCGCCGCAGCCACGGGCTACGCAGAGCCCCATGCAGCCGCCACGTGCCGCTCGGTTCAAGGCTCGGTGCTTCGAGCACGAGCTGCCGGCTCACACGGACGCGCGCGTCGTTGGCCCGTCGACGCCACCAGTTCGGAAGATCGGCAAGCAACGCCGGGTTCAGAGCGGTCATTCGAGTGAACGTCGCGGATCTCCGATCGCCCGCGTCCACTGGCGATCGGAGATCCCCGGCGATCAACCAGGGCGGTCGAGTGCGAATCGATGCTGCGCCTGCGAGGGTTGCGCTCCTCCGCTTTGGGCGGATCGCGAACAGGTCGCGCATGCGCCAGTAACTGGCAACCGGTGCCGGCGGCACCGGCACACAGTCCTCGTACACCGGGAGCGGCTCGAGGACATCGTCGTCACACGACTCGTCCAAGGCACAGTCAGGCTAGCGCTCACCCATCCAGTGGGAATCGAATTCGACGGACCGAGATCAGGGAATGTGCACCCGTCGAATCCGTCTCGTGACAACGAGTTGTAGGGACGAAAGTAGGGACGGCACGAACCCATCTACATCCACGTTCTCGATCGACGGCGCTGCTTCCGATCCCTCCTGTAACCGGGTCTAGTCCCGTAACGCTGTCAGATCTCAGAGCACTCCGACCTCCGTCGGTGTCAGCGCTCGTGAAGGGATCGGCGGCGTGTGCTTGTTCGGCGAGTTCCTTTATCGCTCGGAGGCGGCGGTCCCAGCGGTTGGCAACTTGGGACAAGGCGCCGGTTGCTTCGGCGAGGCGCTGTTCGCGGACCTTGTAGCGAACTTCGCGTCCTTGACGGTGCGCGTCTATCAGTCCGACTCGCTGCAGGATCGAGAGATGTTTGGATATCGCTTGGCGACTGACAGGCATGTCCGCGGTGAGTGTCGTCGCCGTGGCCTGACCGCGGGCAACGAGGAGATCGAGCAGTTTGCGGCGAGTCGGATCGGCCATCGCTTCCCAGAGATCGTCGTCCTCGTCTTGGTCGCTCATCGTGAAGATTCATGCCCGGCGACGAACAGGTCTCGCAGCCTGTCTCCTTGGACCTGCCAGCCGTGTCGGTGCTGGTCGACGTACTTCTGCTTGTCGTCGTCGGTCCAGTCGAGTTGGTCGAGCCCGGTTTCGACCACGCGCAGGCGTGATCGCGCGTCGCCGTCCGCGGTGAGTGTGAACGTCACGAGCGTCGAGTTGCCGGCCGTTGCGTGTTCGCCGGGCGGATACGACCAACGGAACGAGAAGCGATGCGGCCGCTCGGCGGCGACAACCGTGATGTCGACCACGAGCGGGTCATCCGTGTCTGCGCGGAACGTGAGTGTGCCGACCGCGCCGGGTCGCGCTTCGAGTTCCACCGCATCGCTGAACCAGGTGCGGATCTGTTCGGGTTCGGTGATCGTGCGCCACACGACGTCTACCGGGGCCTCGATCTCGATGTCGCGTTCGATCGTGTAGGTGCTCATGGGCGCCAGTCTCGTTTGGTGTTCGGGTTCAGCGTCGCCAGGAACGTTCGTGTGCCCGTCAACGCTGAACCCGACGCAAGGCGGGTGATCGGTTCGTCAAGGTCAGGCCGACGCGTCGCGCGGTTCGTTCGGGCGGCCGACACCGGTCTCGAGGAACTGGTACAGGCTGGGCATGAAGTGGTTCCAGCCGGCGCGGCACTGGTCGAAGCACTCCAGCGCGGGCCCCAATCCGACGTGCCGGAACTCGATGGTGCTGGTCCCGTCGGCGTTCGGCCGCACCGAGAACGACGGCTTGGTGCCGACCCAGTCGGCCATCACCGCACAGTCCGTCACCGTCCAGGTGACCTGGTTTGTTTCCGGAGCGTGTTCGACCGTGAAGAAGACGAAGGGAGCGTCGCCGCCGATGAAGAGCTGCACCTCGTCGTCATGACGCTCGGACCCAGTCACGGCTGTCCACCAGCGGCTAATCAATGTGTCGTCGGTCAGGGCCGCGACGATCTGCGGCAACGGAACGCGCACCCGCATTTCGTAGGTGTAGTCGTCCGCGGCTGCGGTAACGGGCGAAGCGAGAGAGGAACGGTCCGTCATGATGTCTCCTGTTCGAGCCGCCGGGGGCGTTCCCGGACGTGCAACCAATCATTGCACGTTGCTGCCGAACACGCAACCATTAGTTGCGTAACTTTGGAGCGACCCGCGAGGAAGGGCCGAGCGACTGCCCCTCCCGGCCAGTCACCGCGAGTTCTGTGGTGCAATCACGACATGGCTCTGGACGAGCTTCGCGAACTGTTGCAACGGCATGGGCGCCTCGAGGTGACGACGGCCATCGACGGCGTCCGGATCTGCAAGACCGATCACGCGGCGTCGAGGGAGACTTCGATGTCCGGCACGGTGCTGGTGGTCGTCGCCCAGGGTGGCAAGCGACTCGCGCTGGGAGAGCGCGTTTACGAATACGGCGCTGGTCAGTATCTCGTCGCCTCGGTCGATCTCCCGGTGGAGGGACACATCATCGATGCTGCCCCAGGCCACCCGACGCTCAGTTTCTCGATGACCCTGGAACCTGACGCAATCGCGGAGCTGCTGCTGCAGGCCGGGCCGGGGGACCTACCGCAATCTTCAGGCACCGCACGCCCCGGAATCGCGGTCAGCGTCGCTCCGGACGAGCTGCTCGATCCCATTGTGCGGTTGTTGCGCCTGCTCGACCGACCACGAGACCGCACGGCACTGACGCCGTTGTTCAAGCGCGAGATCCTCTGGCGGTTGATGACCGGGGAACAAGGGGACGTGGTCCGTCAGCTGGGCCTCGCGGACAGCAGCCTGAACCACATCACGCGGGCGGTGCAGTGGATCCGGGAGAACTACAGCCGGCCGTTCCGGGTCGAGGAAGTCGCACGACTTTCGGGGATGAGCGTCTCCGCGTTCCACCGGAACTTCCAGGCGGTGACGGCGATGACACCGATCCAGTTTCAGAAGCACATCCGGCTTCAGGCGGCGAGATTGTTGCTCGCGAACCACCCGAACGACGTCACCGGCGTCGGCCACCGCGTCGGCTACGACAGTCCGTCGCAGTTCAGCCGGGAGTACCGGCGCCAGTTCGGCGCTCCACCCAGCCTTGATGCGGCGCGCATGCGAGGTGGACTCGGTCTCGCGGCGGCGCTGCCATAAGAAAGCGCGTGCACCAAGAGCTTTGTGCAAACACGCGAGACGATGTTGCTAGCTCTGAATCTGCGGCGCTGGTGTCATTGGAGGTACCGGAACGTGTCATGGATTCCGGGACAGCCACCACGAAGCAGGAGGCCGGCAATGCATGTCGCCGACCACGCACTGTGCGCATCCCGGGCCGGACGTTTAGCGGTCGGCGACACGCCCCTCCACGACGAGCGGCATCGCGGACTATGACCGTCGACGACGCCGTCGTCCGCGCCCTCGACATCGGGCCGGAGTCGTCCGCGGACGAGCGCACCATCGATATCACGACGGTGGGTAGACGCACCGGTATCCCGCGCCGCATCGAGATCTGGTTCCATCGCGTCGGCGGTCGCTGGTACCTCACCGGTGTGCCCGGCCCCCGAGGTTGGTACTCGAACGTGCTCGCCGACCCGCGGCTCATCGTGCATCTCAAGTACGGGGTCACGGCCGACCTGCCTGCGACGGCGGTCCCGGTCGACGAGCCGACACGGCGGCGAGTGATCACCGCGGTCCTCGATCTGCAAAATCGGCCTGAGATCGCGGCGCGGGTCAGCGAGCGCCAACAGCTCGACGACTGGCTCGCCGGCAGCCCGCTCGTCGAGATCGTGTTCGACGACGAGCAGCTGGGGGCGGAGTCCCCGGCACAGTCGACATTTCGCGATCATCCTGAGGGGAAACCATGAAGTACCGGTCTCTGGGGCGGACCGGAATCGAAGTCAGCCACGCGAGTTGGGGCTCTCACGGAAGGTCTGCGACCTCATCCGTGTGAAAGTGCTCGAACGGGTTTTCGGCGGTTGTGGTCAGTTGCCGAAACTGCTCGTGACCTGCACTTACGTGTACTCGGGTTGTTCGCGAGTTGGGAGCAATTCTCAGCATCGCGCGGACGTGTCGCGGACCTGACGCGCGCTGGATCGCGCGAAAAAGCGCCTCCGAGCGCGGCCTGCCCGTCACGATGGTGGCATGGACCGCGTCGCACTCGACCAACTCTTCCGCGACGCTGCTGCCGCGTACCGAGCCGATAGCGATGAAACATGGGTGATATTCGACGAGGCGGTCAAGGCTGACGCGGTCGCTGTCGGTGAAGCGGCCATCCCTTTGGTGTCGTCGCCCGACGCGGTAGAGAGAGTCGTCGCGATCTGGGCGCTCCGGCAGGCATGCAACATCTGCGAGGACACTCGCGAGCCGTCGTTCGTTCCCCTCGCTTCGCGCGTCGGTGTCGAAGACGATGTCGACGCTTGTCGATGTTTCGCGCAGGCGCTCGGAGCGGTTGCCGACGCCCGCGCGGTCGCGCCGCTCGTCGCCCTGTCGCATCACACCGATGCCGATGTGCGTCAGCACGTCGCAACCTCGCTGTCGGCGGCGCTTCTCGAGCAACCCGCTCAGGCTGGCATCGACGCGCTCCTGCGCCTGATGACGGACGGCGACAACGATGTTCGTGACTGGGCGACGTTCGCGATCGGACAACAGCTCAACGTCGACGGCATCGCTATTCGACAGGCGTTGGTGGCGCGACTCGGCGACACCTTCGACGACGCGCGCGAAGAAGCGATGGTCGGTCTCGCGCGTCGTCGCGATCGACGGGCATTGCCGGCCGTCATCGAGGCGTTGCGTGGCGACGCTGGCCGCCTCGCCTTCGCGGCGGCCGAGTACCTCGCCGATCCAGTCCTCGTACCCTTACTCGAGCTTCACGACAGCGCCGAAGTTGACGCGGCACTGCAGCGTTGCGACCCGCGGCGGCGCGCATCCTGGGACGAGCGGGTAGAAGAGTTTGCGTCGGTGCTACAAGCCCGACTCGACATCGACTTCACCGGAGCCGCAGCCGCCGTCGGATGCGAACTGTGCGAAACCGAAACGTGGCTGCGTATCGAGGCCGTTGGCGCCAGTGAGTGGTGCGTCGACGTACTCCTCGAGCTCGACGACCCGACCTCCGCCGCGGATCGAATCATCCACCAACTCACCCAGCACGCACTCCGACGTGCCGACACGCCGTGACCCGTACGGCCGGCGCACGAGTTCATTTGAACGCACATGCTCCGGGCGCGACGTCAATCTTGGCAACGTGGTCGGGCAAGACCTCGACCCGCGTGAATGAACGCATTGCAGTAGGAGCATGGTGCGCGCGGTAGTCGCCGTCACGACCCGTGAACACCCGGACTTCCCACACGCCCCGGCCCTTCTCGCGGATCGTCGCCACGAGGCGAACTGTGGCGTCAAGTTGTAGGGATGGAGCAGGGATAAACGGCCCTGGACAGCGCCGCACTCGCCAGACTCAAATCACGGAATGTGCACGCCAGAGATGGCGCGGGCGACGACCAGGCGTTGGATCTCGCTCGTG